>NZ_JBXAJM010000002.1:0-334817 GCF_058797315.1 Pseudomonas sp. GW823-FHT02F05
GAGGTGCCGAGTGGTGGGGCGAAGGCCTTTTGGTTACTTTTGGGCCTTTCCAAAAGTGACCCGCTGTAAGAGCGGAATCCTAAGTGGCCGTTACCGCAGGAATGGATATGTACACAATCCAATTGTGTTGACTGTCAGGCCGCCTTCGCAGGCAAGCCAGCTCCCACATTTTCGACCCCGTGTTGTCAGGTAGAGACGCGTCGGCGTCGGGCCTTCATCGAAGATCAGCCAGCCCCCTTCACTGCACGCTGATCATCAAAAAACACCTTCCTGCCATCCACCCGCTCAGACGCCCTGGGCACATTCACACCCTGGCCTTCCGGCTTTTCCACATACCAATAACAATGGCTGACCGCTCGAGTAATCCCCACATAGGCCAGTCGCAACACTTCGTCTCTCTGGGCATTGTCATAAGGCTCACTGTCGCCATCCCTACCCAAGCCCGCCATGCGATACACCTGGTTCTTGTACGGCGAGCTGGTGACATGCTGACAATCGCCCAGCAAAAATACCGCGTCCGCCTGCAGCCCCTTGGCACTGTGATACGTGAGCTGTTTCAACCTGCGCGCCTGAGGCGCCAAGCTAGAATCCACATTAACGACAGAATGAATATGCTCGTTAATCAATAACTTATCGCTACTTTTTCGATAAAGCATCAGGATCGAATCGCCCTGCTGATAATGCTCCAGCAACCGCTGCGCCAGTGCCGCGTCGTCACGTTCCAACACCGTGACGGGCACAAGCGCCTTGGGCTCGCCACTGGCCCTGGCCTTTTTGCCCGGGATGGCCGGCGCGCTACGGACGATATGTTCGGCAGCGTCGATGATGTGCTGGTGGCTACGGTAGTTCTCCCCCAGCATCACGCGGGTGGTGCTGGGCGAAACGAACTCCTTGTTGAACTCCATAAAGTACTTGGGCGAACTGCCACGCCAGCCGTAGATGGATTGCCAATCGTCCCCCACGCACAGCAACGATGAGCGTTGCGCACCTCGCCCGACGTGCATGGCCGGCCCGCGGCTGCGGATTTCCCGCAGGCTGGCGCGGATCCAGGACACGATCTGCGGCGATACGTCCTGGAATTCATCGATCATCAGGTGCGACATCGGCCGCAGCAACGGATCACTCAGCAGCTTGAGGTTCTCAGGGGTGTTTTCACCAAACAGGGAAAACATCCGGTTGTAGGTCATGATCGGCGGCGACTGCTCCAACAGGTGATCTTCCAGGGCCTTCCAGAAAATGCTCAGGGCCTCGAAGAACAGCCGGTCCGGGTCGTCCTTGGCGAAGCTCATCTGGCCAACCGCCGTAGGCACATCCAGGCCGAGGTTCTCGATAAACCCGGCCGCCATGACAAAACTGTCCAACAGGGGGGCTGAAGCGAGTTCACCTTTAACCTTGTAATCAAAGCCTGGCCCGGCCGTGGCATCGCCGCCCAGGCTGCTCAAAAGGCGCTTTGAAGATTCGTAATTATCCAGCCATATCAGTGGCTTATTACAGAAAGCTTGAAACAGGGTGCGTTTCACTGCCCATTCAGCGCGCACCGAGAGTTTCGAGTTCGGCCGACTGATCTGAGGGTTTTCGCGCCCATCGAACCCCAGCACCACCCAGGCATCCAACTCCCGGATGTAGCCGTGGCAATGAAATTGCGCGCCGTTGATTTCAAAGGTCTGGCGGCTGGGTTCGATGCCCTTGATCGGCCAGGCACCGGCGCGAAACCATAGGTCTTCGATCACATCACAGAGTTCTTCATCGCGCTTGGCCGCCAATTCAGTCACGGCCATGCGCTTTTGCACGTCCGGATGATCGCGTTCTAGCTCTTTGAGCTGGAGACCATGACGGGCCAAGGGGGCAATCAACTCGCGAAAACGCTGATGGCGACCATACAAGCGGTGATAACAAGCGTTCATCTGCTGCCGCTGGGCGTCACTGATACGCAGGTCGAAGGCGTTGCTGTCGGCGTCTTCAAAACCATCGCTGAGGTTCTCAAAAGCCTGCAGCCGTTCAAAGCCCGGCAGGCTGCGCACCATGGGCAGGATGCGCGAGTGAAAGGTGCGCACCACCGCCTGGGCTTCCTTGCTGCCAAGGGGTTGGCCCCACAGGCTGAGAATTTCCATGAGTTTGTTGATGAAGTCCTTGCGCGACTCGCGGGTGAACGTCACCACCGTCATCGAACTCAGTTCAAAGCCCAGGTAATGGCTGAGCAGCAGGATGCGCAGCACCAAGGACGTCGACTTGCCGGCGCCAGCACCCGCAATCACCGAGGTCGAGGGGGTGTCGCTGAAAATCATCTTCCATTGCGCCGCGCTTGGCTGCGCATGGGCTGGCAGCAGGCGCGCGACATCGGCCTTCATGCGCTTCTTCACCTCCGCGGTGAGCGGCAATCGCCAGTCGTCGAACAGGCTGTCATCTATGCTTGGTGCGCTGTGCTCATCAGGGCGAAAGTCACGAATCAGCAGGACTTGCCGGCCTTCCTCGATGCCATCAGCCTTACCCTCGCGGTAACCGTATTCAACGCCCGCCTCATGCCCACTGCGAAAACCGTCGGCCTGGCCATGTAACCAGGAAAACCTGTGCTGCGCGCGCAAACGGGTGAGGCCATGACCGAACAGGCGCGCGGCCAGCCGTTTCAACAGCGGCATTTCAGCCAAGGGGCGCAGTTCGGGGGGCAGATCAGGCTGTTGTTGCGACACGCGGACTCCTGCGGTGAGCTTGTTTTGACCAAGGCGCCATGGTCGCCGGAAACGCCGCTCAGTTCCAGCCAATTGCTTTGCTGTCATGCAGTTAGGCGATGAAGTGAAAGTGAACATCGGGAATAATCATCGAAAAAACGGATCATAAACCGGCATTTTTTACGCTTTTTATCGATCATGCGCTGCGGGATGATGGGCTCATCAACAGGAGACGATCATGCTTGAACTTCGACCTTTCACCAGCCTGGGCGGCGCCCACCATGGCTGGCTTGACGCTCATCACCACTTTTCCTTTGCCGAATACCACGACCCCCAGCGCATGCACTGGGGCAACCTGCGGGTGTGGAACGACGACATCATCGCCCCCGGCAGCGGCTTTCCCCAGCACTCACACCGCGACATGGAAATCATCACTTATGTGCGCGAAGGCGCCATCAGCCATGCCGACAACCTGGGCAACAAAGGCCGCACCGAAGCCGGAGATGTGCAGGTAATGAGCGCGGGCACCGGCATTGCCCACAGCGAATACAACCTGAAGGCCACGCCAACCAAAATCTTCCAGATCTGGATCATCCCCAATGAAGCCGGCTTGCCACCGTCCTGGGGCGCCAAACCGTTTCCGCAAGGCAACCGCGAGGGCTTTGTGACGCTGGCCAGCGGCAAGGCTGGCGATACTGAAAGCTTGCGGATTCGTGCGGATGCACGCTTGGTGGCAGCTAACCTGAAAGCTGGAGAAAGCGCGGAGTATCGGCTGGACAGCGGCCGCCGGGCATACCTGGTGCCCGCCACGGGCGTGATTGACGTCAATGGTGTGCGGGCACAGGCGCGAGACGGCGTGGCGGTTGAGGATGAACAGGTACTGCGGGTGACGGCGATTGAGGACAGCGAAATCGTGCTGGTGGACCTGGCCTGATCTCCACTCTTGTTGCTATCTAATGTGGGAGGGGGCCTGCTCCCTCCCACACTTCTACCGCATGAGTGTCAGTTATTGGCTGATTGCACCATCAACCAACACCTGAGCCTCTTCCACCAGTTGCTTGAGGTGTTCTTCGCCAATGAAGCTCTCGGCGTAGATCTTGTAGATGTCCTCCGTGCCCGAGGGCCGTGCGGCAAACCAGCCGTTTTCGGTCATGACTTTCAAACCGCCAATTGCCTGGTTGTTGCCCGGCGCATGGCTGAGGATCTGTTGAATGCTCTCCCCGGCCAATTGCGTGGACGTCACCTGCTCCGGTGACAGTTTGCCAAGCAGGGCTTTTTGCGCGGGAGTGGCCTTGGCATCCACGCGAATGGCGAAGGGCTCACCCAGGGCATCGGTCAAGCCACGGTAGATCTGGCTCGGGTCCTGGCCTTTGCGCGAGGTCATTTCCGCGGCCAGCAAGGCCGGGATCAGGCCGTCCTTGTCGGTGCTCCACACGCTGCCGTCCTTGCGCAGGAACGAGGCACCGGCGCTTTCTTCGCCGCCAAACCCCAACGAACCTTCAAACAAGCCATCGGCAAACCATTTGAAGCCCACCGGCACTTCGTACAGGCGACGGCCGATGCGCGCCGCGACGCGGTCGATAAGGCCGCTGCTGACCACGGTCTTGCCCACGGCCGCATCGGCACGCCAGTCCGGGCGGTTCTGGAACAGATAGTCGATGGACACCGCCAGGTAGTTGTTGGGCGCCAGCAAACCACCGGAAGGCGTGACGATGCCGTGGCGGTCGTGGTCCGGGTCGCAGGCGAAGGCAACGTCGAAACGCTCCTTGAGACCGATCAGGCTTTGCATGGCATAGCTGGAGGACGGGTCCATGCGAATCTGGCCGTCCCAGTCGACGCTCATGAAGCGAAAGGTGGCGTCGACCTCGGTATTCACCACCTCCAGGTTCAAACGGTAGTGCTCGGCAATCGCCGACCAGTAGCGCACCCCTGCTCCGCCCAGCGGATCCACGCCCAAGCGCAGGTCGGCGCTGCGGATCGCGTCCATGTCGATCACATTGATCAGGTCGGCCACATAGCTGTTGAGGTAGTCATGGCGATGGGTGGTGTCGGCCTTGAGCGCCTGGCCGTGAGTGATGCGCTTGACCCCGGCCAGCTTGTTGGCGAGCAGTTCGTTGGCCTTGGCTTCGATCCACTTGGTGACGTGAGTATCGGCTGGGCCACCGTTAGGCGGGTTGTACTTGTAGCCGCCACTTTGCGGCGGGTTGTGAGACGGTGTAATCACAATGCCGTCCGCCAGGCCGCTGGTACGGCCCCGGTTATAGCAGATGATGGCGTGGGAAATCGCCGGCGTCGGCGTGTACTCGTCGCCCTCGGCCAGCATGACGTGCACGCCGTTGGCCGCCAGTACTTCCAAGGCGCTGGCACCGGCTGGCGTCGACAATGCATGGGTATCCAAGCCGACAAACAAAGGGCCGGTAATGCCCTGAGCTTCGCGGTACAGGCAAATGGCCTGGCTGATAGCCAGCACATGCCACTCGTTGAAACTCAGTTCGAACGAACTGCCACGGTGCCCGGAGGTACCAAAAGCCACGCGCTGAGTGGAGATCGCTGCATCAGGCTGGCCGGTGTAATAGGCCGTGACCAGTCGCGGGATATCCACCAGCAACTGGGCTGGTGCCGGCTTGCCCGCAAAAGGACTGATAGTCATGCATAAACCTCGCAAAGAAGGATTCGGAAAAAATGACAGTTTACTGGGACTTGGACTACTGCGCGACGGTATCGATCCGACGGTCTGAAGAGAAATTTCATACGCTACATCCTGATCGGCTGTCAGGCCGCTATCGCAGGCAAGCCGGCTCACACATTGGATAGTTGTAGGAGCGAGCTTGCTCGCGAAAAACTCACAGGCGCCGCGTTTATTCAGGCAGCGCGCGTTATCGTTGACGTTTTTCGCGAGCAAGCTCGCTCCTACTCGGTCTGCGCCTGCAGGAGCGTCTGCGCCAGCGTATCCAGGGCGATGTCCAGGTTGGGATGGCCGCTGAAGGTATGGCTCAAGCGCATATGCTGGTGATGCAAACCACTGAGGCTGAACAGTTCGCCTGGGGCAATCACCACCTGCTGGGCGAGCATGCGCTGAAACACCAGGCGCATATCCACCGGCGCCGTCGACTGCAACCAAAAACTCGCCCCGGCCACGGGCATGCGGTAATGCACACACCCTTGCATACGCGCATCCAAGCGGTGACTCATGGCGTGCGCCTGCTCATGCAGGCGCTGGCGCAGCGTGTGAAGGTGCTGGTCGAACCGACCGCTTTCGTACAGCCGCGCAATGGCGCGTTGACGAATGGCGGACAGTCAAAACGAACGCAGCAAGAACTGGCGTTGCAATTCATTGCTCATCTGCCGCGCCAGCAGGTAACCAAAGGGCGCTTCCGGGCCCAAAACCTTTTCGAACGAAGAAAACACGATCAGCCGCTCTGGGTTGACCAGGCTGCGCAAGGCCGATCCGGGCGGCGCAAAGCTCAGGTCACCAAAGGTATCGTTCTCCAGCAACCAGCAGCCGTGCTGGTCGAGCAGACGCGCTACGTGCAGCCGCTCGGGGTCGGTCATGGCGTTACCCGAAGGCATGCTGACCACGGATGAGAGCAGCACGAGGTGCACTGGTTCATGACGCAGCAGGTGCTCCAATGTGGTCAAGTCCGGGCGGCCGTCGGCACGCCAGGGCCATTCAATGACCCGCACGCCAGCGGCCTGTAGCAGGCGCAAGACCAGGTAATCGCACGGCGATTCAACTACCACCACCGTGCCTTTAAGGTCCAGGGCATCAACGAGAATTTCCAGAACGCCCTGAAGGTCGGCACCGATATACACCTCATCAGCTTGCCAACAATGGGTGGGCGACGCGGTATAACGGGCTGCCAATGCAGCACGCAACTCCCACACGCCACAAGGTTGCGACGGTTGCAGATGATGGGGATACCGGCGCACCAGTTGGCGCTCCAGCGCCAGCAACGCGCCATCGAGGGACCCCAACAGCGCCGGTTCATCATTGCTGAGCACAACCATCGCCGGGCGCCGGGCGGCTGTATACAAGCGCTCGAGCAAGTCCGTACCCGCCATGATGGGCATGGTTGCGGCCACGGGCCAGGCGAAGTAGCCGGACTTGGCCACCGAGTACACTCGCCCTTCTTTTTCCAACAGCGAGTAAGCGTACTGAATCGTCGAGATTGACACGTTCAACCGCGTCGCCAACTGGCGCAGGGACGGTAGCTTGACCGGTGCTTCCCGGCTGACTTCATTGATCAGGTTGATCATGTAGCGATACACCGCCTGATAGGCAAAGTCTGCCTGTCGCTCTCCCCTCAGGTTCATCGCTGATCACCAGTTTCCATAGGTGAATACACGCGACTAGCGTCCCGACATTTGAGTGATACGAGCCTTGGACCGCTTGAAACGAGGTTCACATACACGCGCACTGCGTTTGCCCGGCAGCGGGCATTTGCGGTACAGGTGCTGCAACAACGGCAGCGACAACCCGCTGATATCCATCAGCCACTGGTGCAGCATGTCCGCGACGGGCTTGCCCTGCAGGGCCTTGTGGAGCTCGGGGAGCGCTACCAGCATGCCGGGATGGCATTGACGCAAGTAACCCTCCAGGCGTTCGCCATGCTGGACGAACGGCGCGAACACCAGGCAGGTCAATTGGCTTTCGTCCAGGCCAGAGAACGCCTGAGCACAAGCTGTAGACAACAGTTGGCCCTGCAGAGCACACGCTTCGGTGATCAACGCAACAGGTACCTGTCTTCGATGCAGGTAGTCCGCCGCCTGACGCAAGAACCCCTCGACGCCATGTTCGTAGGAGAGTTCGCGCAGGCACTGGGCCTGCAACCCATGCATATGCGCCATGAGTAAAGGGTTGGGGTAAGCAGGATGGCTGAAGTGGAACTCGAATGGGTCCCGCTTGTGGGCGAGGAATTGAGTGAGCAGTGGCGCTTGGGCAACGTCCACGTCGTCAAGCAGGTCGGCAATGCCGATATATGCCACATGACGGTGCCCGCCCCGGCCAGGACTCTCAGCGCCTGCGTAGTGCTCGCCATACAGGTGGCGGTAGCAACCGACACTCCATTCCTCCATGCGTGCAAACCATGCACTGAGCGACGACGGGTTAGCGGGTGCGAATGTCAGGCCGGTTGCCAAGGCGCTTTTTTTCAGCCACGCGATATATTGGCTTTGCTTGCGCACCGAGTCGCCGCTGACCAGAGCATGCACGCCGCCATTCCAGGTGGCGACCTGCTGGTAGAAATCGCCGAGGGCCAAAAAAGTGTCGTTGCACAGGGTGGCACGAATGTCGCCGGACGTCAGGTGCCCGATCATCAGCTTGTTGCGCCGGCTCACTTCACGCCCGGCACTGGCCGCAGGCCGTTGATGATTGAAGGGCAGCACTTCGTGGTTTTCCACCATCAACAGTTCCACCCGTGGGTCATCGTGGAAAAATAGCGCGCCGTAGCCGTGGTGCAGCGAATCGAGCGTGGCCTGAGTCATACCCGCGTGCCGCAACGTGGCCACACGCAAATGAAAAGTCTTGGGCGCGCGCCCAGCGATGGTCAGTTGCGCAGCGCGCAGCATCGCCAAGGTGTAGCTGCTGACTGCGCCGCCGCCGTGCCCGATCAGTACTTTGTAATTCCCCACTTGCTCCATGCCACCGGCGGCCACCACGATTCGCTGGATCAGCAATTGAAGCACCGTACGTTCAGCACGGGTAAAGTGCCCCACTAAACGTTGCAAAACTTGCTGGTAAACATAGCTCATGGCTTGTTCGTGAATAGTGCTCATCGTTCTACTACCTGAGTTGAAATATTAGTTTCGAGCAACTACCACACAGGAGCGCTCGACCTATTACACTTGTAGGCTTGTCATCCGTTGCGCAGCACGACATGGATTCAACATTAGCACTCTGCAACAAAAGTGCAGGTACAACCAAAAGAACAGTCGATGACTATCCCAGGACGTGAACCACGTAGCTGCGCGCCTTACAGCGCCAAAGACCGCCAGCCTTAGGAAGGCTCTGACAACGTCCTACACTGCTTTAACTAAGAAATTAGAGAAGCATCCGACAAATATTAATCATCCACTCATCCTGGCTTCTTGCAAAACGACGGGGTGCACACTTTGTACTTTTCGAAAAAAAAATCAGACCATCGTTAGTTCCGCAAGCGCGAGATGTTAATGCCCGGCATTCAATCATGGCTCAATCCTTGAGATGACAAAGAAGGCTCAATTATCGGCACTCAAACAATGATTAACAGATACAGAACAGCGTCGAAAAGCAGTTCAGATGGCCTGCCAACCCAACTTAAATGACGCCCACACAACAGCGCCGCACTGGGTTTCAGGGCGGCGGAGGGCAATAACGGTATTGTTTACGGGGCGCAGCGCCCGTGCGGCGGCTCAACCCCGATGCGGGTTAAGCCCTGTCAAATGGCGCATTTGCCTCATCAGCTCAGGCGCCGGAGTATTCATTTGCGAATACTCCTACAGCTCAAACAGCTTCAACCTGCAACGCCACCCGTTCGCGGCAAGGGCATTCATCCATGTATCGGTGCGCTTCGACGAACTGACTGAACGGAAATACCGTGGTTTTCAGTGGGACAAGCACACGGTCGGCTGTCAGCTGGTTGATATCGCGCAACGCACGCTGCAACGCCACCTGGTCCTGGATAATGCCCAGCTCCGGCTTGCCGGTGAAGTTGCCGATACAGTGCACAAAGAACTGAATGTTCTTCTGGAACGCCGCACAGGCCGGGAACGGCGTCTGGTTGCCACCTTGCAGGCCATACAGCACCAGGCTGCCACGCGGCGCCAGGACGTCACCGAGCAGCGACATCTGCGGGCCACCCAGGCCATCGAACACCACGTCGACGCCACGGTTGTCCGTGAACTTGTTGATCTGCATCAGCAGGTCCTGTTCTTCGGTAACGATGACCTTTTCCGCCCCGAGGGACAGCAGGTATTCACGTTCAGCACTGTCCTTGGTGGCGGCAATCACCCGCACACCCAGCGCCTTGCCCAACTGCACAAACGAAGGGCCGGCACAGTGGCTGGCGTCGGTCACCAGGGCAAACTGGCCCGGTTTGACCCGCGCCAGGTCCATATACGCAAAGTACGCGATGAGCAACGGCGTGTAATGCACGCTGGCTTCAATCGGGCTCAAGACATCCGGGTACCGGGTCAGGGCCGAACGGGGCAAGACGATCTGCTCGCCATACACCGGGTAATCATTGGGGCTCTCGGCCGGAAAACTGGCGACTTTATCGCCCACCGCCAAGTCATCCACGCCGTCGCCGAGGGCAACCACAACCCCGGCCATCTCATGGCCCAGGCCAGAAGGCAGGCGTGCATGAGAAGACGCCAGGTTCTGGCGCCACAGAATGTCGTACCAACTGATGCCGATCGCGTCGACACGCACCTGCACTTCGCCCGGTGCGGGCTGCGCGGCCGCATGCTCTTCGCATTTGAGCACCTCGGCCGGACCAAACTTGTGAAAACGGATCGTGCGGGACATCGCAAACCTCGTCAAAGTAACCTCTAATGCCATGAACTTTATCTGGGCTTTGGGGGTAAGACCACCGGTCACCATTAATAGTCGACATGCCTGTCATTGATTCCGCGAGCGAGGAACACACCTCAACTATCGTAGGAAAAATCAATTAGCCGGTGCAGAGTACCAGCCTTTCCCCGTAAGATTCATGCCGGTCATCCTTCTGAATCGAACCTCAGGGGGTTGCTACGTGACCGCTCACATCAAGTTTGCTGACTCTTCCAGGACACAAGATGAACCGTAACGACCTGCGTCGTGTCGACCTTAACCTCTTGATCGTATTCGAAACCTTGATGCATGAGCGCAGTGTGACCCGCGCCGCCGAGAAATTGTTCCTCGGCCAGCCGGCCATCAGCGCGGCGTTGTCACGCCTGCGCGGGTTGTTCGATGACCCTCTGTTCGTGCGCACCGGGCGCAGCATGGAACCCTCGGCCCGCGCCGTGGAAATCTTCGCCCTGCTCTCCCCGGCGCTGGACTCAATCTCCACCGCCGTCAGCCGCGCCGCCGAATTCGACCCGGCTACCAGCACCGCCGTGTTTCGCATTGGCCTTTCCGACGACGTCGAGTTCGCCTTGCTCCCACAGTTGCTCAAACGCCTGCGTTCCGAAGCCCCCGGCATTGTGCTGGTGGTACGCCGCGTCAATTACATCCTGATGCCCGGCCTGCTGGCCTCCGGTGAAATCTCCATTGGCGTCAGCTACACCGCCGACCTGCCCGCCAACGCCAAGCGCAAAGTACTGCGCCGCAGCCTGCCCAAACTGCTGCGCGCCGACAGCGTACCGGGCTCGCTGAGCCTGGATGACTTCTGCTCACGGCCCCACGCGCTCGTGTCCTTTGCCGGTGACTTGAGCGGGTTTATCGATGAAGAGCTGGAAAAACTCGGCCGCAAGCGCCACGTTGTGCTCGCGGTGCCACAGTTCAATGGCCTGGGCACGTTGCTGGCGGGTACGGACATTCTGGCCACCGTGCCGGATTATGCGGCGGAAGCGCTGACGTCAGCGGGTGGTTTGCGTGCCGAGGACCCGCCGTTGCCGGTGCGCTCGTTTGAGCTGCACATGGCGTGGCGG
This sequence comes from Pseudomonas sp. GW823-FHT02F05, assembly GCF_058797315.1. NCBI lineage: Bacteria > Pseudomonadati > Pseudomonadota > Gammaproteobacteria > Pseudomonadales > Pseudomonadaceae > Pseudomonas > Pseudomonas sp. GW823-FHT02F05. The sequence goes on from NZ_JBXAJM010000002.1 coordinate 11,274, forward strand.
GGGTCGCAGGATAATGATCCGGGGGAGCGGTGGTTGAGGTCGCGGATTCAGATGTTTTTTGGGGACCCCGATAGCCTGTAACGGAATTCCACTAAATTCCATAAAACCTTTTAATAACAACAAGTTAATTGAAAATAACGTCCATGGCCGTCTGTCTAATTCCAATGGATTCCACGACCCATGGGGGCATAATTGGGGGCAAATTTCGGTTCCTTAAAAAGGATGCCCCCACAGATGCCCCCAGATAATGCGGTTGTTTTCAAACGAAAACTCAGCGATGCCTTGATCCGCTCACTGACCGAACCTGGCAAACACGCCGATGGCGAAGTTCCTGGCCTCTACTTGGAGGTGAGGGCGTCGAGTAAGGTCGGCAAATCCCCTTCCAAGGTTTGGCGATTGAAGTATCGGCTGCATGGGAAGGAAAACCGCTTCTCCATCGGCGCTTACCCCGACATAAGCCTCAAGGAGGCGCGCGACATTGCCCGCAGCGCACGCCGCGACGTGGCTAACCACACCGCTCCGCTCAAGGCCAAGACCGCCAAGATCGAGGCACAGTTGCTCAATGAAGAGCGCACCTTCGCTTACGTAGCCGAGCAATGGTTGGCATTCAAGTCTGCCGAATTGGTGACCAAATCCATCTCGGGCTTTACCGGAGCGCTGAACAACCACATCTTGCCTGCCATTGGCAAAAAAACGATCAGCGAGATCAAGTTGGAGCACATCACTACGATAATCACTGAGTTGCGCCGCCAGCGCATCATGGCCATGGCTCGGCGCGTGCGTACCATCATCCGTGCCGTTCTGGGCTTTGCCGAAGGTCGCGGCTGGGTGGAGCGCAACGTGGCGCTCAGTAACATCGAGGAGCTGAAAATTCGCCACGTCGTGACCAGCAACCCCGCGATCGAAAGACCTGCAGACCTGGGCAGGTTTCTTCTAAGGCTGGATGAATGCAACGACGGCAGCGTTGCCACCGCTATGCGTCTACTGGTGATGTTGCCGGTCCGCCCTGGCGAACTGGTGCAGATGCGCTGGGAAGACGTCGACTTGGTGGGCGCCGATTGGCGCTATGTCGTGAGTAAGACCAAGCATCTGGACAAGAGCAAGCACATCGTGCCGTTGCCAGAGCAAGCTCTGGTTCTGTTACGCGAGCTAAGTAAAACCCGTGTGGTGGATCAAGAAGGAAAAGGATGGGTGTTCGTCTCACCGGTCTATCCGGGTCGCTCCATCAATCCAACTTCTATGCTCAAGTCCTTTCAGCGTATTTGGCCGGAGTACGACATCACTGCCCACGGCTTTCGCGCTACCTACCGCACCATTGCCCACGAACACTTGGGTATTGACCCAATCGTGCTCGAACTGTCGTTATCACACCGCATGCCAGGTGCGCTGGGAGCTGTGTACGCGCGCGCTCAACTGTTAGTACAGCGCCGGGAGGCTGCTCAGCAATGGGCAAACTACTTAGACCAATTGCGGCAAAACGCAGCACGAGCGTTGGCGGATTGACGATTCAGCGAAAACAATCTAGGAGATTGGAGGGGGAAACGAGACTCGCATTTGGCGTCAGCCCCATTGAAATCTAAGGGGTTTATTTTCTTGCCGAAGCAGGAAAAGACTCAATTCTGGACTTGTTTTTGGGGTGTTTTCAAGAGCGAAAAAAGGGGTAATTCCAAGCAAGGCTATTGGATTCTACCCAAAGCCAATCGGACGACGGATCATCAAGCCGGTGGTGTAAGTCCTTAGACCTTCGAAAGAGCCTCACCTTGATGCCGTAAAACGTCTCCGAGAGCAAGGGCGACTCAACATCCGCGCCCTGGCGATCCAATGAGGTTGGATCGCGCAGTGTCAAGAAATGTTCGATCAGACAGCGGTAGAAAATCACCCGCGTGTCGAGCACGCCCGGCAACGACCTGAATGCCGCTTCAGCCCCCAAAAACAGCCAGCACCGAATGTCGCCTGCTCAACAATTACGTCTTGGCGAAAATCAGTCATGCACCTACAACTGCTGCGTTTGGCAGCAGATGCGCATGCAACTGCGCAATATGTTCAGGCCCGATACCGCAGCATCCACCGACAATACTGGCACCCGCCGCTACCCAGGTTCTGGACCAGTGCAGGTAGGATTCAGGGCCCAGGTCGCGGCGAATCTCCAGCAGCGTGCTGTTGGCCTTTGCCTCGGTGCTGACAGGCGGAAACGCGTTTGCGTAAACCCCAAGCTCGATGCTTTGATCGAGGTGCAGAAGGACATGCCGCGCCACCGCCAGCGCCGCCGCCATGACTTCCGGCTGGCTGCAATTGAACAGCACCGCCCTCGCCCCCAATTCGACCGCTACATGTACCGCCTGGGCGACTGACTCCGAGGAACGCAATCGCGGTGGCTCGCCGGCTTCATCAAGCAGCGTGAACGACAGCCAAAGCGGCTTCGATTCTGCGCCAAGCGCCTCGACGACTGCCCGGACTTCAGCGATGGAACTCTGGGTTTCCGCCAGCCACACATCAACGTGCGCCTGCAATCCGGCGATGAGCTCGCGATGGATCACGACCGAACGTTGATGATCAAACAAGTCAGGTCGATAAGACCCGAGCGCCGGCGGCAACGATCCGGCCACCGTGACCGGTTCGGTGCTGCCGGCCGCCGCCTGACGAGCCAGGCGTCCGGCCCGTTCGGCCAGCGCACGGCCCTGCTCGGCAAAGCGCTCATCACCGATGTGAAACGGCACCACCGCGTAGCTGTTAGTGGTGACGATTCGCGCACCGGCCTCAATGAATGCCTGATGAGCCTGCAGCACATAGTCAGGCGCCTCGATCAACGCGAGGGCCGACCATTCAGGCTGGCGAAACGGTGCCCCGATACGCTGCAATTCGCGGCCCATGCCACCATCGAGCAAACGCAAGGACGCCTGGCTCATTGGATCGCGCTCACTTTCGGCGCCGAGGCGGCGAGCCATTGATCAACCGTGGCGCTGTTCGCCTGTACCCACGCCTTGGCCGCGACGTCCGCTGGCTGTTTTTCCTTTTCGATCTTCAGGATCAGCTCATTGAGTTGCGCAGGTTCGATCGCGACATTACGCAGGAACTCGGCAATTTTCGGTGCGCGTTTCTGCAAGACAGCGGAGGCCAGGATATGCACCTTGGCATCCGGGAAGGCGCAGGTGATCTGACTCTTGTTCAGCCAGTCCGGGTCGACGGTCGGACTGATGAATTTCCAGCAACCATCAGCCTTGTACAGCGGGTCATCTTTTTTGTTGTCCTGGGCGTAACCGTCGAATGCCGGCTCTTCCAGGCGACGCAGGTCAAAGGCCGAAAAGATCCAGTCCGGGGTGTAGGCATAGAACACCACGCCACGTTGCGCCTTGTACGCCGAGGCGAGTTTGGCGTAGGTCACCGAGGCTTCGGTGGACACCGACTCGAATTTATCGGCAAACCCGTAATCCTTGGCCTTGATCTGGCCGATGTAAGTCGACTCCCAGCCCGCCGGCCCCACCAGCAACTCCGCCTTACCGCCGCCCAGTGGCTCAAAGAGCTTGGCCACTTCAGGTTTTTTCAGGTCGTAGATGGATTTGACCCCGTACTTGTCCTGCAAATAACCGGGAATGTAAAACCCTTGTTCCCCCGCATACGGATGAGTGTTCGGCACCAATGACCGGGTGCCGCCCGTGACGTATTTAGCCCAGGCAGCCGACTGGTTAGGCAGCCAGATATCGGTCAGTACGTCGACCGAGCCGTCGCCTTTGGCGGCTGCGCTGAACAGCACAGCGACATCCCCGGCCAGATACGACACATCGCCATCCAGTCGGCTTTTGATTACCTCACCAAGGATGTGTTGAATGGCGATAGCCCCCGTCCAGTTCTGCTCGCCAATGACAATTTTGTCCTTGGCGAAGACGGTGGCCGGGAGAATCAAGGAGGCCAGCAATGCGGCCGCACCGAATGTACGCGACAGATGTGTCTTCACGATAAATCTCTCAGTTAGTTGTGCCGGTGGTCTTGCTTACGCAAGCTCGATTGAATGATTCGGTCAGGGATCAGTGCACACAGGACGATCGCCACGCCGGCAAGCACGCCTTCGCCGCCCTTGATGTTGCGCAGCGCCGTCATCACGTCATAACCCAGGCCGCCGGCGCCGATCAGGGCAGCGACCACCACCATCGACAAGCTCATGACGATGGTCTGGTTAATCCCCAATAACAGCGAGCGGCGAGCCAAGGGCAGCTGCACCTTGATCAGGGTTTGCCAAGGACTGGCTCCGTGTGCCACCGCCGCTTCGACAGCATCCTTCGCAACTTCCTGGATACCCAGCGACGTCAGACGAATCATCGGCGCCAGGGCGAAAATCACGGTCGCGATCACGGCGGGGGTCTTGCCGACAGAAAAGAACGCCACGGCAGGAATCAGGTACACAAACGTCGGCAGGGTCTGCATGACGTCCAGCAGGGGCGTAATCACCCGCCGTACAAGCGGACGCTTCGCCAGCAGGATGCCGGTGGGTACGCCAATGACCAGGGCAATCAGTACCGAAGAACCGACCAGCGCCAGCGTGGCAATGGTTCGCTCCCAAAAGCCAAACAGGCCGATGTACAACAAGGCTGCGCTGCTGGTCAGTGCCAGCGCCAAGCCAGCTGAACGCCACGCCAGAAACACCAGCGCCAGTGCCGAAACCGGCCATGGCAACCAACCTAGGAGGTTTTCAATGCCTTCGATGACGGTGCGAACGGCAACGATCACGCCGACGAATGCCCCCTCGAACGTCACCTGCGACCAGCCAATGAATTCATCAATGCTCTGTGCCGCCAGCAGCAAGGCCTGGCGATTGGCCGGGAACTGCAGCAGCACACTGGTGGCGTCAGGTGTGACAACGCGCCAGATCACCAATGCCTGACTGACCATCAGCACAGCCAAAGGCAGGCCCCAACCCGATACGTTGCGCAGCACAGGCTGGCGGCTCAACGAGAGCGCTGTGAAACGACTGGCCGCGAACACCATCACCGCCGACAGAATCGCCAGCCATGATGAACTGCCAATGCCCTGGGCCAGTGCCGCTAGCGCTGCGAGCTCAACGGCGAAGCCGAGCCAAAACAAACCGCCCTTGCCTCGCGCAGCAAGCGCTGCAGGCCCCAGCAACAATGCCTGCCACCCGCGCAAGCCGGGCTGGACGTGCGGCCCACGAGGAGCGATTTCGGGGGGCTGAAGGCCAACGCTGTCGACGCTGTGAAGGGGTGTATGGGTTGGATTGAAGTCCCGGAAAAAGTCGGCAACTTCGGCGTCAACCGGATGCTCGAGCAACTGTTTGGGCGTGCCCAATTGCACCAGCCGTCCTCGGCGTAGCACTGCGATGCGGTCAGCAAGGCGTATGGCTTCGGCCGGGTCATGCGTGACCAGCAATGTGCTGATACCGCGCTCACGCACCAGTGCCAGGAAATGACTTTGCAGATCGCGTCGAATGGTCGGATCCAGCGCACTGAACGGCTCGTCCATCAGTAGAATGTCGGGATCAGTCACCAATGCGCGTGCCAGGCCAACCCGTTGCTGCATGCCACCGGACAACTCATGGGGATAATGTTCGCCCCACCCCTCCAGACCTACCGCCTGCAACTGCAGAATAGCCGCAGCATGACGAATCGACTCGGGTTCACCACGCAATTCGAGGGGCAGCGCGACGTTGTCCAGCACCGTACGATGGGGCAACAGGCCAAAATGCTGAAACACCATCCCGATGCGGCGCGATCTCAAGTCGCGCAAAGCTTTGTGGCTCAAACCGCTGATGGTCTGCCCTTCGATCAAGACATCGCCACTCGAGGGCTCAATCAAGCGATTGATATGCCGCAGCAGCGTGGATTTCCCGCTTCCTGATGTGCCCATCAGGCACAGAACTTCACCGCGCCGCACCTTCAAACTGACATTGCTGACGGCCGGCAGCACTGACGAACCTTTGCGCAGATAGGCTTTGGTGACGTCTCGCAACTCAAGCACAACGTCGACCTCATTGGCGTGATCGCTGGAGGGTTGCGCACGCTGTTGAGATGAGTCGATCCGGGCAGTTGCCAAAGAGGTTTGAATAAGTGTCACAGGAGCTCCGGGCAAGCGACCCCTGGATGCGGGCAACGCGCTCGCCCCAGAGTAGAAAATTGGCTGAGCCTCAGGCCATGATCCGAACACCGTGTCCTGAAGCAAAAAAAGCGCCGCGCAGGGAGCGCAACGCTTTCCAGAGACATAAAGCTAATCGATCTTAAAAAGAACAAATAAATATCTTTTTGGAATTAACTTAAGCCTTCTCGCGCCGGCTATCTGCGTCTGATTATTAAAATAAAAATAACTAAAAGGTATCAATAAGTACAAAATATGAATTTATAGTTATAAAAGTGTCGGAGACCGCCTTTCTCGAGCATTGGGCTTTCGAAGGCGTGGCCGTGTTGTCGGCGAGCCGAGCAAACGCCTGGTCAGCGCCAACGGTGCATTTCTCAGCTGCGCGCTTTATCAACTTAAGCCAGCTCAACCGGACGAACCTGGACGCTGATCAAGTTTTTTCATCAGCCTCTGGAACGCCGCCAGCACCTGCGCAGGCCGCTCCAACATCAATTGATGACCACACCGCTCCAACACCTCAAAGCTACCCGTTGGCAGCTGTCGGGCGAGCGCTTCACCCCCACTGGAGGGCGTCAGCCCGTCGCTGTCTCCCGCTAACACATAAGTCGGCAACGTCAGTCGGGCCAGGGCATCGGCGTCGGGCCATTGGGCGTTTTGCAGTAGAGACTTGAACACATACAGACGATTGCGACGGGTCAGGTTTTCCTCGTAGGCCACCAGCCGGGGATCGGCTGCGGAGTGCCACGCACGTTGACGAAAGCCCTTGGCCAGCAACGGCCGCAGCAGCTCCAACACCCAGGCAGGCAGAGACATCAGACCACCACGGCTCAACGGGCGATGCAGTTGTGTGCCTAGCAACAGGGCGCCATCTATGGTCACCTGCGGCAACCTGCGTGGAAGCTCCAGCAAGGCACTCAACCCCAGTCCGGTACCAAAGGAATGTGCAACCAGGATATTCCGACGTGCAGCGTAGCGGCTCAGTATTTCCAGCTGATCTGCCACCAGTTCCGACCAGGCATAGGCCTGCGGCTGGCGCGGCTTTTCACTATCGCCGTGCCCCAACAGGTCCCACGCCACCAGGCTGTATCCCTGATCGGACAACGACTGCCATAACTCGCGCCATTGATCCTTGTGACCACCACCACCATGCCCGAAGAACAAGACTGTATCTGCCTGATGCGTGCCTGGTTGATAAGCGATGCTCAGGTACCGTCCTGGACGGATTTCCACCCGCTCGCCCCGCACCAGAGGTAAATCAGAAAATGCGTGTAAATCAGCCATGAGTGGGACAAGCCTCTTTGAATTCAAGGTTTTGAGGAGTGACTGTCGAAGGGAGGACGGTTCTGGAGAAACCACGCAATAAGGTCTGGGTATAAGCGTGTTGCGGATGGACCAGTAGCGTTGCCGCTTCCCCCTGCTCCACCACATGCCCGCCCTGCATCACGGCAATGCGATCACACAGTCTGGCGGCCACTCGCAAATCGTGGGTGATGAACACAATGCTCAGCTTGAGCCGACGTTGCAGGTCTTCAAGCAACTCGAGAATCTGTACCTGGATCAGCGCATCCAGAGCGGAAACGCATTCGTCCGCGATGAGTATTTTCGGCTCCACAGCCAAGGCACGGGCGATACCGATACGTTGGCGCTGGCCACCGGAGAACTCATGGGGATAGCGCTCGAACGCCGTGGCGGGTAGCCCAACCAACGCCAAAAATGAGCGCGCGCGCCGCTCGGCCTCGGCCTTTGAGTGCCCCTGTACCAGCGGGCCGGTCATGACGATACGACCGACGGTCTGGCGCGGATTGAGCGAGGCAAACGGGTCCTGGAAAATCATCTGCACATCGCTACGCAATGCTCGCAAACGCCCTTCGGAAAGCGCCGTTACATCCTGACCCAGCCATTGAATTTGACCACTGTCAGCACGTAGCAGCCGAACAAGGCAACGCCCCAGAGTGGATTTCCCCGAGCCTGACTCCCCAACAATGCCGAGGGTTTCACCCTCGCGCAGGGTCAACTGAACCTGCGCCAGGGCCTGGGTGGCACGCTTGCGCCACCAACCGCTGTTGCTGCGAAACACTTTATTGAGTTGCTCGGCCTTGAGCACCACACTCCCGTCCACCGTCGTGCGCGGGGCCCGAGGTTGCGCCGAGACCGCTGCCAGCAGTTGCTGGGTATAAAGCGCCTGAGGCTTGCGCAATACTTGATGGGCGCTGCCCTGCTCCACCAGTTGACCTTTTTCCAGCACCAGCACGCAGTCGGCAATTGCCTCGACCACGGCGAAATCATGGGTGATGAACAACAGCGACATGCCCTTGTCCTGTTGAATCTTGCGTAACAGATCGATGATCTGCGCCTGGGTGGTCACGTCCAGCGCCGAGGTGGGTTCGTCGGCGATCAGTAACGAGGGATCGAACGCCAACGCCATGGCGATGACCACGCGCTGACGCTGGCCACCGGAGAGCTCAAAGGGATAGACCAGGCGCAGGCGTTCAGGCTCGGGCAGGCCGACATAACCCAGCAACTCCACAACCCGTCGGCGACGCTCCTGGGCCGATTTCACCCCGTGGGCGCGCAGGGTTTCATCGATCTGCTCACCCACGCGCAGCAGCGGGTTCAGCGCGCTCATGGGCTCCTGGAACACCATGCTTATATCTCGCCCGCGCAGCTGGCGCATCGCGGTTTCACTGAGCTTCGCCAGGTCTTCATCACGAAACACCAGTCGCCCGCTTTCCACGCTCAGCGGCGTCGGTAACTGGCGCAACAATGCCTTGGCCAACATCGACTTGCCCGAGCCGGACTCGCCCACTACACATAGGCATTCGCCGCTGCGCAATTGCAGCGACAGGTCATACAGCGCGTGACTGCGGTCGGCACCGGCCGGCAAGGCGATACGCAGGTTTTCCACACTGAGCAACGTCATAGCGACCTCCCCGGTTCAAAGGCCACGCGCAGGCCTTCGCCCACCCGGTTCACCGCCAGCACGCACAGCACAATCGTCACCCCCGGCAAGAAACTCATCCACCAGGCATCCCGCAGCAGCCCACGGGACGCGTTGATCATGTAACCCCAGCTCATGGCCTCAGGGTCGCTCAGGCCGAGAAACGCTAACGCGGCTTCGGTGAGAACTGCAGTGGCCATCACAAAGGTCATGGTCACCAACAACGGCGCCAAGGCATTGGGCAGGATTTGTTGGCTGATGATGCCTAATGGCGATTGCCCCAGCACCCGCGCCGCCTGCACAAACTCACGTTGTCGCAGGGTAAGGAATTCGCTGCGCACTAGCCGCGCGACGCCCGGCCACGCTACCAGCGAAATCGCGAGCACGATGGAACCCAGGGACGGCTCCAGCACCGCCACCAGGATCACCGCCAACACTAACTGCGGAATGATCTGAAAGAACTCGGCTATCCGCATCAGCGCGCCGTCGAGCCATCCACCGAAATAACCGGCGACAGCGCCGACGAGCAGCCCCACCAGCAAGGTCGCCAGACTGGTCAACACCCCCACGGCCAGGGACACACGGGCGCCGTAGAGCAAGCCGCTGCCGAGGTCGCGGCCTAGCATATCGCTGCCCAGCCAGTGCGCCGAATCGTGGAACGGCGGTAGCATCGGCTGGGTGTTCATTTCCCAGGGCGAGCTACTGGTGAGCCACGGCGCGGCAGTCGCTAGTGCTGCTAACACCAGCAAAAACAACGCGCCGGCCAGCGCCGACGGCTGGTGAATAAAGCGTGTGAGCACCGCCATCAGCCCTGTCCTCCAGCGCCAATACGTGGGTCGAGCAAACGGCAAATCACATCGGTCAACACATTGAAGCCCACCACCAAAATCGAGATCACCAGAAAGCCGCCCATCAACACACCGTAGTCACGCTGGGCCAATGAGTCATACATCAAGCGGCCAATGCCAGGCCAGGAGTACACCACCTCCACCAGTAACGCACCGCTGGCCAGTTGGCCGAGTTGCAAACCAGCGAAAGTCACCACCGGCAGCAGTGCATTGCGCAACACATGTACATACAGAATCCGCCGTGGATACAGGCCTTTGGCGTGGGCAGTGCGCACGTATTCCTGACCAAGAGCATCGAGCACGGCGGCTCGGGTGAGGTGGATATACAGAGCCAGAAACAGCACGCTCAGGGATAGGCACGGCAACAACAGATGCCGCAGGCGATCCAGCAGCGAGAAGTCCCGGCCCACGGTCTCCATACCGAACGCCGGCAACCAATCCAGACTTACGGAGAACAGCAAAATCATCAGCATCGCCAGCCAGAACGGCGGCATCGCGTACAGCAACAAAGCACCATGGGCGATCACGCCGTCCAGCCAATGCTGCTTCTGCCGTGCCCGCGCCGCCAGCACACCCAAGGTCACGCCAAGCACGGAAGAAACCACAAAGGCCGAGCCCATCAATGCCAGCGTCGCCGGCAACCGCTCGGCGATCAGCGACCACACCGAGGTCTGGTTTCGGTAGGAATAACCCAGGTCCAGGTGGGCAATATTGCCCAGGTATATCAGCAACTGCTGGAGCAGCGGTTTATCCAGGCCCATGGTCTGGCGCAGCTGTTCGATAAACTGCACATCGTCCACTCCTGCCTCTCCGGCCAACAGCAATGCAGGATCGCCCGGCGCCAGTCGAATCAGCAGGAAACTCAGCACCAGCACCACCATCACCATCAGCAACGCCTTGACGAGCCGCCCGCTGAAATACAACACGCCGTTCATGGCGCCAGGGCCTCGAGGTACACGCTCTCGTAGTCCTCATTAAGGCTGGTAGCGGTCTGCAGCAGGTTTTTCACCTGTTTGTGAAACAGCGTCGGGTAACGCATTTCGAAGATCGGTGCGATGGGCAGGTCGGTGTTCAGCACGTTCTCCAGCTGGCTGTAGAGCTGTTTGCGCTCCGGGCCTTCCGGGGTATCGGCGACTTTCGCCCACAAGGCATCGGCCTCTGCGCTGTTGTAGCCGCTGACGTTGGCGAACGGCGAAGTTTTGAGTATGTAGTCAGAGCGGAACAGATAGGCGCTGGTCAGGTAGGGATCGCCGATCTGGAAGATAAAATTGTAGGTCAGGTCGAAGTCCCAGTCGCTCACGCGCTGGAACCAGGTCGCCGCGTCGGACGTCACCACCTGCACCTTGAAACCCAGGGGTTGCAAGGACTGCTTGGTGTATTCGGCCAGGCGCTCCCAGGCACCACCCTTCTCGCCATTGAGCAGGCGAATGCGCACCGCGCCGACATCCACGCCGGACTCGGCAATCAGCGCTTTGGCCTTTTTCACGTCATAGGCGTACTGCGGCAACTGGGGATCGTGGTAAGGCGAGCTGGACACAAACGGCCCCTGGGCGACCTTGCCCGAGCCGAAGAAGATGTTATCGACGATGAACTGTCGGTCCAGCGCATACAGGATCGCCTGGCGCACCTTGGGGTTGTTCAACGGTGGCTTGCGCGTGTTGATTTGCAGGAAGGCCAGACCCGAGTACAACTCCCAGCCCTTCTCCGACGACTGCACATCGGGCAAGGCGGTTAGGCGCTTAAGGTCTGAGTAATCCGCATCGCCGCTGCGCAGCACTTGCACGTCGTTACGCTCGAACGCGGCGGCACGCGAAGAGGCATCAGGAATGACGTGGAAGATGATGCTGTCGAGGTGCGGCAGGCCCTTTTTCCAGTAGTTGGGGTTCTTAGCCAGTTTGATATAGGCGCCTCGTTTCCACTCGACGAACACAAACGGCCCGGTACCCACCGGTTTTAGGTTATAGGGGTTGTTACGAAAGTCGGTGTTCTCGTAAAGGTGCTTCGGCACCACCGGGCGCAAGCCGCTGCCCAAGGCCGAAAGCAACGGTGCGAAAGGTTTCTTCAGGTGGAAGACCACCTGCAGCGTACCTTTGGCGGTGATGCTCTCGACGTACTCGGTGATGATACCGCCAAGGCGCTTGTCCACCTCGGGGTAGAAGGTCTGGAAGCTGAACACCACGTCATCGGCGGTGAACGCTGGACCGTCGTGCCAGTGCACGCCGTCCTGCAAGTCGAAGGTATAGGTGAGGCCGTCAGGGGAGATAGTCCAGGCTTTGGCCAATACCGGTTTGGGCGCAAGGTGTGTGTCGAAGGTGAGCAGGCCCTGGAGCACCTTGCCGCTCACGTATTGGGTCGACACATGGCTGACTACGCCGTGCATCAGCGAGGGCGGCTCCGGCTGGGCCACCAGGTTGAGCACCCCGCCCTCCTGGGGTTGCGCTTGAGCCTGTCCGGCCAACAACGTGGTGCACAGTGCCACGGACGTGAGGGCACGGCGGAAAGAGAATGAGCGCATGGAGTCTCCTCGAATTGAAAAATATAACGAGGGTTTTGCAAGCGTTGTGCCATGGCCGGTTGGGCGGGTATTGCTGGGGTTGGTGGTGATCGCGCTGATGAAAAAACCACAGAGCTGCGCCTGAGTGTGCAAAAAGCAGCAGCAAGGCATTTCAAATGTGGGAGGGGGCTTGCCCCCGATACCGGTCGGTCATCAATGAATGAGCCAACTGACACGCCGCTATCGGGGGCAAGCCCCCTCCCACAGAGGTTCATCGCTGGTCGATGGCACAAGGTTTGCCCCTGTAACCGTCATCTGAATAAACGAGCCTCGCCACTATGTCACTGGATTACCTGGGCAACCCCATCGACACCACCGACCCCACCACCCTCCAAGGGCTGGACGACTTCATAGGCGGCTTCCTCGGCTACCAGCCCCGTGCCGAACGCATCCTTGCCACCGCCGATGCCGATCCCGGCTCCGCGCTGGCCAATGCGTTTGCCGGCTTGCTGCTGATGTTCATCGAGTCGCCCGAGGGCCCGGCGCTGGCGGAAAAATACCACCAACGTGCGGCGCACGCCGCTCACCCGCGCGCCCATCTGTACCTTGGCGTGCTGCAAGCCTGGATCAAGGACGACCTCGATCAAGTCCTGCATTTGAGCGAAAACCTGCTCGACCGCTACCCCCGCGACCTGTTCGCCGCCAAGCTCAACCAGTACCTGGAATTCAACCGCGGCAACTGGCCCGCCCTGTTGCGCATCGGCCTAAAGGCCACCGCTGGCGCACCCGATATTGCCCACAGCCACGGTCTGCTGGCCTTCGCCTACGAGCAATGCCACCTGCTTGAAGAAGCCGAAGCCAGCGCGCTGCAAGCCTTGCGCCTGCAACCCTCGGAGCCTTGGGCCCAGCACGCCCTGGCCCATGTGATGCTGACCCAGGGACGTATCGAGGAAGGCACGGTATTCCTGGAAAGCGTGACCCATCACTGGGACGGTTTGAACTCGTTCATGTACACCCACAACTGGTGGCACCTGGCGTTGTTCTACCTGGCGCGGGGCGAGGATCAGCGCGTGCTGGAGATTTACGACCAACACGTGTGGGGCATTCTCCCGGAATACTCCCAGGACCAGGTCGGCGCCGTGTCCTTGCTCGCGCGATTGGAACTGGCCGGCATCGATGTGGGCGAGCGCTGGCAGACGCTGGCACCGTACCTGCAACGCCGGGTCTGCGATACGGTACAGCCGTTCCTGAGCGTGCAGTACCTGTATGGCTTGGCCCGGGCGGGCAAGCCGGAGGCGGATAGGTTGCTGGCGACGCTGCGGCAGTACAGCTTTGACGCACGGCCGGTGTGGGGCGAAGTGACCCTGCCGTTGGCGAAGGGCTTATTGGCCCATGCACGTGGCAACTGGCAACAGTCGCTGGCGCAACTGACGATCGCCCTTCCCCGGCTGAATGAGATTGGTGGCAGCCACGCACAGCGCGATCTGTTTGCGCTGGTGGAGCTGGATGCACGAGTGAAGGCCGGGGATTGGTTGGGGGCGCAGCAGACACTGGAATTGCGGCGCCGGTATGACGGGTGGGATGTGCCGACGAATCGGAGTTTGGTACGGGTGTATGAGGCGTTGAAGTTGCCGGAGCTGGCGGCAAAGGCACAGACGCGCCTATCACCTTTCACCTGAGCAGCAGGAGCCGGCTTGTCGGCGTTAGCGGTCTGTCAGTTAACACAGGCGCAGGCTAAACCGCCGCCGTCGCCGGCGAGCCGGTTCCTACAGTGGATAGTGGCTAGCCCCTGGCACTGAACACCCCTCTGGCGATCGCCCGCGCCACGCAATCCGCAGCCGCCGAGCCAATACAACCAATCTCCACCTGCCGCCGTGGGCCATCGGTCAACTCAACCGCCGCCGACGCCAAGGCAAATACAGTGTCCCCATCAAACGGCAAATGCGCCGGACGCACCGCACGGGCAATTCCGTCCTGAGCCATGATCGCCACGCGCTTGCACTCAGCCACAGTGAGCCGAGCGGTACTGGCGACCACCACCAGCGTCGTGTTGGCCCCGGCTTGCAGGCGGCCCATCGAATCCAGGCGTGACAACTCCGGCATCGGGTCGCTGCAGTCCATCTCGGCTTCAGGCCGCCGGGCACCGAATTCCCCCGCGACTTCCCAGGGCCAGGCCCAGAACGTTTTACCGTCGGGCATGTACACCGAGCCAATGGGGTTGGCGACGACCAGTGCGGCGACGATCAATCCGTCACCCAGGTCCAGCGAGGCGGTACCCAGCCCGCCTTTCAATACACCGGCCATGGCGCCACGGCCGGCGCCCAACGAGCCCAACTCGAAATCTTCTCCAGCATTGGCCAGCGCTTCAAAACCCAGGCGTCGGTAAGGCGGGTCCAGGCCCCAGTCCTTGTCGCCGCCGTTGGCCAGGTCGTGCAACACGGCGGCGGGCACTATGGGGATTGCCGGGGCGCCGGGTTTCAAGTGCAGGCCCACCTCGTCCTGAGACAGTTTTGCCGCCACGGCATCCGCCGCGCCCAGGCCGAACACCGAGCCGCCGGCGAAAACCAGAGCGTGGAGTTGGCCGACCATGTTTTCCGGCTCCAAGGCGGCGGTTTCACGCCCGCCAGGGCCACCGCCGCGAATGTCGATGCTGGCAGTCCAGAAACCTTTGGGGCGAATCACTGTGACGCCGGTGTCGACGCGCAGGTCCGTGGCGTGGCCGACCGTGAGGCCTGGGATATCGGTGAGGGCATTGCGCGGGCCGGGTCTAGGCATACAGAAATAGCTTCCTTGGGTTCAGGGTGTTGCGTGGGGAGAGCAAGTCGTGTGCCAAGCACAACCACCCAAGCCTTACGGCTCAATACCCGGTTGCCGATGAAAACCCCTGCACAAAAACCAACACCCTGCCCTTCGGCCTGTTAAAAAAACACCAACACCCCCGCTTACTACGCAATAAGCCTATGTTTTTAATCACTTTTAACAGATGGCACAGCCCTTGCTCTCCAGCCTTCCCACCAGAGCTTGAACTCAACAAGCCGTCCTCTATCAAGGCCCAACACCTTAAACCACTGGAGTATTTCCCATCATGAATGCATCACGCGCCACAGGTCGCCGACCCAGTAAGGCCTTCGCCCACACGTTGTTGTTTATTGCCCTGTACGAAGCCGCCAGCTACAGCAGCCTGACTCTCGCCGCCGACGCGCCGGCCAGCGATAACCCCTTGGACACCGTTGTGGTGATCGGCAACCGTGGCCAGGCGCGCACCCTGGCCGAGAGCACCGTACCGGTGGATGTGATCTCGTCCAAACAACTGCTCGCTACCGGCCAGGGCGACCTGACCCGCGCCTTGAGCAGAGTGCTGCCATCCCTCAACCAGCCGGCGTCGTCGGGCTTCGGCTCAACCTCGGTGGTGCGCCCGATCAGCCTGCGTGGCCTCAATGGCGACCAGGTGCTAGTACTGGTCAACGGCAAGCGCCGCCATAACAGCGCGCTGCTCAACAACGGCACCTACCTCAACTCTGGCTCGCAACCAGTCGACCTGGACATGATCCCCACCGCCCTGGTGGATCACGTCGAAGTGCTGCGCGACGGCGCCTCGGCCCAGTACGGTTCGGATGCGATCGGTGGAGTGGTGAACATCGTGCTCAAGCAGACCGACCACGGCGGCAGCCTATCCACCAGCTACGGCCAGAACTATGAGAACGGCGACGGCGAAACCGCGCGGCAAACCGGCAATATCGGCCTGGCGTTGCCCAATGACGGCTTCCTCAATCTCGCCCTAGACGTGAAGAAACAGAAGATTTCCGACCGCTCCGACAACGCGCCGTACACCGACTCTGCCGGCAACACCAGCCTGCAGCACACCTACTACGGCACCGGACTGCCCGAAGCGCGCAACTTCAGTTTCGGCTACAACGCCGAGCTACCGGTGGACGACGCCTTCACCCTCTACTCGTTCTCCACCTATACCCGGCGCAACTCGGAAAAACCCCTGGCCTTCCACCAACCCGCGAGTTTCAACGGCATCGCCACGCCGTTCACCGAAGGCGTCGAAGACACCCTGCGCTTTATCGAAAATGACTTCCAGGTGGCGTTCGGCGGCAAGGGCGAACTGGCCGGCTGGAACTACGACCTGTCCAGCACCTACGGCCAGGACCACGCTGAAGCCACCCTGCGCCACACCTACAACCTGAGCTATGGCCTGGATTCGCCGACCTCGGTGGACACCGGTGTGAAAACCTTCAGCCAGTGGACCAACAACCTCGACCTGACCCGCGCCTTCGACCTTGGCCTGCACAAGCCCACACAAATTTCCTGGGGCCTGGAACAGCGCTACGAGAATTACAAGATCGGCAAAGGCGATTACGCCTCCTACGCCAGCGGCCCGTTCACCACCGGCGCCAACGGCGGCCTGATCGCACCGGGCACCATCTCGGGGGCCGGCACCACGCCTGAGGATGCCGCGCAAAAAGGTCGCACCAGCCTGGCCGGCTACGGCGAGATCGGCCAGGACTTCACCGATAAATGGCACGTGGACCTGGCCGGTCGCTACGAGCACTACAACGATGGCTCGGGCACCACCACCAATGGCAAGTTCGCCACCCGCTACCAGTTGACCCCGATCCTGGCGGTACGCGGTTCCTTCAGCACCGGTTTCCGCGCGCCGTCATTGGCCCAGCAAATCTATAGCTCCACCTCGCAAACCAGCGTCAACGGCCAACTGTTCGACTACCGCAACGTCGCGGTGAACTCCGATGTCGCCAAGGCCCTCGGTGCCGAAAACCTCAAGCCTGAAAAATCCACCAACTTCGGCCTCGGGCTGACCCTGCAACCGACGGACGCCACCAGTATCACCCTCGACGCCTACCAGATCAAAATCAAGGACCGCATCGCACAAACCGGCTACCTGGGCGGCACGCCTCAGATCAGCGCGATCCTCGCCGCCGCCGGCCTCAACCCGAACCAGGCCGTCACCTACTTCACCAACGCCCTCGACACCACCACCCGCGGCGTCGACCTGGTGGGCGACTACCGCCAGAGCATCGGTGCTTACGGCAACCTGCGCTACACCCTGGGCTTCAATTGGAACACCACGCAGATCGACGACATCCACGCCTCCAGCGTGGCCCAGCAAGCCCTCGGCCCAACCGGTGGTTATGACCGCCAGCGCCAGGGCAACCTCAAGTACGGCCTGCCGCAATCCAAATTGCTGCTGGGCACCACCTGGACCTACGAAAAACTCGAACTGGGCCTGAACCTGACCCGCTACGGCGAATACACCCAGTACGGCACCGCCGAAGCCTTCGACCGCACCTTCTCGCCGGCGTGGATCACTGACCTGAACATCGACTACCACCTGACCCCGGCAATCACCCTGAATGCCGGTGCCAACAACCTGTTCAACCAGTACCCGGAGCGCACAAAGCTGGCCAGCAGCTCCGGCGCGTTCCCCTACGGCAACTTCTCGCCGTACGGCACCACCGGCGGCTATTGGTACACCGGCGTGACCTACAACTTCTGATCCCGCTCCACGGGCCGGTTCGCCGGCCCCTTGCCTGACTCAAATGGGAGCCTGTCCATGACCCGCCGTACCGATCAACTCAAACTGGGGGCCTTCCTCGCCAACAGCGGCCATCACGTCGCCGCCTGGCGCCACCCACTGGCCCAGGCCGATGCGAGCCTGGATTTCGAGCACTTCAAGCACATCGCCCAAACCGCCGAACGCGGCAAGTTCGACGCCCTGTTCATCGCCGACGTGGTTGCGCTGTGGGGGCATCATCACGACGCGCTCAGCCGTACCGCCCGTGCCGAGCACTTCGAACCGCTGACCTTGATGTCGGCCTTGGCGGCCGTCACACACAAGATCGGCCTGATCGCCACCGCGACCACCACCTACAACGACCCGTACCATATCGCGCGCAAGTTCGCCTCCCTGGACCACCTGTCCAAAGGCCGCGCCGCCTGGAACCTGGTGACCTCGGTCGTCTCCGATGAAGCCTGGAATTTCGGCCGCGAACACCATGTGGACCACGGCGACCGCTACCAGCGCGCCGAAGAGTTCCACGACGTGGTCAAGGGCCTGTGGGACAGCTGGGACGACGACGCCTTCACCCGCGACAAGGCCAGCGGCGAGTATTTCGACCCGACCAAACTGCACACCCTCAACCACCGCGGCGAGCATTTCTCCGTGCGCGGCCCACTTAATGTGGCGCGCCCGCCCCAGGGCCACCCGGTGCTGGTGCAGGCCGGTGCATCGGAGCCGGGCAAACAGCTCGCCGCCCGTGTGGCCGAGCTGATTTTTGCCCACGCCCATCATCGGCAAGACGCCCAGGCGTTCTACCAGGACATCAAGGCCCGTGCCGCCGCCCTGGGTCGTAACCCGGACCACGTCAAGATCCTGCCCGGCGTCACGCCATTTATCGCCGACACCCGCGAACAGGCCCAGGCGTTGTTCGAGGAATTCCAGGCCCTGATCGACCCAGTGCTGGGCCTGCGCCTGCTGGCCGATACCCTCGGCGATGACATCGACCTGTCCGGCCATGACCTTGACGGCCCGTTGCCGGATACACCGGTGGGCCAACGTGGCAGCCGTCGCGACAAGGTGCTGGAACTGGCGCACACGGAAAACCTCAGCATCCGCCAACTGTACCTGCGCCTGGCGGGCGGCAACCCGGTGATAGGCACCGCCGAGGACGTGGCCGATCACTTCGAGACATGGTTCCAGGCACGCGCCTGCGATGGCTTCAATGTGTTCTTCCCCTACTTCCCTGGCGCCATCGACGTGTTCGTCGATCAGGTGATTCCGTTGCTGCAGGCGCGTGGGCTGTTTCGCCAGGAATACGAGGGCACCACCCTGCGCGAAAACCTCGGCCTGCCGCGCCCGGACAACCGCTTTACGGGAGAGAGGGCATGAAACGCAGCGCCTGGATGCTCGCCTTCGCCAGCTTGATCGCCCCCAAAGCCTTCGCCTTGAACATCTTGCTGAGCAATGACGACGGCTATCAGCATCCGAACATTCGCGCACTCTACACAGTGCTGAAAGCCCAGGGCCATAACGTGAAAATCGCCGCGCCCCAGAGTGATCAGAGCGCCCGAGGCGGTTCGTTCTTTTTCGGTCGCGAAGTGAGTGTTGGGCGCGATACCGACCCCGCTTACCCCGACAGCTACTACATAAGCACCACCGACAAAGGCATATGCCAGAGCACCGAGTGCGCCGGCAAAGCAGTACAGATCGAAATCAGCGGCACGCCGGTGATGGCACTGCTGATGGGCCTGAACAAAGTCCTGCCACATCCCGACCTGGTGATCGTCGGCCCCAACCATGGCAATAACCTCGGCGCGATCAATATGGCCTCCGGCACCTTCAATACCGCCAGCGTGGCGTTGCAGTCGGGCATTCCGGCATTGGCGGTGAGTACTGATCTGGAGGAGAAAGACCCGCAGCGCGCCGCCCAACTGGTAGCAAAACTGGTGCATGCCCTCGACCAGCACCGCCAACCCGATGGCGCGCTGCTACCGCCGGGCCTGGGCTTGAATATCAACTTGCCCAAGGATACGCAGATAAAAGGCGTCAAACTGACCCGCGTCGGCAGCTATGTGGGTTTTGAGGCGCTGTACACCGATGATCTCAAGCAGTTCAACCTGCCCGGCAAACCCGGCATCGGCTTCCAATACAGCCCCGACGCTACCGCTGCGCAACAGAACGATGAAGCGGTGTGGCTGAACAAAGGCTACCTGACCATCAGCCCGTTCAGTGGCCTGCCGGAATCCGTCAGCGCAGGGCCAGCACTGCAAAAGCAGTTGGCCCATGAGGTGAAACCATGAGTGCAGGCTTTTCCCTCGGGTTTCTGAGCCGGGTCTATAGCCCGAGTGCTGATCCCAAGGTCTACCGCGACACCCTGGAACTGTTCAAGGTTGCCGAAGCGCTGGGCTTTGACAGTGGCTGGTTAGCGCAGCACCACTTCGCCAGTGAAAATGGACGCTTGCCGTCGCCGTTGGTATTGTTGGCGGCCGTCGCCCAGCAGACACGGCATATCAGCCTCGGCACCGGAATTATCGTATTACCCCAGGAGGCGCCGCTGCGCCTGGCGGAAGACGCCGCCGTGCTGGACTTGCTGTGCAACGGCCGACTGGAACTGGGGCTCGGTGCGGGTTTTGATCCTGAGACCTTCCTCGCCTTCGGCCGCGAGCATGAAACACGGCATCGTGACTACGAGCAGCACCTTCAACAGCTGCTCAATGCATTTGGCAACGCGCCGCTGACCGACAGCGGTTCCCGCCTCCTGCCACGCACCAACGGTTTGAGCCTGCGTGTGTGGGAAGCCACCGCGCGGGTGGAGCTGGTAGCCGAACGTGGCCACGGCCTGATCATGGCACCCAATCCGCATTTGTCTGCCCAAGCCGGTGTTGAACTGGTGAACCGCTACCGCAGCGCCTGGACCGGCGACAACGGCACGCCCGCCCGCGTCGCACGGGTGCAGGCATTGCTCGCCGCACCGGACGACGCCACACGCCGCGATATCCAGGCCTATGTGCAACGCCAGCAAAGCATCGGCGTACTCAAGGGCACGCTGGACGCTGACTTCGACACCACCCTCAAGCGTCTCGGTGTGTTGCACGGCCCGGTGGAGCAGATCATCGAGCAATTGCAGCAAGGCCCGCCATTGACAGCCCACGACCAACTGATCCTGCAAGTCCAAACCACCAGCACGCCGTTGCGCGAGGCGATCCGTGCGCTGGAGATCATCCGCCAACACATCGCACCAGCACTGGGCTGGCAGCCCAAAGGAGCCCCCTCATGACGTTCAAATTGGGTTTCCTCAGCCACGCTTTTGGTGATGACCCCCAGCAGGTCTACCGCGACCTGATCGAACAATTCGAAGTGGCTGAAGCACTCGGCTTCGACGGTGGCTGGATTGCCCAGCACCACTTAAGCAATGGCTTTGGTCGTCTTCCTTCACCCTTGGTGCTACTGGCGGCCGTTGCCGAACGCACGCGGCATATCGAACTGGGCACAGGGGTGATTGTGTTGCCATTCGAAGACCCGATCCGCCTGGCCGAAGACGCCAGTGTGCTGGACGTTCTGAGCAGCGGGCGCGTGCAATTGGGCCTGGGCAGTGGTGGCGCCAACCTCGATAACTTCAGCGCTTTTGATCGCGACCCAAGCAGGCGCCAGGCGGATTTTGCCGAGCGCCAGCAACGTTTGCAGCGCCTACTGGAAGGTAAACCGCTGACCGGCGAATTAACGTTGCAACCGCTTGCAATCGGTCTGGGCGAACGCCTTTGGCATTCCCACGGCAGCACTGACGGCGCGGTCTATACCGCCCGACAAGGCAATGGACTGTTGCTGGGCACCGCTACCCATGATCCGCTCACCGTGCAAAAGCCTTTGGCGGACGCCTACCTGCAAGCCTGGTCGCGCACTGACCGCGCACCGCGTATCGGCGTGGTTCGTGCCATTTTCCCCGCCATCGACCGCGCCAGTGCCCAGGCCGAACTGTCGGTGGATATCGAGCGGCATATCCCGCGCCTGCAACGTGAGGGCCTGATCGACGAAGCCTTGGATTTGCAGGAACACCTGCGCTTGATGAATGTGCACCACGGCCATCCCGATGAAGTGATCGAAAGCTTGCAAAAGGACCCGTCGCTGCTGCCATATGCTGACTACATGATTGCTGTGGTTCAGGCCGAAAGCTCGACCCAGGCACAAATTCTCAAACGTTTGGAAATCCTGGCGCAGGATATCGCCCCGGCCTTGGGTTGGAAAAAACGATGAATAACGGAGCTTATACATGCCCCTGGAATTCAGCTGGTTGATGCCCCTGTGTACCCCAGACTGGGCGGCGCGGCCGGGACAATGGATTCAATTGGCCCAGGCCGTGGAATACGCCGGGCTCGATGGCCTTTGGATTCCCAGCGGCGTGTTATGTGCCGACAGCCTGGGCGTGGCGGCAGCTTTGTGCGCGCATACACGCAGCGTGCAGTTGTCGGTGAGTGTGCCGCCGGAAGTGATGCTGCCAGCCGCGCTGGCCACTACCCTGCAAAGCCTGCAGTCGATCAGCGGCCACCGTGTGCGGCTACATTTACCCAATAGCGAACACAGTGCCTTTGGGGAGTGGCTCAACCGCGACCAACGCAGCGAACGCATTGGCGAATATCTGGAACTGCTGCAACAACTGCTGGCTTCCAACACCGAAGGGTTCGACTATCAGGGCCGTTATTTCCAACTGGAGAACGCCGGCTTCACCCGCCGCGAAATACCCGCCCCATCGTTGCTACTGGACGACACCCAGAGCCATGCGCTGGTGGCGGCACATGCCCAGACCTGCCTGTTAGCGCCTGGCCATCCACAACGACTGGCCCAGGAGATACAGCACTGGCGACAGGTCCAACCTACGCTCGACTTTGCCTGCACGTTTGGGTTGATCCTCGGCGACAGCGAAGACCTCGCCTGGGAGACCGCCGCCGCTTTATTATCGGCTCCTCAATTGCCCGAAGAACCCCTGGCCACCCTGCCCCGTGCACGCCACCCGCTGCGCCAGTGGGAAGTGCATCCCAACCTGCTGCAAAGGGAAGCCGGCCAACCGCTGATCCTGGTGGGCACCCCGCAACAAGTCGCTACACGCCTGCAAGAACTGCACGGAATTGGCTTGAATCACCTGATCCTGGAGGGCGGGCCGTCAGTCAGCGAAGTGCTGCGCTTTGGCGAACAGGTTTTACCGTTGCTTTTCCAACAGGGTTTGCGCAAGGAGCGCCTGCACCATGACTGATGATTTACGCCCACCGATCCAACTGGACTGGTTTTTACCCACCAATGGCGATGGCCGTCACCTCACCAGCAGCGGCTTGCCAAAGGTCGGGTTGTTCCAGCAAGGCGAGCGTGCACCGACGCTGAACTACCTGCGCCAGATTGTACGCGCCACCGAGCAGGCCGGTTTCGACGGCATCATGGTGCCAACCGCTGCCGGGTTTGAAGACCCATGGCTGATCACTGCGGTGCTGGCCCAGGAAGTGCGCCGCCTGAAATTCCTCCTGACGCTGCGACCGGGCACCGAGCTTCCAGCCTATACCGCCCACCGCGCGGCGACGTTGCAACTGCTCAGCGAGAATCGCCTGGCGTTGCATGTGGTGACCGGCTCCAGCCGTTTTGAACAGCGCTCCCTCGGGGATTTTCTCGAACACGATGAACGTTACGCACGCACCGCAGAATTTCTGCAGGTGTTCCAGTCCGTGTGGGCAGCCCAACCGCCCGCGCATCAGGGACGTTACTACCGCAGCGGCATTCAAACGCCGATTGCGCCAGGCGCGCACGTACCGCCAATTTACTTTGGCGGCGCCTCCGAAGCCGCCGAGCGTGTCGGTGCGGCCCATGGGCAAACTTATCTGATGTGGTGCGAACCGCCGGTGATGATCGCCGAACGCATCCAACGCATGCGTGACCTGGCTGCCGCCCAAGGCCGTACTCTGCGCTTCGGTCTACGTCTGCACGTGTTCGCCGCTGTCACTGACGACGCGGCGTGGGCCCACGTGGAACGGCTGCTGGAAGAAATCCCAACGGATACCATTGACCATGCACAACGGCAGATGGCGGCATATGAGTCGGTGGGGCAAAGCAGGCAGACGCAGTTGATGCAGGGCCGTGGGCGCGGCGCTCGGGAACTTGAGGTGTCAGCCAATCTTTGGGCCGGGGTAGGCTTGGTACGCGGCGGCGCAGGAACAGCGTTGGTCGGCAGTTATGCGCAGGTGGCAGAGCGAATCGAGGAGTACCACCAGTTGGGGGTGGACAGTTTTATTCTGTCGGGTTTTCC
Source organism: Pseudomonas sp. GW823-FHT02F05 (assembly GCF_058797315.1). Lineage (NCBI taxonomy): Bacteria > Pseudomonadati > Pseudomonadota > Gammaproteobacteria > Pseudomonadales > Pseudomonadaceae > Pseudomonas > Pseudomonas sp. GW823-FHT02F05. The sequence goes on from NZ_JBXAJM010000002.1 coordinate 35,442, forward strand.
CCATTTGGAGGAAGCGATTCACCTGGGCGCGCAGTTGCTGCCTCAGCTACGCCGTATAGGTAACCCACCCAGCCAGGTCAAACAAGGTTGAACGCAGATCAGGGTTTTGCTCGACCTTTGAGCATGCCGTGATTGACCAGTAAGGTGCGCATGGCGTTGCGGGTAATACCCAGCATTTGCGCGGTGCGTAACTGGTTGAAATCGCAGTAGGCAAAAGCCTCGCGAACCATCAGCTCCTCAATATCGTGCAAGAGCGAATCACCTGGAACGTCGAACAATCGCAAAAACTGTTCGCGAAGCATTTCCTGAGGAAGCTTTTGCACCCCGTTGGAACTTGCGTCTTGCAATGCACTAAGGCCTGCCGAGAACTTCAAGTGCTCGGGGCGGACCGGTCTGTCGCCGGCCACCAGTAAAGCCAAGTGAACAACGTTCTCGAGCTCTCGGATATTCCCCGGCCAGGGATAATCGAGCAGCGCCTGAGTAGCCGACTCCGAAAGCATAGGCTCATTGATTTTAAGGCGGGCGCTGTAGAGTTTCCTGAAGTGTTCCACCAACGGCAGAATGTCCAAGGGACGTGCCCTTAACGGCAGAACTTCCACTTGGGCGACGTTTATTCGATAGAACAGATCGAGCCGAAAATTGCCAGCTTCAATGGCCTGTTCCAAATTGACGTTGGTAGCCGTCACCAATCGGATGTTGATCTTGATCGGTTTGCGCGAGCCGACCCGAACCACTTCCTGTTCCTGTAGGACACGCAGCAATTTAACTTGCAAAGGCAGCGGCAGATCACCAATCTCATCGAGAAACAGTGTCCCTCCATCTGCCTCCTCGAACCAGCCGGCTCGCCGACCGACAGCTCCGGAAAACGAACCGGCCTCATGGCCAAAAAACTCGCTTTCAGCCAGGGTCTCACTGATCGCACCGCAATTGACCGCAATAAAAGCGCCAGTGCGGCCACTGCTCGAATGGATGTAGCGCGCCACCAACTCCTTACCGGTGCCCGTCTCTCCATTGATCAACACTGGCGCGTCACTGGGCGCCACCCGCTGCAGATACTCCATCAACTGCCGAGACCGGGGGTCGGCAAATACCAGCGCTTTCGCTCGGATTGAAAGAGGATCTTTATCGCCCTGAGGCAATGTCAAAATCGGGCTGGGGTGTCCGCGCGGGATGTTCATAGACAATTTCCAATGGCGGCCATGAAGGAATTAACAGTACTTTACTGCTCGCGCCATATAACAAGAAATATTAAAAAAACATGAGGATATAACCTTGTACCATAGCGACTGAGGCGTCAGGTACAACCAACCGCCTACTCGCATGAACGATCAAAAACGACCATTGCTTTAGTTGCGGATAGATCAGTTAAATTCTCGCTGACGCTCCCAACTCACCAATCTTTTCCAGTCGTGCCCGGACAATGTTGCGACTGATATTGAGCAGGCGCCCAGTCTGCAATTGGTTGCCATGGCAGTATCGGTAAGCAGCACGAAAGATCGTCTCTTCAATATGCTCGTAAAGGTCAGGAATATTCTGTTCGAATAACGCATTGAGGGCCGTTTCCAAGTCCACGGGACCGCTGAGGGCGGCTGGAGTATGGGTAGCCTCTTCCTGGCGAATACCCGAGGATCGCATGTCCACCAGATGAAGATCCGGCGGCTGCACCAACTGGTTGCGGCACACCAGCAAGGCGTGGTGAATGGCATTTTCGAGCTCGCGGATGTTGCCCGGCCAGCTATGTTCCAACAGCTTTCGCTCAGCATCGATGCTCAACGTGGCGCGGTTGTACCCCAGTCGCTGGCAGTGCTCTTCGAGAAAAAATTCCGCCAGGGGCAGGATATCGCCCGGCCGCTCGCGCAGAGGCGGCAGTCGAATGGTGGCGACGTGCAGACGGTAGAACAAGTCTTCGCGGAAGTTACCTGCAACGACGGCATCGGCAAGGTTAACGTTAGTGGCGGCCACCAGCCGCACATTGATCGGGATCGGTGTCCGCGAGCCCAGGCGCACCACTTCGCGCTCCTGCAAAACGCGCAGTAACTTCACCTGCATGTTCAACGGCAGATCACCGATCTCATCGAGAAACAGCGTGCCGCCGTTGGCGGCTTCAAACCAACCGGCCTTCTGGGTGGTAGCGCCGGTGAACGCGCCTTTCTCGTGGCCGAACAATTCGCTTTCCACGAGGGTCTCGGCAAACGCGCCGCAGTTCACCGCCACGAAAGGTTCACGTCCGCGACGGCTCAGATGATGGATATGCCGTGCGACCAATTCCTTGCCGGTCCCGGTCTCGCCAATGATCAAGGTATTGGCTTCGCTGGGGGCCAGACGTTCAATACGTGACAGTAATTCCTGGGAGCGCGGGTCCTTGAAGACCAGCACGGTGGCACGCACCGACTTGGTCAATTCGCGAGGATTGGGATGGGTGATCAGCGACATGGTGCGTTCCTGGCAGTAAAAGCGCGTGCTCAATAGTGCATGAAGTTTTCTAGACCATTTAATTATAAATTAATATTTATATATTCAATTATCGCATATACCAACAACATGACCCACCACTGCTGCTGGAGCAGCAACCAGCCAGCACCCACGTGTTCGCCCACCAGCAACAGATCAGACAGGCCATTGCTACCTCAAACGCTGCAGCCCATGCAGCACGCGGTCTAGAGGGATTTTTCCAGCTGCTGGCATGCAATCTGCTCTCTCGCTCCCAACACGATCCCCTGTAGGAGCCGGCAAGCCCGCGCCTACAAAGGGTTTTGAATTCGGGTAGGGAGAAACCTCATGAGAAATTTCTGGCACAGAAGCCTCATCGCTCTGTTCGGCCTACTGGCAAGCAGCGCGGCGCTCGCCGAGTCGGCTGCCCCGGCCTCGGTAAAAATCGCTATCGTGGCCTACACGCAAGGTGGCAAGCCAGTGTTTGGCGGGATTGCCGGCCGCGTGATCGAAGAAGGTTGGCTGGAGGCCCAACTGCGCGAGCGCGGGGTGAAACTCGAATGGATCGCCCTACCCCACGCCGGCGCTGGCCCGCAGATCAACGAAGGGTTCAGCAACAACAGCCTGGACTTCGCCGTACGCGGAGACCTGCCCTCAGTGATCGCCGGTGCCGGCGGTGTGCCGGGCAAGCTGATCGTGCCCGGCGGCAGTGGTAACAACATTTACCTGGTGGTGCCCGAAGGCTCCAGCGCCAAGACCATCGAAGACCTCAAGGGCAAGCGCTTGGCCCTGCACCGTGGCCGGCCTTGGGAGTTCGCATTCAGCAACTTCCTCGCCAGCAAAGGCCTGAAACTCGATGACTTCAAGATCGCCAACCTCAACCCGCAGGTCGGCGCGGCAGCGGTGTCTGCCGGCAAGGTCGATGCAGCTGTGTTGCTCAGCGAGGCCTATGCCCTGGAAGACAAAGGCGTGGGCAAGATCATCTGGTCGACCAAACAGGGCAACAATGACTGGCGCCTGATCTCCGACCTATGGGGCACCGAGTCTTTCGTGCAGCAGCATCCAGACATCACCCAATTGCTGGCGACCGCCTGGGTCAAGGCAGCGTGGTGGATTTCTCAACCGCAAAACCAGGATGCCTATTACCAACTGTCCTCCCGTGCCGGTACCGCTGAAAGCGTGCTGCGCCGCGACGACCAAAACGACCCAGTGACCTGGAAGGAACGCTGGGCGCCGAAAAGTGATGCGCAACTCAAGGCCCACTATCAGGCCCTCACCGCCTACGCCCTGGCCAACCATCTGATTCGCGACACTTATGACATCGGCCCGTCACTGGCTACCGGCTTTACCAACCAGGCTTTGATCGACCTGAAACTCACCGACTACTGGCCGGCACTGCGTGGCCAGGTCAGCACCAATCCTTGATAGGGAAATTGATAATGAAACTGCCACATTCTTTCGCCTTCGGTCTCAGCGTACTGGCCTTGTCCATGAGCGCGTTCGCCGCTGACGTATACGCCCCAAAAACGGACCCACTACAAGGTGATGGCCGCGTCTCGGCGTTCTACACCTGGGAAAAGGCCATTCCGGCCATTCCCGGAAAACTGTTACGCAGCGAACCGCTGGACAAGACCATCAGCCTGGCAAACGCCGCCAGCGCGCAACGCATCCTCTACACCTCCACCGATGGCATCGATAATAAAACCCCAGTAGTGGTTTCCGGCGCGTTGTTCCTGCCCAAGGGCACACCGCCGGCCGGCGGTTGGCCGGTCGTAACCTGGGGACATGGCACTGTTGGCGTCGCAGATGTGTGTGCGCCGTCCTGGCAAGGTCGCTCCTACCGCGATGTGGCGTACCTCAACCGCTGGCTGGCAGAAGGGTTTGCGGTGGTCGCCACCGACTACCAAGGGCTCGGCGTACCCGGCGGCCACCCGTTGCTGAACAGCCGCATGGCCGCCTACGGCATCCTCGACGCAGCCAAGGCTGTAGTTGCAGGCGTACCTGGGTTGGCTGACAAGGTGTTGATCGTCGGCCAGTCCCAAGGCGGGGCAGGCGCGTTTGCCGCAGCGGCCTATGCCGCCACTTACGCCCCGGACCTTGGCGTCAAGGGCAGCATCGGCACCGGCGTGATCTACACCCTCGACTACGCGAAAAACCCCAGCGAGGAAGTGCGCAATAAAGTCGACCCGACCCTGGCCTACGGCTTCTACACCTTGCTCGCCGCCCAGCAATACGACCCGAGCATCAACCCGGCGGACTTCTACACCGACAAGGCGCTGCCCATCTTCGAACAGGCTCGCACTAGCTGTCTGTTCGCTCTAGAAGGCGACGTGGAGGGCCTGGGCCTGAGCATTGCCAACACCAAGAAAGATTACAAAGGCAAACAGCTCGCGCCGTGGCTCGCGCAAGTCGCCTACCCCACCCTGAAAACGTCCAAACCGGTGTTCATCGGTACCGGTGCCGAAGACGTCACCCCAGCCGCCGCGACCCAGGTCAAGCTGATGCAGGACGCCTGCAACGCCGGTTCCGTAGTCGAAGGCCACCTGTACAAAGGCCTGGGCCACAGCGCGACGGTCAATGCCTCGCTCAAGGACTCGATCCCATTCGCCCACAAAGTCATCAATGACCAGCCGATCACCCCAGTCTGCGCCCCAACCGCGCAGTAAGCAGGAGGCTTGCATGAGCATCGAATTTTTTACTCGCCTGCCGCTGCACGGCGAAACCCAGTTCCTGCCGGGCGACCCGCGTAACCGTGGCGACTGGCATCGGGGCGGTCCCGACAGCACCGGGGCTGTGTCCGGGTTCAGCGTGGGCGACCACTTCACTTACATCGACTACCTGGGCCAGATCGCCAAGGCCGCCGAGATCAATAAGTTCGGCGGTGTGTTGATGGTCAACGCGCCCAGCGGCGAAGAGCCGTGGACGGTGTGCTCGCTGCTGGCCCGCGAAACTCGTACCCTGCAATTTGTCACCGCGTTCCAACCCTACCACTACACCCCATGGGTGGCCGTGCAGCAGGCGGCGACCTACCAACGCGCCACCGGCAACCGCCTGGTATGGAACATCATCAACGGCGGCTCGGACGCGATCCAGCGCCAGGTCGGCGACTACAGCGACCACGATGCACGCTACGAGCGCGCCACCGAATTCATGGACGTGGTCAAGGGCTATTGGCACAACGAGTCGTTTCACTACGATGGCAAATTTTACAAGGCCGACGGTGGGGGCTTGCGCGCGCCGCTGAAAAAGGCGCAGTTGCCGCTTATCTGCACGGCTGGCTCATCCATCGCTGCACGGGAGTTCGCCGCCAAGCACGCGGATTTCTACTTGATGCGTGCCGAGCACCCGGATGAAATCACCGCTCTGATCGCCGACCTGCGCCAACGTGCGTTGAAATGGGGGCGCACCGATATTCGCTTCGGCCTGTCGATTGATGTGATCACCCGAGAAACCGAAGAACTGGCGCGCACTGAAGCCAAGCGTTTCTTCGACGAAGGCATCGCCCGTGGCGCGGTCAAGGCCGTCGCCGCCCACGCCGGGCTGCGTACCGCGCGCAAACTGAGCTACGAGCACGGTTTTGCCGAGAAAAACGAGGCGCAGGGTTTCGAAGACTTTTTTATCCACCCGAACGTGTGGGCTGGCTTCGGCTATATCGGTATCCCACCGGGCTGCGCGCTAGTAGGCAGTTATGAAAACGTGGTGGCGCGGATTCGCGAATACAACAACCTCGGCATCGACCTGTTCTTCCTCGCCGGCTATCCGCACCTGGAAGAAGCCTACCGACTCGGCGAGCATATCCTGCCGCACTTTCGCAGCGAGCGCTCGGTGTTGAGCCGTCCGCTGGAGCCGGTGCGCGAACTGCACTCGGCCAACGGCGGAGCCTGAAACCATGACCTTACTGCTGAGCCGTCGAGACTTTCTCGGCTACAGCGCGACCGCCGGCGGCGCACTGCTGCTGGTGGGTTGCGGCCCGAATGACGCACCGGCTGCCGCCACCGGCAGCGACCAGCCACGCTACGGCGGCCGCCTGCGCTTGGGGATTCTCGACGGCAACCAGAGCGGCAATCTGGACGCGCATAAACCGGTGGGTAGCGGCATCGTTCGCGGCTTTGCGCTGTATAGCAAGTTGTGGGAGTGGGATGAGCAAATGCAGCCGCGCTTGGCACTGGCAGAGTTTGCCGAGCCCAACGCGGATGCCAGCACCTGGACCCTGCGCTTGCGTCCGGGCCTGGAGTTCCACAACGGTAAGACCATTGACGCCGACGACCTGATGTTCTCGATCCGCCGTCTCACCGATCCGCAACTGGCTTCGCCGTATGCGGCACTGTTGCACTGGGTAGACCGCGACAACCTGATCAAACTCGACAACCGCACCGTGCGCCTGAACTTCCGCGACGGCCGCAGCTATATGCCGCTGGCCGAAACCTGGGTCAACTTCGGGGGTATCGTGCCAGTGGATTACCACCCGGTCACCAATCCGGTGGGCGCCGGCCCCTACAAACTGAAAAGTTTCACCCCCGGCCAGCGATCGCTGTTCACGCGTTTCGAGAATTACTATAAGGAGGGTAAGCCGTACGCCGACGAGCTCGAAATCATCGATTTCAAGAATCAGGTCTCACGCCTCGCCGCACTGCGCGCCAGGCAGATCGACATGGCCAACTCGATGCCCACCGAACAGCTGCCGATCCTGGAGAAGGACCCTAGGTTGAAGGTCATCAAGTCGGTGACCGGCAACTGGCTGTCCTTCGATATGAATCTGGACAAGCCGCCCTTCAACGACCCGCGGGTGCGCGAGGCGTTTCGCTTGCTGGCCGACCGCGAAGAACTGGTACGTCGCGCACTGAATGGCCAGGGCCGAGTGGCTAATGATTTGTATGCGCCCAGTGACCCCACCTTCAACCACAGCCTTGGCCCGCGACCGTACGCCCCTCAGCGCGCAGCGCAATTGCTCAAGGACGCCGGCCAGGAAAACCTAGAGGTGGAACTGATCACCACCCCGGGCCCAGGCTTGAGTTCAGCATTAGTGCTGGCTGAGCAGGCCAAGCGCATCGGCGTCACCCTTAAGGTTAAGCAAGTAGACCTCGCCACTTTCCAGGGCCCGCTGAAAAACGATTGGACCCTGAGCACCGGGGGCAGCATCGGTGCACCGTTCCTCGCCAGTGCAATCCACACCGACGCACCCTTTGCGGTATCCAACAAGACCCACTTCAACGACGCGCAATTCAGCGAACTGCTCTTCGCCGCCATGGCCCAGCCCGACCTGGAAAAACGCAAGGTTCTGGTGCATCAGGTGCAGCAGATCCAGTACGAACGCGGCGGCATGTTGATCTGGGGGTATGCCGACCTTCTGGACAGCATTTCCACGCGCGTCGGTGGGGCCCAGGCAGAAGAGTCGCTGTTCAGCACCTGGCGCTTCGAGAAGCTCTGGCTCAAAGACACGGCCTGACACCTCATTCCCCGTAGGAACCCGGTTTGCCGGCGATGAGGCCTCAAGCCTTGCGCCGATCAACGGGACGCCTACGGGGCATCACATTGATAACAATTTTCGACAGGAGTCATTTCTGCCATGCACGCTATCGCCTTGCGTTTACCCCTGCTGCTGGCAGTCACCCTGCCGCTGCAGGCTTTTGCCACCGATACCCAACTGCAAACCGTGACCGTGCAGGCAAGTCCCAGCAAGTCGGATGACGACGCACTGCCCACCCGCCCGCCGACCTCAGTGTACGGTGGCACGGAAACCAAAGTGCTGGACACGCCGCGCTCCGTGGTGCAAATCAACGCCGAGCAATTGGCGAGCGGCGCGATCCATAGCGCCGACGACCTGGTCAAATATGCGCCCGGCATCACTCGGGGCGGCGGGCAAAACGCGGGTATCGCACCGCAGTTTCGTGGCCAGGGTTCGGAGATTTTCCAGGACGGCCAGCGTGGTTACGCCGTGCGCCACCCCGCCAACTTCAACGCCTATGAAGGTGCGGACATCGTTGCCGGCCCGTCCTCGGTGACCTACGGCTCGGTATCCGGCAGCGGCGGCTACGTCAACTACCTGAGCAAGAAACCCGACTTCAACGCGTTCAAGACCAAACTCAGCGGCGAACTGGGTTCGTGGATTCCGAACGGCACCTCACGCAGTTCCAATAAATTCAGCATCGACAACACCGGGCCTCTGAGTGACAACCTGGCCTACCGCGTGAGCATCACCAAGCAGCGCCAGGAGGACTTCTATGACAATGTCGAGAACAATTTTGACGCCTTCTATGGCGCGTTGGCCTGGCGCAACGACAACGTGCGCGTCGACTGGAACGCCAGCTACGACAATTACTACGACTACAACATCACCCACGGTTGGAACCGCGCTACTCAGGGCCTGGTAGACGACGGCAAATACTACGCCGGGCGCGCCACACCGATTATCCAGAACGGCAGTACCCTGTGGTCGCCGGTGCTGGCTTCGGGCGCCGCCGATGCGCCAACACTCGGTTGGGTAAAACGCCAACGCAACGCCCAGGGCCAATACAGTGTGGTCGACGGCAGCTTCCAGACTGCCTCACCGAATACCCAGGCCAACCCCGGCAGCCTGCGTGGCTGGGTGTATGACCCGACGCTGGCGGGCAATGGCGAGCAGTCGCTGTCATCACAGACCGGGCAGCGCAAAGAGGACGAAAGCAGCTCGCGGCGCTTCACCACGCAACTGCGTATCGAGGCCGACCTGTCGCCGACTATCACCGTAGCCAACAGCATGTTTTATGAACGTTCCAAAGACATCACCGATGCCGTGGGCGCATTCCAGGTGCAATCGAAGGACAACATTTTCGATAACCGCTTCGAGTTCCGGTCGCGCAACGAGACCCAGCTGGGCGGCTGGACCCTGCGCGATGACAGCAACAGCGGCCTGATTTACCGCCGCGAATTCAACCAGTCGATTGCTGGGAACAACAGCTTTGGCTCGACCATTAATGCCTATGACCTGACCCAAGACCCTTCCGGCAAAAACCCTGGTGACTTACTCGGCCTCAACGCCAGCAACCCTGCCGACGGCAACGGCGCTTGGATCGGACAACCCGGCGTGCCGCAATACTCCAACTACTACGGCTGGCTCAACCTGCCGCCCATGTATGAAGCTGGGCACGGCCTGTACGCCGAATCGGTGGCGCCCTACACCGCTGAAAGCACCTGGACCACCAAAACCCTGTTCAGCCAGCACAACCTCAAGTACGGCGAGTATTTCGGCTTGAATATTGGCGCCAGCCGCAGCTGGATCGAGGCCGAGATCGACAACCCGTTCGTACTCGCCGGTGGCAACCGGCGCAAGGACAGCGACAATTACCGGCTGTTTGCTTTCCAGGTCAGCCCGTATGTAAAGCCGACTGAAAACACCACGCTGTACTACACCTTCGACCGCTCGTTGGCGGTCAACACCGGGTTCTTTTCCAACGGCCTTGGCTGGGGCAGCGGCAGTGGCGCCAACCAGCTCAACCCGCTGGCGTTCCAGAGCTTGAGCGTGCTGCATGAAGTCGGGGTAAAGGTCGAAGCAGTGCCTAACCAGCTGTTCATGACGTTGGCGGCGTTCAAGCAAGCCCGCGACCAGGCACCTGACAGCAATAACAACATCGCGCGGCTGATGATCAAGGGTGTGGAAGCCACCGTGCGCTATCAACCGGACGGCCACCTTCGCAGCGGTCTGAACCTGTCCAAGCTCAACGCCTATAACGAGTTCACCTCCCAGGCCGGATTTGCCTCAGCGGGGTTCATTCCCGACAACGGCACAGTGTTCGGCGATAACAATAGCCTCAACCAGCGGCCGTCCGGGCGTTTCGACGCGGTGCAGATTCCTGAATACACCGCCAACGGGTATGTCGAATACCGCTTCGACTCAGGCTTTGGCGCCGAACTTTCAGGCTGGTGGACCAGCAGTTGGTACCTGAACCTCAGCAAGACCGTAAAGATCCCGAACGAATACAACCTCGATCTCGCCGTGTACTACCGCCAACCGCAATGGAGCACCACGTTACGGGTGCTCAACCTGACCAATGAACTGAACTTCGTCAGCGGACTGGCCGGTTCCACCAACACTTTTTTGCAACCCATGCCTGGCCGCACCTTGTTGGCCCAGGTCGACTATCAATTCTGATCCGCACCAGGAGCACGTTATGTCTATCGAATTTGTCGGCATGATTTTCCCTCGGCAGTGGTCCGAAACCCGTGGCGTTCGCAGCCCGGATTTCGACCTCGACTTTATCCGTCACCATGCCCGCGCCCATGAGCATGCAGGCTTCGACCGTGTGCTGATCGCCAGCGGCCCCGGCAGTGCCGACAGCCTGCAAATTGCCGCGTATGCGGCGGCGCACACTGAGCGATTGGGCTTCATGATCGCCCATCGCCCCGGCCTCACCGCGCCGACCGTCGCTGCCCGCTCGTTTGCCACGCTGGACCATACCACTGGCGGCGGGCGTATTCGCTTGCACGCGATTACCGGCATTACCGCCGAGCCACAGGAAGGCGACTTTCTGCTGGACAAGACCGAACGCTACAGGCGCACCGATGAATATCTGGAGATTGTGCGACGCACCTGGACGGCCGAAGAGCCGTTCGATTTCGAGGGTGAGTACTTCAACATCAAGGGTGCGTTTTCACCGATCAAACCGTTGCAACAGCCGCATATTCCAATCTCGTTTGGCGGCTCTTCCGACATTGCCTATCAGATCGCGGTGAAGCATGCGGACCTGTATGCGCTGTGGGGCGAGCCATTAAGCGGCGTGGCTGAGCAAATTGCCAAGCTGAAGGCGGCAGCATTAACAGCGGGTGTTGAAGCGCCACGGGTCAGTTTGTCGGTGCGGCTGATTTTGGGGGCAACAGAGGAATTAGCCTGGCAACGCGCCGAGCAGATCCTGGAGCAGATCAAGGCCAATCCACAGTTTGCGGCGGGCAGTCCGTGGCAGAAGCGGCTCAAGGGCACCGGCTCCGAACGTCTGTTAGCGGCGGCGGCGTTGGGTGATCGTCATGATCGCGCGCTATGGATGCCGACGGCGACAGCAGTGGGCGCTTATGGCGATACCACCGCGCTGGTGGGTACACTGGAAATGGTGGCGCAGGCACTGCTGGATTATGTGGACCTGGGCGTTACCACGTTCTTGAATCGCGGTTATGACCCGCTGTACGACACCGTGGATTATGGGCGGTGGATTATCCCCGCAGTGCGTGAAGAGGCGTTGCGGCGCAAGGCGAAAATTGCTTAACGACGGCTGAAGCCATCGCCGGCAAGCCGGTTCCTTCAAGGGGTTTGTGTACCTGTAGGGGCCTGCTTGCCGGCGATCACTGTGCAGCGGAGCCATTCACCCCAACGACGGCGAATGCTCCAGCAACGTGCGCGTATATGCCGCCTGTGGTTGATCCAAAACATCATCAACGGCCCCCTGCTCCACCACCCTTCCGATCTTCAACACCAGCACCCGATCAGCAATCGCGCGCACCACGCCCAGGTCGTGGGTGACGAATAACATCGTCAATCCTTCACGCTGTAGCTGGCGCAGCAGGTCCAGGATCGACGCCTGTACCGATACGTCCAATGCCGAGGTGATTTCATCGCAAATCAGCAACCTGGGCTCGCACAACAGCGCACGGGCGATAGCCACTCGCTGGCGTTCACCACCTGACAGGCTGTGGGGAAAGAGGCCGGCGACTGATCCCGGCAGTGACACACGCTTGAGCACGGCTTCCACTCGCTCCCGTGCTTGCGCCCCTTGCACGCCGAAGAAATGCGCCAGTGGCGCACTCAGAGTCTGGTACACGGTTTGCCGTGGGTTCAACGCGCGATATGGATTCTGGAAGATGTATTGAATCTGGTGGCGCAGGCCTGCATCGCGCTGGCGGGCGTGCAACGGTAAATGCCGGCCGGCGTAGTCCAGTGCCCCCTCGGCATTCTCCCCAAGGCCAGCAATAGCCCGCGCCAGGCTGGTCTTGCCCGAGCCCGACTCACCCACAATCGCCAGGCATTCACCCGGTCGCACCTGAAGCGAGACATCGAACAACACCTGCCGGTCATAGGCGACGTTCAAGCCTCTGACCGACAACAGTGACCGCTCTACCCGGCCCTTCAAGGCCGCAATTGGCGCGAGTGCCTTGACCTGTAACGCCTGATCGTGAGGCGCCAGGCAAGCCACCCCACGACCGGCCGCGTTCATCTGCAATAACGGCTCAGCCACCGCGCACCCAGCCGTAAACCGCTCACAACGCGGCCCGAAACTGCACCCCTGGGGCCGACGCCCCGGCTCCGGTGCATGCCCGGCAATCGCCGTCAATTCGCGCCGTCCCGCCACATCCGGAATCGCCGCCAGCAACCCTCGGGTATAGGGATGGGACGGTCGACTGAACAACTCATCCCGCGTCGCCGTTTCAACGATGCGCCCGGCGTACATCACCATCACCCGGTCCACCAGGTCCTTGATCACCGCCAGGTCGTGGGACACATACACCGCCGCTACGCCCTGGCTTTTGCAAAGCCGACGCAGCGTGGCGAGGATATGCGCCTGGGTGCTGACGTCCAGCGCAGTGGTCGGCTCGTCCAGCACGATCAGGCGCGGGCGCAGCACAAAAGCCAGCGCCAGCATCACCCGTTGTTGCTGGCCGCCGGACAGTTGATGGGGAAAGCGCCGCAGAAACCCGTGATCGTCCGGCAAGCCGACATCACGCAGGGTCTCGATGAGGCGCTGCTGTTGCGCCTCGCGGTCAAGCCCAGAAGGATGCGCCGCTAAGGTCTCACGCAACAGGTGACCGATGCGCAGTGCCGGATTGAGCGCGGTGGCCGGGTCCTGGGCGACATAACCGATCAGGCTGCCACGGGCACGGCGCAAGGCTTCGCCTTCCAGGCTCAACAATGCCTGGTCACCTACGTGCACCTGTCCGCCGACAATCCGTGCACCGCGCCGGGCATGTGCCAGCAACGCAGTCGCCAAGGTGGTCTTGCCCGAGCCCGACTCCCCCACCAAACCGAGAATTTCCCCGGCAGCCAGGCTGAACGAGATGCCCGACACCACATCTACATGCCCCGGCAATTCCACCCGCAGGTCGCGGACCTGCAACACCCCGGCTTCGATTTCGGTAATCGCATTCATGCTTGTCTGTCTCCCAGCCTTGCGCTGCTGCGGCCGATGCCTTCAGCCAAAATATTGGTGCCGTAGGCAAACACACCGATCAGCACCGCCGGAGCCAATACGGCCCAGGGTTGCACCAGCAGGCCGGCCTGGTTTTCATTGATCATCAGCCCCCAGTCAGCGGTGGGTGGCGCCACGCCGTAGCCAAGAAAACTCAGGCCCGACAGCATGCCCACACCCCAGGTCAGCATGTTGCCGAAATGCACCAGCAGGGGCGTGAGGATGTTCGGCAGGATCTCCTTGAACAGAATTCGGCGTCGCGAATAGCCCATCATTTGCGCCGCTTCAACGAACTCCTGACCTGCCACTGCTACCGCACTCGCCCGCGCCAAACGGATAACGCCCGGTATAAAGGCGATGGAGACTGTCAGCACGATCAACCACGGTGCGCGCCCCAACATGGACACAATCAGCAGCACCAGAATCAGGTCGGGGAACGCCAGGGACACATCCGCCGACCAGGTAATAAACTGATCCAGGCGCCGACGCGACAAACCCGCCAGCAACCCCAACGTAGTACCCACCGCCAGTGCAATACTAGCGGCTGCGATCGACATCCACAGCACCGAAAAACCACCGCTGAGCAACCGCGACAGCACGTCATGCCCCAGGAAGTCATACCCTAGCCACGCATCACCTGCAGGCGCGCCGTAGACAGGACCGACCATGTCCGTCGACCCGTGAGGTGCCAACCAAGGCCCGAACAGCGCCACGACCACCACCAGCAAAGTGATCAACGCGCCCTTACGTGTTTGTGGTTCGGCCAACCATCGACGGGCACTCATGCATCACCTCGGGAGCGGCGCCACCACGGGGTTATTCCCCTTCGGTTGCGTTGAATCAGGGTCACCCGCCGTGCGGTGCGCAGCTTGGGTGTAAGTAGTACGGTCAATAGGTCGGCCAGTAGGTTGATCAGCACCACCGCGAGGGTGATCACCAGCACAATCGCCTGGATCATCGGCAGGTCGCGCATCTGGATCGCGGCGTTCAGCGCGGTGCCGATACCGGGATAGCTGAAGATGACTTCCGCCAGCACTGCGCCTCCGATCAACGTACGCAAGGTCAGCGCCACACCCTGGATCGCCGGTACCAGCGCATTGGGCAAAGTGTGGTACCAGACAATCCGCCGCTGCGGAATGCCGCGTAGCCTGACGGCAATCACGTAATCGGACTCCTGGGCCTCGATCACGGCGGCCCTTACCATGCGCGTGAGGTACGGCAATGCAGTGAGGCTCAAGGTGAATATCGGCAATACCAGAGACTTGAGTTGGCACAGCAGCGACAGGTCGGGATCCAGGATCGATACCGCGGGTAAGAAATCCATGTGCGGCATGGAAAACAGCAATACCAGGCAAATCGCCAACAGAAACCCCGGCGTGGCTTTCAGAAAGATCAGCAACGAAAGGCTCCAGCGATCCAGCCAGCTGTCGCGTCGCAATGCCAGGGCCACGCCAAGGGCCAGTGCGCCAGGCACTACTACGGTGATCACTCCGACTAGCAACGCCAGTGTGTAGCCCAAACGCCCCCACAGGACATGGCTGACCGGCGCGTTGGAGTCCAGGGAAACCCCGAGGTCCCCGCACAAGACGCTGCCGAGCCAGCGCAGGTATTGCCACAGGATTGGCTGGTCGAGCCCCAACTGGTGTTGCAGGGTCAGGATGCTTTCCAGCGGCGCGTCCGGGCCGAGGATCACACGCGCGGGGTCGGATGGCAGTGCCTGGGTGGCGATGAATACCACCAGGCTGATTACCCAGGCCGTCAGCAGGCCGTAACCCAGGCGCCCGATAAACCATGGCAACCAAGCCGGCGTGCGTGGAGGATTGGCAGACGGCTCAAGCATGCTTCAACCACAGTTCGTCAAACCGCCAGGAAGCGAAGGTGGTCTGCTCTGGCGCCAAACCGCCGACCTTGACCGAGGCGGCGTCCAGCACATCGTTGAAGCCCCAAATCAGCAATCCGCCGCGCTCGTGTTGAATCTGCTGGGCCTCGTGTACCAGGCCTTTACGCAGTTCCAGGTCTGGCTGCGCAAGGGCTTTACGGTAGAGGTCATCAAAACGCGGGTCATGGAAGTTGCTGCGGTTGTAGATCGCCAGCGGTGCGTCGTTGTGCAGTGCCGAGGCCAGGAAACCCCGGGCCGGCGTGGAACCCGGCGACACTTGCCACTGCTCACGCTGCGGGCCGTTGAACACAGCGCCATCCACTTGGGTCACGCGTATCTCGACACCGGCCTTTTTCGCTTGCTGGGCCAACACCAGCGCGGCGTTCACACCGGGCCCAGGCATGGTGGTCAGTTCCACGCGCAAATCCGTCTGCCCGGCCTGACGCAGCAGCGAGCGGGCCTGCTCCAGATCATACGGCCGCTGGGCAATCGCATGGTTGTAGGTGGGATCGTGAGGTGAATACAGGTCATTGGCAATGCGACCGAAACCGTTGAGGCCACGGTCCACCAGCTCCTGCCGATCCGCCAGCAAGCGAAACGCCTGGCGCACCCGCACATCATCGAAGGGCGGCTTGGCCAGGTTGAGATTGAAACCGGTAAACGAAGTGCTTGGCGACACGCACAACGACAAGCGTGAGTCGGCCTTGAGCAAGGCACTGTGCTCGGCCTGCACACCGCTGGCCACATCGATCTGTCCGGCGCGCAACGCGGCAACACGGGAGACCTGGTCCTTGAACTCGATGATTTCCAGCTCATCGGCATAAGGCTGGCCGGGTTTGTAGTAATTCTCAAACCGCGTGTACAACGAGCGCTGGCCGGGTACGAAACGCTTGAGCCTATAAGGGCCGGCACCTACCGGATTGGTGATGGGGTCATAGTCGGTGGGGACGATGCCGCCAAAGCTGATCAGGGTTTCATCCAGAGGGAAGAAGCTCTGGCCTTGCTTGAAGCGGATTTCGATGGTGCGTTCATCCAGCTTGCGTAAGGCATTGCGATCAATGGCACCGACCAGGCCGGCAAACGGCGATGCCAGCTTGGGATCGGTAAGGCGCAACAACGAAAACAGCATGTCGTCAACGCCGATGGTCTTGCCATGGTGAAACTCCAGGTCCGGCTTGATGCGGATGGTCCAGGCACTCGCATCGGCATTCGGTTCGGCGAACTCGGCCAGGGCCAGGCGCGTGCTGACATCGGTGTTCCATTCCCAGAACTTGCTGTACAGCGCCCAGCCACGAATGATCCCGCCGCCCACCGGTTTATGGGCATCCAGGTTGCCTGACTGATCGCCATCGATAATGCCAATGCGCAGGCGCCCACCGCTGACGGGCTTACCGCTCAGTACGGCGGCACCCTGAGTCGTCGCGCCGCTGTCGCAGCCGCCCAACAGCAAACCACCGCCGATGGCCAAGCTGTTGCCGAGAAACACCCGGCGAGAAAATCCATCACTCATGGTTCAAGCCTCTTGGCGCTGCGGCGACTTTTGGCTGACACCCAGACGCGGCGCTTCAAAGCCGTGGTCCAGGTCCAAAAGCGGGAACAGCAGGTCGGCCACGCGGTGGCCTTCATCGATCAGCGGGAAGCCAGACAGAATGAACGAGGAAGTGCCCTGGGCTTCGTATTCGCGGATGCGCTCGGCGACCTGTTCCGCGCTGCCCACCAAGTAGGTACCAGCGGCCGGCCCGAGGATATTGAAACCGAACAGGCTCGGGCCAAGCCATACGTTAGGATAGATCTCCAGCTCACGCGCGGTCGGCAAACGCCCGGCGCGAATGGTCTCGACGTTACGCTGGGTCTGCGGGTCGTCGCTGTGGAAATCTTCCAGGCTCACACCGGCCGGCAACTGGCGCTCGATGGCGTTGCGCGCAGTTTGCAGCGAGGTGCGTTGCAGGAGTCTTTCGGCGTGGGCCCAGGCTTCTTCCTCGGTCTCGCGCACGATGATTTGTAAGCGTGTGCCGAAGGTCAGTTCGCGACCGATCTTCGCCGCTTCAGCGGCGACTTTGCGAAACTTGTCGCCGAGTTTTGGCGGAGTATTGGCGAAGCTCAAATACACGTCGAGCAATTGCACCGAATGCTCGACGCCAGGCCCTGAGGTTCCGGCGCCCCACAACGGGATGCCCGGCTTCTGGTAAGGCGGATGCCAGCCGCCCAGCGGATGGTTGGCTGCGCCCGGCGAACGCGGTGCGAGCTTGACGTACTCACCGTCATAGCCACGCGTGTCGCCGGCGTAGAAACCCTGGAACGCCCGCCAGTATTCCAGGCTGAAGGCGTATCGCTCGTCATGCGGGTAGTGTACCCCAAGTGTCGCCAGGCCTGCGTCATTGCCATTAACCACGTTGAACAGCAGGCGGCCATTGGAGAACTGGTCGAAGGTCAGCGCCCACTTGGCCAACACCGCTGGCGATAACTCGCCCGGGTGCTGCGCCACCAGAAAACGCAGGCGCTGGGTAGCGTCGATCAACGACGCGGCCACCACCAGGCTTTCATTGGGGCTGGAACCGAGCAGCGAACCGTAGTAGCCCAGGCGATCACTGGCCACGGCGAGCTGCTTGAGGTGCTGGAAATCAGTGTTCCAACGGCCTTCCGGCTCCCATGGGTACGGGCCATCGGGCGTGGTCAAGTACCAAAGAATTTTTACAGCCATAAAAAACATCCTTGAAATAGAGAACCCTGTGGGAGCTGATAAGGCGTTAGCGGCGGTCGATGGCCGGAACCAGGCCCAGTGCCGTGGCTTGTTCGAACAGGCCGCTCATTTTCCATTGCTGGGTCAACACGCCCGGCCCGTAGGCCCGTGAGCCACCTAGCGCATCGGCAAGCAATTGCAGTTGTGCACCCTCCTCGAGCAACAGGATGAATTCGGCGGTAGCGCGCAGGCCTTGCTTGCCCCACACGGTGGAGCCGCCATTGGCCTCCAGGATCGCCAGGTTGAAGGGGTTCTCGGCGATCTTGTCGAGGATAAAGTCCACTTCCTGTTGGCGACGGTCGATATACACCGGCAGTTCACGGGCCAACTGGTAGCGCTGCACCGGCACGTAATGGAATGGCAAGGTGCGGTGGGTCTGGGCCCAGGCGCCCAGGTACGGCGAATGCACGTGGGACACGGTAGTCACATCCGGGTGTTGCTGGAACAGCTTGGTGTAGCGCCCCAGACCACCCTTGCCTTTGCCAAAAACCACGTTACCGGCAAAGTCGGTAACCGTGGCTTGCAGCGGTTTGCGGTAGTTCCACGGGCCTCCGTAGTTCACCGATACCAACAGTTCCTGGCCAGGTACGCGTTCGATAAAGCCGACGGTCCCAGCAGCGGTGATAGTGTTTGTTTCACGGAATACGGTGAAGGCTTCTTCGGCTTCCAGCAGGACCCTATCGATAAAGGTTTGCAGTTCCTGGCTGATCGGTTGTGCGTGGGCAATGGCAGTCATGGGGATTCTCCGGATTCAGGCGCGACGCTTGGCCAACAGTTCATGGGCAGCTTGCAGGGGGCGCGGGTCGACCCAGTCGGCGATCACAAAATCGCGCTCCAGGAAGCCGTGCAGGTAGAGGAAATTTTTCTGGATATCGAGGAATTCCAGGCGCTGGGCAGACAGGTCCGGCGCCAGGGTGGTGTGGAAATCACCGCGATAAGCCTCGGCCACACCGGCACTGCCGGCGCGAGTTTCTTCTTCTAGAATGGCGTTCAGGCTGTCGCGGTTGTTGGCCGCCCAATCGGCGGCGCTGAGGGTTTGCGCGAGAAAGCGCACCACCAGGTCAAAGTGGTTGTCCAGCAGGCTCTGGTGAACGGTGATCGGACGCGGCGTGCCGTTGTTGATGCGGTAGCGCGGCTCGGCGATCAGGTCCAAGTCGATCCCCACCACCAGCCCCAGGCGGCGTGCGGCGTCGGCCGCCGAAGCACCCTTGACGTAAACCGCATCCACCTCTCCACGCACCAGGTAATCCAGACCGGACCACAAGCGCTGCAAACCTTGCTGCGGGTCAGGCGCTTGTTCCTGGTCCTGCAATGCCACTTCCACCAGTTCCACATCATCAAACCCCAGTCCGGCCAGGCTCAATGCGCCCTTATAGCCATGCAGGCTCATGGCGCGGGCGATGCTGCCGGGACGGTTTTCACCCCAGGCCGGCAGGGCCAGGCGCTTGCCTTTGAGGTCTGCGGGACGGGTGATGCCGGAGTCCGGGCGGACCAGGATGGTCTGCCATTCCTCGATCCAGGTCAGCCCGATCAAGCGGCTCGGCGCACCCGCAGCACGTGCGGCCAATGCAGGGACGTTGCCGCCTTCGCGAAACAGCCCCGGCAAATCGTGATCATAGTGGTGCCGGCCCAACTGACGCGCCTCCTGCAAGGTGGACACCGGCAGGCCGTCGGGTGCGAACTCCTCGGTCAACCAGCCCAGCTTATATGCGATGCCGGACGCAGTCGGCACTGGACAACGGGTAAACCAGATCTGCTCAAGCTCAGGCGTGGGCAGGACAGCGGAAAGCGTCATGGGCAGCTCCATTAAATTGGGCAAGTCAGTGGAGGGGGTATTGCAGAGGGCGTGCCAATTGCTCAAAGCCCCGGTTTACAAGGACATGGAAACAAACATCCAAACGCGACTGCTGGCCTGCCAACAGCACTGCTGCTCTTCCAGCAGCTGTTTCACGACGCTGCTTCCCCAGCAGCAAACCGGCACGCCCCCCTCCCCCGTACAGCAGGGGTTTGCTCGTTGGCGCAGAACTTGCTCAAGCCCTCCCAACACCAACCTCCCCATAGGAGCCGGCTTGCCGGCGATGCTCGTCAACGATGACGCACAACCATAGGGGAAACGGGGCAAACCAAAGGATGAATGAATGACAACGTATGAACAGGCGCCCGCCCGCCACCTGCACAGCGAAACCGAGGCCATCGACGCCGCCAGAGAAATCGCCGTGGAGATCGCCAGCATTGCCGCCGACACCCAGCAAAATGGCCAACTGCCCTGGCGCCAGGCGCAATTGCTGTCCGAAAGCGGCATCACCGCCATCGGTGTACCTAAGGCCTTCGGCGGCCTGGGCGCATCGGTGCAGACCATCGTCGAAACCGTGCGCATTATTTCGATGGCCGACGGCGGCGTCGGGCAATTGCTGCAAATCCACAATGTGATGCTGCGCGGGATTTTCAACGGTTACCCGGACGCAGTACGCGATCGACTGGTCAGCGATGTCCTGGCTGGCAAGCGTTTCGGCAACGCCTTGGCCGAGGTAGGCGGCAAGAACAAGTTCGCCCTCAAGACCCGCGTCGAACGCCGCGAGGACGGCGCCCTGGTGCTCAATGGCAGCAAGTTCTACTCAACGGGCTCCTACCTGGCCGAATGGATCTCTCTCACGGCCGCCTCGGATGACGGCGGTGCCGGCGTATTGCTCAACCGCAACACGCCAGGCCTGACCCTGGTGGACGACTGGGACGCCTTCGGCCAGAACAACTCGGTGAGTGGCACGGTGAACTTCGACAATATCGTGCTGGATGAGGATTTTGTTTCACGCCGCAAGGGCCCAATGAAGCGTACGGGGTTGACCTTCCCGCAGATCCTTCACGCGGCCATTGATACCGGTATCGCGGCCGGCGCGTTGTCGGCGGCCGTCGACTACCTCAAGCACAACGCTCGGCCTTGGGTGGAGAGCGGCGTAGACCATGCCAATGAAGAGCCGCACATCATCAAACAGATTGGCGAATACGCCGTGGCCCTGCGCGCCGCCGAATCCCTGCTGCGCGATGCGGCACGGATATTTGACCGCCATGAGCAAGACCCGGAAAACAAGGAGCTGCAAGACGAGCTGATCCTTTCGGTGGCCACTGCCCGCGCCCATTCGGACAGCGCCTCGCTGAAGATCTCCAGCGATATCTTCTCGCTGCTGGGGGCCAGTTCATCGCTGAGCAAATGGAACCTCGACCGCTTCTGGCGCAATGCCCGGGTGCACACCACCCACGACCCGATCCGCTGGCGCCTGCACCATGTGGGCAACTACTACCTCAATGGCGTGGACCCCGGTGAATACACCGCGATCCTCAACGCCAAGGAAACCCAGGGCGCTACACGCAAATAAATCACCGTAGGGTTTTGTGTGTGCCCTTATACGCCGTTTATGCCAATGAGCTTTTCATGATCGAACGACACCCTCTTCTACGCAGCCTGGCGATCTATAGGGAAATGCCCTGGCGATTCACCCTGGTGGCGGCGCTGTACGTGGCCATCAACCTGGGCCTGGTCTGGCAGCAATGGCTGATCGGCCATGCAGTCAATGACGTGAGCGCCGGGCTTGCCGTGGTACGCCTCGGCGACGGCAGCCTGGATGCCGGCCTTGGCTGGTGCTGGCTGGGCCTGATGCTTGCCGTGGCCCTGGGCCGTGGCGTGCTGCAATACATCGCCAGCGTGTTGTCGCTGGTGATCAGCCAGGAACTGCTGACGCGCCTGCGCTCACGCATCCTGGCCCAGGTGCAAAGCCTGCACCTGGGCTATCACTGGCAGCACGGCATGGGTGAAATGATCACCCGCACCACCCGTGATGCCGACAAAGTGCGCGACGCATTGATCACCTTCTGGCGGCAGTTGGTAGAGACACCGCTGGTGGTGCTGGCCACGGTTGGCCTGCTGAGCTGGTACAACCCGCTGCTAGGGCTGGTGCCGCTGTTGCTGACGGTGACCGGCTTAGCGATTTTCGTGCGTCAGACCGAACAGCTGGTGAGCCTGGATCGCGCGGTCGGTAGTGCCTATGACCGGGTAAACCAGGACCTGAGCGAAGGCATCGGCGGCGTACGGGTGATCAAGTCGTTCGCCCTGGAACAGCGACGTATCCAGGGCTTTGCCGATCAGGTGGCGGTGTTTGCTGCGTTGGCGCGCCAGGCTCTGGCTTATTCCAGCTCACGTATTCCGCTGCCCCAGGCGGTAGTGGCGCTGGGTCACGTGTGGATCCTGGTATACGGCGCGCACCTTGTGGCGACCGGTCAACTGGGAATCGGCGAATTGGTCACTTCGCTGCTGATCGCCACCACCCTGGTGTTTCGTATAGAGGGCATCGGCCGGGTAATGCAGACCTTCGCCGATGCCCGCGCCAGTGCCGAACGCATCTGGCAACTGCTGGACGCTCCGGCCGCGATCCGCAGCGGTGCTGCCACCCTACCCGCCAGCCCGCTGGGACTGAAGCTGGAAAAGGTCAGCGTGACCGCGCCCGGTGGTGGCCGCGACATTTTGCACGGCTGTTCGCTGACCTTGCAGCCGGGTGAAATCGTCGCGCTGGTGGGTGCAACCGGTACCGGTAAAAGCCTGCTCGCCAGCTTATTGCCACGCCTGAGCGATGTAACCGCCGGGCGCCTGTTGCTCGGTTCGGACAACGACGGCTGGCAGGACATCCGTGACCTGCAACTGGGCCCGCTGCGTCAGCGCGTGCATGTGGTACCCCAGGAGAGTTTCCTGTTTGCCGGCAGCCTGGCGGCCAACCTGCGCCTGACCGCGCCTAATGCCACCGACGAAGAACTGCGCGAAGCGTTGCATCAAGCCGCTGCTGAAGATGTCCTGCAGCGCCTGCCCCAGGGCCTTGAAACCCCTCTCGGCGATAGGGGCGTGACCTTGTCCGGCGGCCAGCGCCAACGCCTGTGCCTGGCCCGCGCGCTGCTCGGCAAACCCGACATCCTATGCCTGGACGACGCTACCAGCGCCCTCGACGCCATCAGCGAGCGCCAGGTGCTGCACAACCTGCGACACCTGCGCGGCACCACGGTTCTGGTGATCTCCAGCAAGCTCTCGACCATCCTGCTGGCCGACCGCGTGCTGATGCTGGATGACGGCAGGATCACCGCCCAAGGCACCCATGCTGAACTGCAAGCAACCAATGCGCACTACCGCGACCTGCTGGTGATAGACCATGGCTAACCCGCTGCCAGGCAAAGCCTTGAGCGATATCGAAATCGAAGAAATGCTGGCGAAAAAGGCCCTCGATCGTGGCATGTTCAAACGCTTGCTGCCGTTACTGCGACCGATCCGTCAGAAGATTGCGGCTGTTATCGGCATTGAGATCCTACTGGTGTTCACCGTGTTCCTGCGGCCCTGGTTTGTACGCGAGCTGCTGGACCGAGGACTGATCCGGCAAGCCGATCACTGGCTGCTGGATGAAAACCTGGTGCTATGGCTAGGCCTGGGCCTGGCGACAAGTTGGCTGGCGCGTTTCCTGCTGGCCGGGGTCTCGCAGTTTGTTGCCGGCGGCGCGGCAATCCGCGTGTTGAATGCCTTGCGCGTGCAGGTGTTTGCCCATGTGCAGAACCTGAGCGTGAGCTACTTCGACCAGACCCGCGCAGGGCGCATCATTTCCCGGGTCGACCGCGATGTCGACGCCCTCGAACCACTGGTGATCCAGGGTCCGCCGGAGTTGCTGGGCGCCGTGCTGCGCTGCGGCCTGGCCTCGGTAATGCTCTGGCGCATCGACCCACGGTTCTTCCTCAGTCTGGTAGCGACGGTGCCATTGCTGGTGCTCGCGACATGGAGCTTCAAGCGTATTTCCCAGCGCAACTGGGCCAAGGTCGCGGAGAACCGCAGCCGCTTTACCGCGCACTTGGTGGAAAGCGTCAGCGGTGCGCGCTTGCTGCAACAGTGCGCTCAGGAGGCGCCGAACCTGCAGCGCTATCGCGTATTGCTGAATGATTTCAACCACGCGCTGATTCGCGGCAGTTTGCGCTCGTCGTGGTTTGCACCGTTTACCGCACTGCTCAGTTCAGCAGGCATCGCGCTGTTATTGCTGGTGGGTGCGTATGGGTTGGCGGCGGGTGAAGTCAGTGTCGGCCAGGTGGCAGAAAGCCTGTTCTACGTGTTTCTGTTCCTGGGGCCATTGCAGGAGCTGTCGGACCTGTTTGAACGCTACGCCACGGGTTCGGCGTCGGCCCAGCGGATCTTCCTGTTGCTTGACACGCGCCCGCAGATCGTCGACAGCGCTACCCCCCGCGCATTGGAGCGCGCCCGTGGAGAAGTGCAGTTTGACCAAGTGGAGTTCGGTTATGGTCAGGCGCCCGTAATCAAAGGCTTGAGCCTGCATATTCCAGCCGGAGAAGTGCTGGCGATCGTCGGCCCGTCCGGCCACGGCAAAAGTACCCTGGTGCAACTGCTGACGCGCTTCTACGAAGTCCAAGCCGGCGCCGTGCGACTCGACGGCATCAATGTGCGCGACCTGGCGCAACACACCTTGCGTCGCCATGTGGGCGTGGTGTTGCAGGACAATGTACTGTTCAGCGGCAGCATCCTCGACAACCTGCGCCTGGCCGCGCCCCATGCCGATGATGCAACGCTGGTCGCCGCTGCCCGTGAACTGGGCGCCGATGAAGTGCTGGAACGCCTGCCCCATCAATACCACACTGAAGTAGGGCCGCTGGGGGCACATCTGAGCCATGGTCAGCGGCAACTGGTGTGCCTGGTGCGCGCGTACCTGGCGGACCCGGCGGTGCTGGTTCTGGATGAGGCGACGTCGGCGGTGGATATTCATACCGAACGGCGTATCCAACGGGCCTTGCGACGCCTGTGTGAGGGGCGCACGGCAATCATCATCGCCCACCGCCTGGCAACAATTCGGGATGCCGACCGGATTGCCGTCGTACGCCACGGCCAAGTGGTGGAACTGGGGCCACACCAGCAATTGATCGGACAGGCCGGGCCCTATGCAGCGCTGTACCACACCTACCTGCGCAGCGCCCATCAACCTGACGCCATCGCCCTATAGGAGCCGGCGTGCCGGCCCCCCCTGAAAGCCTATGTTGCGCGTCCAGCATTGGTTGCTGGGAGGCTGCTGCTACAGCAGCAGCCCTGTCCTGCTGAAGTGCAGTTGCCCCCGTAGCCATTGGCCGAAGCGCCCATGGCATGCACGTTGCACAGACCTTGCGCATCAGGTCTGCGCCCCTTGCACGACTCAAATCAGGAGCACCCATGAGCACTGAATTTTTCTGGCGCCTGCCGTTGGGCACCGACGGTCCGCAACTGACCACCGACAAACACAACCGTGGCAACCCCGACTACCGACCTGGCAATATCGCCCCGGGGCGATTACCCAACGGAGAGCCGGATGACTTCACCTACATCGACTACATCGCCCAAGTGGCCAAGGCCGCCGAACTTGCCGGTTTTGAAGGCGCCTTGCTGCCCACCGGCCCCGAGCCCTGGATCGCCGCTGCAGCGCTGGCCCGCGAAACCCGGCGCATCAAGTTCCTGATCGCCTTCCAAGCCACCTGGACCCTGCCCGCCTACGCCGCGCAGCAAGCCGCGATCCTGCAGAACCTCAGCCGTGGCCGCCTGGAGTGGAACATCATCACCGGCGGTAACCCCGCGAGCCAGCGCGCCAATGGCGATTTCCTCGAACATGACCTGCGCTACAAGCGCACCGGCGAATTCCTCGACATCATCCAGGGTCTGTGGGAGAACGAAAAATTCTCCTACGATGGTGAGATCTACCAACTGGAAAACGGCGCCCTACCCACCGGCCTGCGTCATGAGCGCAAGCCGGGGGTGTATTTCTCCGGGTTCTCCGATGCTGCGTTGGGCGTTGCCGCCAAACACGCCGACGTGTACCTGAATTGGGCCGAGCCCATCGACAAGCTCAAGCCGCATATCGAGCGCGTACGCGAGTTGGCTGACAAACAAGGGCGCACGGTACGTTTCGGCCTGCGGGTCGACCTGTTCGCCCGTGAGACCGAAGAGCTGGCCTGGAAAGACCTGCGACGCCAATTCGACAAACTCGAAGGCAAGACCAGTACGGTTGCCAAAGGTTTTACCAGCGGTTCGGATTCAGTCGGCGGCGCGCGGCAGACCGCCTATCACCAGAACGTCGACCGCTTCGACGACCTGACCATCGGCCCCAACCTCTGGGCTGGTTTCGCCAAGGCCAAGCCGGGACCCACCGTCGGCCTGGTGGGCAGCCACGAAAACATCGCCGAGCGCCTGGTGGAATACCGCGACGCTGGCTTCTCGACCTTTATCCTTGCCGGCAACCCGCACCTTGAGGAAGCCTTGCGCATTGGCCAGGAAGTATTGCCGCTGGTGCACCAACGCCCGGCGATCCAACCTTTGAAAGCCAGCGCCTAAGCGCTGGGGGAGAACCTCTGATGACACAACCCCTCGACACTCTCTGGTATACCCGTTGTCCTGTGCCAACCGGGCTGGGCATCGCCGTACAAAAGGGCTGGTTGCAAGACACCGTCGGCGCCTTGGGCACCGAGGTGCAGTCCCTGCGCGAATCGAATGACAAGGCCGTGCGCGAGTCGCACTTCGACCACACCTTGCAGAACTCGGTGCGCCATGGCGGCAATATCCCGGCGATCTGGGCCCGCGCCCAAGGCCGCGAAACCCGGGTGATCGGCTTGTCCTGGGCGGATGAAGTGCAACTGATCCTGACCCGCCCGGACAGCGGCATCAAGACCGTCAAGGACCTCAACGGCCGCACCTTCGGCTTGCCGGACTGGGCCGGCGTTCAAATCGACTTCACCCGCGCCCAGGCCCTGCGCGGCTTGGAAAACGCGCTGTCGCTGGAAGGCTTGAAAGTCGGCGATGTGAAGCTTGTCAACTTCCGCTACGGCGGTACCTTCAGTGACAGCGCCGTGCGCAATGTAGCCGGCACGCCGGTTAACACCCAGGTCAGCGCGCGCAACCTGGAACTGATCGGCCTGCTGCGCGGCGAGGTGGATGCAATTTTCCTCAAGGGCGCCAGCGCCGCCCAGCACGCCCATGATTTCGGCCTGCATATCGTGATCGATACAGGCGCCCACCCCGACCCACTGATCCGCAGCAACAACGGCACCCCACGCACGCTGGCGGTAGACCTGAACCTGCTGGAGAACCATTTTGACGTGGCCACTGGCATCCTCGACGCGGTGCTGCGCGCCGAACAGTGGGCCCATACCCACCCGGAAGACACCCGCCGTTACCTGGCGCGGGAAACCAACAGCAGCGAGTATTGGGTGACAGCCGCCTATGGCCACGACGCGCACCTGCGCCTGCGTACCGAGCTGGATGAACAGGCGATTGCTGCCCTGCAGGACTTCACCAACTTTTTGCACCGTTGGCGCTTTATTCCACAGCGCTTCGATGTGCGTGAATGGATCGATGCACGGCCGTTGAACACTGTGCTCAACGACAACGCCAACTCTGCAGGAGCTGGGTTGCCAGCGATGGCCTCCTAATGATTACTGCATCATTCACGGGCGCCATCGCCAGCAAGCCGGGCACCTGCAATGTGCGAACATTTCATGGATTTGAACGAAGAATTTTATGAGCAAACCACTCGATACGCTCTGGTATACCCACAGCCCGGTCCCCACCGGGCTTGGCATCGCGGTGCAGTCCGGGCGACTGGCCGAAGCCTTCCTGCCCTTTGGCACCAATATCCAATCGTTGCGCGAGTCCACCGAGCGGGAAGTGCGCGAAGCCCACTATGACCATCACCTGCAGAATTCGGTGCGCCACGGTGGCAATATCCCGGCGATCTGGGCCTACGCCAGTGGCGTCGAAACCCGCGTGCTGGGGTTGTCGTGGAGCGACGAGGTGCAGTTGATCCTCACCACCGCAGAGAGCGGTGTTAAGAACGTACGCGACCTGAAAAACCGCCGTTTCGGTCTGCCCAAGTGGGCCAACGTACAGATCGACTTCACGCGTGCCCAGGCCCTGCGTGGCCTGGAAAACGCACTCAAACTCGAAGGTTTGAACGTGTCGGACGTGGAACTGGTGGATTACCCCTATGGCGGGACCTACAGCGATAACCAGACCTCCTATGTGTATGGCCCCGAAATCGGACTGGGGGTCAGCCGCTTCAGCCGGCGCAACAATGAACTGATCGGCCTGCTGCGCGGCGATATCGACGCGATCTTTCTCAAGGGCGCCCACGCTGTGCACTTGGCCAATGAGTTCGGCTTGCATGTCGTAGTAGATACTGGCTCGCACCCTGACCCGTTGATCCGCAGCAACAACGGCACGCCGCGCACCCTCACCGTGGATATCAACCTGCTGCAGGAGCATTTCGATGCCAGCGTGAAAATCGTCGATACCGTGCTGCGCACCGAGCAGTGGGCCTGGGCCAACCCGGATGAAACCCGGCGCTTTCTCGCCAAAGAACTCAATACCAGCGAATACTGGGTCACGGCCGCCTATGGTGAAGATGCGCACCGTCGACTGCGGACCACGCTGGACTCGCGCTCGATCGATGCATTGCAGGATTTCACCGACTTCCTGTTCCGCTGGAACTTCATCCCGCGCCGCTTCGATGTGCGCGACTGGATCGACTTCAGCGTGCTGGAAAAAGTCATTGGTTCCACTTCGCGCGTCGCTGTTTAGTCCTACCCTACCTATTGGAGCCCGGCTTGCCGGCGATGGCAGCCGTGAAAACGCCATCGCCGGCAAGCCGAGCTCCTACAATTAATGTGTGATCAGTGCCAGCTGTGTTGGCCTGGCAACACTTTCCCTGCTGCTCCAGCAACACACTGCGCGCACTTTCTGCTGAATCCTCCGCAGGTCGTTTTCACGCCTCTTGAAAGCGTTATAAAACTCAGCTTTGTATATTTTTTTATAATTAAAATCAGAAGCTTACGCTCATGTATCAACACTGAAATCCTCTTGGCACGATCTCTGCTCTACCCCCCTTAAGGACATATTTTCCGGGGGAGACTGCAATGCATAAAATCAATCCGATCACCAAGGGCCTTTGGCTCGCTTTGCTCGTCGCCGGCAGCACGCACGCCGCTGAAGACGACGCCAGCAAGACCGAGCCGTCACTCAAGACCGTGACCGTCACCGCGCAACACCGCGAGCAAACCCTGCAAGAGGTTCCGGTGGCGGTATCCGCGGTCCAGGGCACCAGCATCGTCGCCGATGGCGTACGTAACATGGGCGACATCACCACCTTCATTCCCAACGCCTCGGCCAAGAATCCCGACGGCGACGGTCGCCCGCGCTGGTACATCCGCGGACTGGGCACTGGCGACACCGGTGCGGCCACGGTTTACCCCGTAGGCATTTATGCCGATGACGTGTACCTGAACGCACCGATTGCCGGTGGCGGCCCGCTGTGGGACCTGGAGCGCATCGAGATTCTGCGCGGGCCACAGGGCACGCTCTACGGCAAGAACACCACGGCCGGAGCGGTAAATATCATCTCGAAGAAACCGACGTTCGACACCGACGGTTTCGGCACCATCGGCTTTGGCAGCAAGAACGAACGCATCCTCAGCGGCGCCCTCGGCGGTGCTCTGGTGGATGAGAAACTCGCTGCGCGGATCTCGCTGTACTCCGAAGAGCGCGACGGTTTCCAGAAGAACCTGGTGGACGATCACACCTACGGTGACGTGAACAAAAAGGCCGTGCGCCTGCAGTTCTTCGCCCAGCTCAACGACGACCTGGACGCGCTGTGGAAAATCCATAGCCGCGAGTTCAAGGGCGACGGCGCCAACGGTGCGCTGACCCTGGGCCGCTATTACAACGTGGGCTACCAGCGGCCGGCCGGGCGCGATATCGCGCTCAATGTGAAAGACGATTCCAAGCTCAATCACGACGGTACTTCGCTGACCCTCAACTGGCACCTGGGCGACTACACCCTCACGTCCATCAGCGCCTATGACTATATTCGCGGCCAGTCCAGCAGTGACGGCGACTACACGCCGTACGAGGTCAACGGGACCTCCACTGCAGACAACAAATACACTCAGTATTCCCAGGAAATCCGCCTGGCCTCGCCCCAGCAGGAAACCCTGCGCTGGCTGGCCGGTGCGCACTATTTCCATGAAGATCTGGATAGCACCGCCGGGCGTTTTATCCAGCCCGGCCCGACCCCCAACGGCACAGGTTCGAACCAGATTGGGGGCGCCACGGATTTTCGTGACCTGAGCTACGACCATAAGACTGACAGCTACGCGCTATTCGGCAACCTGACCTACGACTTCACCGACAACTTCAGCGTGACCGGTGGCCTGCGCTGGACCCAGGAAAAGAAAGACATCGACCTCAGCCTGACCCAGTTGACCCGCGCCACCGCCAACGGCCCATTGATTCCGCTAGCCGCCGCCGGCAGCAACGGCAATCGCCAGGAGGATAAAACCTGGGAAGCCTGGACCTACGACCTGACCCCGGAATACCGCATCAACGACAACGTGCGCGTGTTTTTCCGCTACGCCCATGGCTTCCGTTCCGGCGGTTTCAACACCGGGTTGTCCACCAGCCTGTCGCAACTGACCACGGTAGACCCGGAACAACTCGACGCCTATGAGTTCGGCGTGAAGTCCGAGTGGTTCAACCATCGCCTGACCGCCAACGCGAATATCTTCTACTACGACTATTCGGACATTCAGGTGAACCTGCTGACGGTTAACAACGGAGTACTGACAACCGCCTTGACCAACGGCGCCAAGGGTAAGGTCAAAGGTGCCGAGCTGGAACTGGAAGGCCAACCCACCGACTACGTGCACCTGCGCGCAGCGATCTCATTCCTGGACAGCGAATACACCGATTTCAAAAACACCAACCCCACCACCGGCGCAGTCACCGGCGACTATAGCGGCAACAGCTTCGTGCGCTCGCCGCGTAATGTGGTGTCCTTGGGCGGCGACTACACCATCCCACTGGAAATCGGCGGCAAGCTGGTGGCGGGGGCGGATGTGAGTTTCCGCGACAAGGAATACTTCCTCGCCGACCGCCAGAGTAGCGCCGACAAGGACCTGAGCCAGTCTCACTACACCTTGGCCAACAGTCGCCTGACCTGGTACAGCACCGACGAAAAACTCAGCGTCACCGGCTTCGTCAACAACCTCACCGACCGCCGCTACCAAGTCCATGGCCGGCCGAACGGTGGCTTGGGCCAGTACGTGATCACCTACGGCGACCCTCGCACCGTAGGCCTGAGCGTGACCAGCCGCTTCTAACCCAACCACACCTCCACTCCCTGTAGGAGCCGGCAAGCCGGGCTCCTACATTCTGAAAGGACCTTTTTATGTTCCAACGCACTCCGTTGGCCGGCGCCATTGCGCTGGTCATGGGCAGCCTTGCCGTGCCTGTATTTGCGGCAGACGATACGCAGCCAACTGCAAAAAACGATCGCCTGGACACCGTAGTGGTACTAGGCACCCGCCGCAGCGACTTGACCGCCCTGCAAAGCGCAGCACCCGTCGACGTACTGTCTGGCGAGCAATTGCAGCAAACCGGCGCCACCGATCTGTCCGGCGCCCTCACCGCCTTGTCGCCGTCGTTCAACTTCCCACAATCACCTCAAGGAGCCTTCGGCGGCTCCATCGCCCAGGGCGCTTCGCTGCGTGGCTTGGCGTCGGACCAAGTGCTGGTGCTGGTCAACGGCAAGCGCCGTCACAGCAGCGCGAATATCACCCGTCAGAGCCTGGTGAATGGGCGTGGCGCGGCGGCGGTGGACTTGAGCCTGTTTCCGTTGAGTGCGATCCAGCGCGTAGAGATCCTGCGCGACGGCGCCGCAGCCCAATATGGCTCCGACGCCATCGCGGGGGTAATCAACATTGTGCTCAAGGAAAACGACGACGGCGGCAACCTGGGCTATCGCTTTGGCGGCTATGACAAAGGCGACGGCCTGCAGCGTAAGCTCAACGGCTGGAAGGGTTTCACGCTGCCCAACGACGGCTTCCTGACCTTGAGCTTCGACGCCGGCAGCCAGGACCCGGCCAGCGACACGAACCCCGACAACCGGATCTTTTACCCCGGAGATACCAGTGTTAACACGCCCCGCGAGCAGAATAACCGCTACCGCACCTGGCGTTGGGGTGCAGGCAATGTCTCGGACCAGTACAACTTCGTGGCCAACAGCGAGGTCGGCATCGGCGAGAGCCTGACCGCCTACGGCTTCGCCACCTACTCCCACAAGAACACCGACGCCGAAGGTTTCTTCGACCCGCCTACCACCTTGCGTAACAACTACGGCAGTAACGCGTTGGCGCGCTACCCGGACGGCCGCTTGCCGATCACCCGCTACGGCCTGGAGGATTATGCGGTGACCGGCGGGCTGCGCTGGGAGAACGAGCGTCTGGGCAAATTCGACCTGGCGCTCAACCATGGTAATAACACCCTTAAATCCACCGACCGCAATGCGATCAACCCCAGCTACGGCACCAATAGCCCATCGAAGATCTACACCGGAGAGCGCGAAAACGACCAGACCAACTTGACCCTGGACTGGGTGCGCGACTTTCCCACCGACCTGTTGTTCAAGCCGCTGACACTCTCCGCCGGGCTGGCCTGGCGCAAGGAAAACTATCAACTGAGCGCGGGTGAAGCGGCGGGCTGGCAGAACGGCCCGCTGTTCAACACGGCCGACCCGATCACCGGGCGCCGAATTCCAGGTTATTACTCAGGCATCACCCAGGTAGATGCTGCCTCGCTGGATCGCAAGGTTCTGGGCGCCTACATTGACGTCGAGGGCCAGGTTACCGAGAAATTCCAGGCCGGCGTGGCGGTGCGTACTGAGCACTATTCGGACTTTGGCGACACCACCAACGGCAAACTGTCCCTGCGCTACGACTTCACTCCACAGATCGCCGCACGGGCCACTGCGAGCACCGGGTATCGCGCGCCTTCGTTGGTGCAGAGCGGCATGTCCTCGTTCAGTGTGCAGGTGGTAGAGCAACCACCGGGCAGCGGCAACTTCGTCGAGGTGCAACAACGTACGTTGCGCGCCAACAGCCCGGAAGCCCAGGCGCTTGGCGGCAAGGCGCTCAAGCCGGAGGAGTCGACCAACTATTCCCTGGGCCTGGTCTGGCGCCCACTGGAAAATGCCTCGGTCACGGTGGACGCGTACCGCATCAACATCGACAACCGCATCACCCTTTCCGACCAGTTGCCCGCCAGCGTGGTCACGCCGATCTTCGCCGGTACACCCTACGCCAATATCCAGAGCGCGGCGTTCTACACCAACGTCGCCGACACCCGCACCGACGGTATCGAGTTGACCGGCAATTACCAGTGGGACCTGCAGCAGTGGGGTCGCCTGAACCTGAGCGGCGGCTTTGCCAAGACCGACACCACCATCACTGGCTTGCGCGATGTGGGCAATATCAAGGGTTCGCAGATTGTCGGTCGCAACACACAGGGCCTGATCGAGGAAGGCACGCCGGACACCAAGCTGACCCTGAGCGCCAACTGGCTGTATGAAAACTGGGGCCTGACCGTGGCCCAGCGCCGCTATGGCGAATGGAAAAGCCTCAATGCCACCAATCCCAGCCTGGATCAAACCTACAGCCCGCAATGGGTGACCGATCTCGACCTGTCGTATACCTTCCACAAGGGCGTAAAAGTCTCGGTGGGTGCGATCAATCTGTTCGATACCCACCCTGACAAATCCGATGGTGCGCAGTTGTATGGGGTACCGAAATACTCCATCACCAGCCCGGAAGGCGCACAGGGGGCGTTTTATTACACCAGCGTGAGCTACGACTTCTGAGGCGGCTGCTGAATGGGTGCTGCCCCAGCAGCACCTCATCACCAATTGCCCGTTTGCCATGAGCTGATCTTACGGGCCTCATCGCCGGCAAGCCGGGCTCCTACAGATGGGTTGGGTTGTGGCACATGTTTTGCGATGGACACGTTGTACTTCGCTGAAAAAGACTTGCCATGCGCACCCATCGATTGTTCACCCCTCTCACCTGGCTGATCTCGCCCCTGGCTTTGCTCGGCGTCTGGACGTGGGTGGCCCATCTCGGGATTTTCCCGCGCAACCTACTAGTACCACCGGCCCAGGTGCTGCACACCTTCGAAAAACTGCTGGCCAGCGGCGAATTGCTCGAACACCTGGGTAATAGCTTGTCGCGGCTCGGCCTGGGCTTTGGCATTGGTTCACTGTGTGGCTTGGCCTTCGGCGTGCTGATGGCCTTGTCCAAGAACGTCGAGGTGTACTGCGGGCCGCTGTTCCACACCCTGCGCCAGATCCCCAGCATCGCGTTGATACCGATGTTCGTGCTGCTGTTCGGCATTGATGAAACCTTCAAGATCATTATCGTCGCCAAAACCGCGTTCTTCCCGGTGGCACTCGCCGCAGGAGAAGGGGTACGCGGCATTCCGCGCAGTTACTTCGAAGTGGCCGACGTGTACCGCTTGCGCTGGCCGACCTTTGTGCGCCTGGTGGCTCTGCCCGCCGCCGCGCCACCGATCATCACCGGCTTTCGCATCAGCTTGACCCGTGCATGGGTGGTGCTGGTCGCCACTGAGTTGCTGGCGGCCGACAGTGGGCTGGGGCAGATGATCGAGATGGCCCGGCAGATGCTGCGCATCGATGTGGTGATGGTCGGTGTAGTGGTGACCGGGGTGATTGGGTTTGCCCTCGACTATGCCTTTCGCCGTATCGAACAGCGCCTGTTTCGCTGGCAGACCCGCTAGGAGCCTCACATGCTGCCCTTACTGAAAAAATCCCGAGGACTGCTGCTGCCACTGCTGCTGGTGCTCGCCTGGGAATACGCCTCACGCCAGGACGCTGCCGGGGCCTATGCCTTCGTGCCGTTATCGGCAATCGGCCCCGCGTTGCTGGAAATGCTCGGCAACGGCGAACTACTGGTCAACCTGCTGGCAAGCCTGGCGCGTACCAGCAGTGGCTTGCTACTGGGCATTGTGTTCGGCGTGATGCTGGGGGTGCTGATGGCACTGTCCAGCGTAGCCAACCGTTTGATCGGCCCGCTGTTCCACTCGATTCGTCAGGTACCGATGCTTGGCTGGATCCCGCTGATTGCGATGTGGTTCGGCAACGGCGAGTTTTCCAAAGTGCTGATCGTCACCCTTGCCGCGTTCTACCCGATGGTACTGAACACCTACCAGGGTTTCAGCCATGTGGAGCGCCGTTACCGGGAAGTTGGCCAGGTGCTGGTGCTCACCCCTGTTCAGCAATTCACCCAGGTGCTGCTGCCGGCGGCGTTGCCGAGTATCGCCACCGGCGTGCTGCACGCGCTGGCATTCGCCTGGGTCACCGCGATAGGCAGTGAATTGTTCCTGTCCTCCGGGGCGGGCCTGGGCAATCTGATGATGAACGCAGAGGCCGGCTCGCGCATGGAAGTGATCGTGCTCAGCGTGCTGTGCATCGGCTTGCTCGGCTACCTGATGACCCTGTTATTCACCCTGCTGAGCCGCCACCTGTTGCGCTGGCGCAACCTCCGTTGAAAGGCCCTGATATGAACGCAATCGCTTCCCCGCTATACCTGCAAACCGGTGCGCTGCAGATTCGCGGCCTGAACAAGACATACCAGATCGAAGGCCGTTCACTGCCGGTGTTGCACGACATCCAGCTCGACGTGCGCCCTGGCGAGTTTGTCAGCATTGTCGGCGCCAGCGGCTGCGGAAAATCCACTTTGCTGCGACTCATTGTCGGCCTGGAAGCCGAATACGGAGGCGATATTTTGCTGGACGGCAAGCGTATCGCCGCCACCAGCCTGGAACGCGGCATCGTGTTCCAGGACCATCGCCTGTTCCCCTGGATGACCGTCAGCCAGAACATCGCCCTGGCCCTGAAAAACCACAAGCTGGCCCAGGTGGAGAAAGACCGTCAGGTAGCTGAACACATCACGCTGGTGAACCTTGAAGGATTTGAAAATGCCTACCCCCATCAGCTCTCCGGCGGCATGGCGCAGCGCGCCGCGATCGCCAGGGCGCTGATCAACAAGCCAAAGGTGTTGCTACTGGATGAACCGCTGGGCGCCCTCGATGCCTTGACCCGCGTGCACCTGCAACGCGAGCTGCAACGCATCTGGGTACAGCAGCGTTGCACGGTGATTATGGTCACCCACGATATTGAAGAGGCGTTATACCTGGGAGATCGAGTGATCCTGATGGACGCACATCCGGGCCGGATCAAGCATGAAATCCGGGTAGACCTGCCCCATCCGAGGGATCGGACATCATCAGTGCTACAGGGGTATAAGGAGAAGTTGCTGGAAGAATTGGTAGGGCATTGAACCTGCCGCTCACAGGCTGCACCTTTCCGCTCCCTTACGTCTGAGAACATGGGCATAACCTTAGCTGTCGATATTCTTATTCCTCCCGCCCGGCCATGGGTAGATTGGTAGCCACTTACCCCATCGGAGGATGTGGCGCATGGCGGAATCAGTGGTGTGGATTGCCGGGGTCGGCGCGGTTGCCGGGCTGGGTGCAGCCTTGGCGCGGCGTTTTGCCCGCGAGGACTACCGCGTGGCGGTCAGCGGCAGGAGCCTGGACAAGTTGCAGACGGTGGTGGCGGATATAGAAGCGAACGGCGGCAAAGCCAATGCAATCGTGGCCGACTTGGGTATCGAAGCCGACGTGCTCGCCGCCATCGCCCAGGTCAATGAGCTCGGCACACTCAGGGCGGCGATCTTCAACGTAGGCAATTCGGTGTCCAAGCCTGCGCTTGAGTTGAGCGCCGAGTTGTTCGAGCAAACCTGGCGCGCCTCGACATTGGGGGGCTTTTTATTCGCCCGCGAAGCCACCCGCACCTTGCTCGCCAATGGTGGCGGCAGCCTGTTGTTTACCGGCGCCACCGCGTCATTGCGTGGCAAGCCGCCGTACACCGCGTTTGCGGCAGGCAAGGCCGGGCTGCGCTCGGTGGCGCAGTCGTTTGCCCGGGAATTCGGGCCGAAAAATGTGCATGTCGCCCATGTGGTCATCGACGGTTCCATCGATGGCGAACGCGTGCAAAGCCGCGCACCGGATTACCTGGCCAAGCTGGGTGAAGACGGCGCGTTGAAGCTCGACGATATCGCCGACGCGTATTGGTACCTGCACACCCAACCGCGCAGCGCCTGGACCCAGGAGCTGGACTTGCGGCCCTTCAAGGAACCGTTTTGACCCGGAGGTTTTTATGGGAACCCATCAGACCCAACTCGCCCCCACATCCGTGCTCGGCGTGCTCAATTATCTGCAGGACAACGGCCAGCGCCCGGTGAACTACACCTACCCACCACCGGACGGCGAGGCCCTGCGCAGCGGCGTGCTGGACCCGACCCAGATGACCATTCATAACGCCCGGTTGCTCGACGAACCGGCGAATATCAACCGCCAAGGCTTCGAAAAAGTCGATCACACCAGTGCCGTTGCGAACCTGGAGGATGACGACCAAGTGCGCCTGCACTACTACCCGGAAACCGAAGCCTTGCTCAAACAGCAGACCGGCGCGGTGAAGGTGGTGATTTTCGACCATACGATTCGCGTCGATGACCCTGGCCGTGAGGCGCGCGGCCTGCGCGAGCCGGTACGCTACGTGCACAACGACCAGACCGAACGCTCGGCGATTCGCCGCGTGCGCGACCACCTCGACCCGGACGAAGCCGAACAGCGTCTGCTCAAACGCTTTGCGATCATCAATGTGTGGCGCCCCATCGGCGCGACAGTGCTGAGCACGCCCCTTGCCTTGTGCGATGCGCGCAGTATGGCCGATAGCGATTTGTTGCCCAGCTACCTGGTGTATCGCGACAAGGTCGGCGAAACGTTTTCGGTCAAGGCCAACCCGGCCCACCGCTGGTATTACTACCCGCAGTTGCGGCCGAACGAGGCCTTGCTGTTGAAGATCCACGATTCGCGGCGGGATGTGGCCAGGCTGAGTGCACACACCGCGTTTGATGACCCCACCACGCCAAAGGACGCGCCGCCACGGCGCAGCATCGAATTGCGCGCACTGGTGTTCTTCGACACGTAAATCAAGGCTTCACCCAGCAACGGATCGCGGCTAACCTTGGTCACCGGCCAAGCCTGCGATCCGCGCTTGCCGAACAAAATGATTTCGGAAGCCGCTGCCACCATGGATATTTCTTCGACTCCTCCCCCGCCCACCAGCAGTAAGGAAAACGCCGGTGGGCGCGTTCAGGTCATCGACCGTTCGATCGTACTGTTGCGCACCTTGTCGGGCCTCAAGCATGGCGCCAGCGCGCTGGACCTGGCGCGACTGACCGGTATCGACCGCACCACCATCCACCGTTTGCTCAAGACCCTCACCCACTGGAGCCTGATCGAATCCCAGGCTGGCACCTACCGGATCGGGCCGGAGTGCCTGATCTATTCGGCGGCGTACCTGAACCGCCTGAACCTGCGCAAGATCGCCCTGCCCTACGCCATCGAGTTGCAACGGGTGATCGGCGAGCGCCAGGCGATTGTGTCGTTGTCGGTGCCGGTGGGTGACCAAGTGGTGTTGATCGAGCGCATGTGGACACCGACCACGCCGCTCAACGTGATTGTCGACCTTGCCGACCAATTCCCCATCGACGGCAGCCCCAGCGGGCGGGCGGTACTCGCCACCTACAGCGAGGCGGCCGCGCAGGCAATCCTCGGCGAAGCGCGTTACGCCAAAGCCCTGCCGGCACTGGAACAGATTCGCAGCCAGCAGGACTTCGCCTTCGGCCACGGCGAGTTCAAGCCGGGCCTGTCTTCGGTGGCGTTTCCGATTCGCGTGGAAGCCGGGCAAGCCATTGGCGCGGTGGTGGTCGCCGGCCTGGAAATGGAAGACGAAACCCACCCCGGCTCGTCCCTGGCCAGCCATGTGCGCCGCGCCTGTGAAGGTATCGCGGCGCAGTTGGGCAACCTTTAGGGCTTGAGGCCCAGTGCGGCGAGCAGGCGGTTTTTCTGCACCTTGCCGTAGTGGGAGCGCGGTAGTTCGTCGATGAAGTAGACGCGGCGCGGCACCTTGTAGCGCGACAAGCCGGCGCGGCAGTGGTCCATCAACTGCTGCGCCGACAGGTCTTGGGAACCCTCCAATACCACGGCTGCGCACACTTGCTCGCCCCATTCCAGATCCTCCAGGCCAAACACGTGGGCGTCCTGCACGCCGGGATGGCTCAGCAGGTTCTGTTCGACTTCAACGGGCTGCACGGACTTGCCACCGCTGCGGATGATGTCCTTGCAACGCCCCAGCACACGCAGCAACCCATCGGCGCCAATGCGCCCGAGGTCACCGCTGCGCAGCCAGCCGTTGTCCAGGGTCTTGGCGCTGAGTGCTTCCAGCTGCCAGTAGCCGCTCATCAATTGCGGGCCGCCGAGCAGAATCTCGCCCACACCGTTTGCGTCCGGTTGATCGATGCGAATCGCGGCGCTGAACAACGGTCGGCCGACCACGCCTTCGCCACTGTCGCCAGCCGCGCGCACCGCCGCCATTTGCGCGGGCGAGAGGTAGCAACTCCAGGGCGCTTCGGTCATGCCATAGAGCACGCCGATGCGTTCACTGAACAAACTGCATGAGCCTTCCAGCACTTCGCCGGTCAACGCGGCAGCGCCGACATCGAGGCTCTTGAATACCGGAAGATCGGCCGCTGCGGGGCCGGTTTCGCGCAACAGGCGCAGTAATTGCGTCGGCACCAGGGAACTGAACGCCACCCGGTGCTCAGTGAGCTGAGCGATGAAGGCCTTGCCGTCGAAGCGCCCGCCCAACACCACTCGGCCACCGCTGAGCACATGGGCCAGCACCGCCACCGCTGCAATCGGCCATAGCGGGCGGACGTTGAGCAGTACATCGCCAACCACGGCGCCCCGCCCCATGACGATGTTTTGCAACACCGCACACAGGCTGGCATGCCGGTGCATCACGGCCTTGGGCGTGCCGGTGGTGCCGCCGGTGTAGTTGAGCGAGGCCAGCGCCTGGGGTGATTGCGCCGGGCGTGGAAGGATGTCGACGGGCTTGGAGTCGGTCACGGCTTGCAGCGGCAGGCAACGAATGCCCAAGCCTTGCGCCACAACGACGTACTGCTCGGAAAACAGCAGCAAGGCAGCGCCCGCGTCCTGTAGCTGAGCAAGCAATTCGTCAAGCGCCAGGGCCGGGTCCAACGGCACGCGCACACGGCCGCTGGCCATGCAGCCATAGTCGGCCAGCAGGTAATCGATGCTGGCGTCGGCCAGTAAGGCCACCCGCGCACCGGCCGGGATTTGCAACTGATCCAAGGCTTGGCCGACGCCGCTTAGGGCGCGGTCCAATTCGGCAAACGTGAGGGTGCGTGCACTCGCCGGTTCGTGCAGTGCGATGTGGTCCGGCCATTTAAAGGCCGCCTGGCTGAGCAGCGTACTGATGTCCATGCTTACCACCCGCTCAACACAATGCGCCCATTGACCTGACGCGACTCCAGCAGCGCATGGGCCTCGGCCACCTGGTGAAACGCCAGCACACGGTCAATCAACGGCTTGACCTGCCCGCCCTTGATCAATGCCAGCGCCAGGCGCACTTCTTCAAGGGTGGCGCTGCCGGAGCCTTGCACCCGCAGGCGTCGGCCAATCAACAGCCCCGGGTTGATCGGCACACTGGCGGGCGTCACATTGCCCAACACCACCACGCGCCCTCCGAGGGCCATGCTGCGCAGGGTGTCTTCGAGGGTGCTGCCGAGGTTTTCCATGGCAACGTCCACGCCACGTTTGCCGGTGAGTTTCCAGACCTCGGCGCTGTAGCTGCCGCTGCTCACAATCACGTCATCGGCGCCCAGGCTGTGGAGAAAATCACGCTTGTCCGCACTGCCCGTGACGGCGATGACCCGCGCGCCCGCCGCCTTGGCCAATTGAATCTGATGGGCGCCCAGGCCACCGCTGGCGCCATTGATCAACACGCTTTCGCCGGGTTTGAGCGCGGCCTCGCCGTGCAACGCGCGCACGCTGGTGCCGATCGGACAGGACGCCAAGGCGGCCTGGATGTAGTCCAGACCGTCGGGCAGTTCGATGGCGGAGATCGCCGGTACTCGCAAGTATTCGGCATAGGCGCCTTCAGTATCCACCGATGGCAGGCCCAGGGCCCGGCACAGATCCTGGCGACCGCGCAGGCAGTCACGACACTGACCGCAAAAGCGTCGCTGGTAAACCACCACCCGGGCGCCGACCGTCAAGTGGTGCACACCCGCGCCCACCTCAACCACTTCACCCGCCACTTCATGGCCCAGTACCACGCCGGTATGGGCTCCCGGTA
Organism: Pseudomonas sp. GW823-FHT02F05; assembly: GCF_058797315.1. Taxonomy (NCBI): domain Bacteria; kingdom Pseudomonadati; phylum Pseudomonadota; class Gammaproteobacteria; order Pseudomonadales; family Pseudomonadaceae; genus Pseudomonas; species Pseudomonas sp. GW823-FHT02F05. The sequence goes on from NZ_JBXAJM010000002.1 coordinate 76,812, forward strand.
ACCGCCCGGCACGATGCAACAGGTCATGATGGCAAACCCCTGCTGCCGCGACCTGGACCAGCACTTCACCCGCGCCAACCTGCGGGGTCGGCACCTCCTCGACCTGCAATTGCTCCGGCCCGCCGAAGGCTTTTAGAACTATGGCTTTCATTTTATATAACCGTTTTTGACCCGATAATAATATGTTCATATAACAAACATATTGTTTGCATTGTGCACATCCTTTAAGTTTTCCTCACTTTGACGCAGACCTCAAGGGGCAATCGCGTCTTTCTTTCTCTCTCAATGAAAAGCACACCATGACAGTCGAGTACCAAGCTATTGGCGAAGGAATTCTGGTCGTCACCCTCAACCGCCAGGAGCGCCTGAACGCACTGGACAGCCAGGCCAAGCACGAGTTGGCCGAGGTTTGGCAACGCGCTCAACACGACCACGCGGTGCGCGCCATCGTGCTACGCGGTGCCGGCGAGCGGGCGTTTTGCGCCGGCTCCGACCTCAAGGAAATCGACGCCACCGGCGAGACGGTCAGCAGCGAAGTCCTGGCCCGTGCCCTGCCCGGTGTCGGCAACGATTTGAGCAAGCCGGTGATTGCCGCGTTGCACGGCCACACCCTGGGCCTGGGCATCAGCCTGGCGATTCATTGCGATTTCCGTATTGCGCGGCATGACACGCGGTTCCACTTTCCGGAAGTGCAGCACGGCATGTTGTCGGGTTTCAGTGCGATCACCCTGCCCAGCCTGATCGGCGAAGCAGCGGCCCTGGACATCATGCTCAGCGCGCGCAAGTTCAACGCCCAGGAGGCGCTGACCATCGGCCTGGTCAATCAGGTGGTGGACGACGCCTACGCCAGCGCGCTGGAACTGGCCGCACGCCTGGCCAGCCATTCCGCCAAGGCGCTGGAGTGGACCAAGACCTTGCTGCTGGCCGAACGCAAAGCCCGACTGACGCGGCAGATGGCACTGGTCGACCAGGCCCGCCAGGACGTGATGCTAGGGCGCGATGCGAAGGTGTAGCCCCCCCTATAACTAGAAACAGCCAACACATAAGCCTCCCCAGTACTGTCAGGAACTCCCACCATCAGGAATGGAAAGCGGCACCTAACCATTGGAGCCTCACCATGTCTCGCCCTTACACCCGCTTTCGTCCCAGGCTCAGCCTGCTGACCGCCGGCATCCTCGGGCTGTGCGCCCAACCGGCAGCCCACGCTGAAGAGAACCCGTCACGTCCGTCGGCGGCCAGTGACACCGCCCTGCAAACCGTGGTGGTCACCGGTGCCCGGGACAGCGGTCGCACCGTGGCCAAGAGCCTGGCGCCGATCGATGTGATCAGCGCCGACGACCTCGCCCGCTCCGGTAAACAGAACCTGCGCGACGCCCTGGCCGCCAGTGTGCCGTCCTACACCAACGCCGCAGGCTTTACCGGCGGCACCGGGTTGTCGGTCAAGTCCGCGACTTTGCGCGGCCTGGGCGGTAACCATGTACTGGTGCTGGTCAACGGCAAGCGCCGCCACAATACGTCGCTGATCTTTGTGCAGACCGCCGCCACCTCAAGCGGCCAGTCGCCCGCCGACCTCGACCTGATCCCCATCGCCGCGGTGGAGCACGTGGAAGTGCTGCGCGACGGCGCGGCGGCGCAATACGGTTCGGACGCGATTGCCGGGGTGATCAACATCATCCTCAAGACCAACCGCTCCGGCGGCAGCGGCAGCGCCCTCTATGGGCAGTACGCCAACCGTGTGGGCGGCAAGGGTAATTTCGGTGCGCGGGGCCAGGGCCAGATCAACCAGGGCTTCGAGCTGCCCAATGACGGCTTTTTCAGCCTCAGCGCCGATATCGGCCTCCAGGAAAGTTCCAACGTGGCCGGCGCCGTGCCGGACCGCACCAGCATCTATTTCCGCCAGAACGGCCAGCCCGACCCGCGCGAAACCAGTGAAAGCCGCTACCGCCAGCAACTGGGCCAGCCCCGTTCGCAAACCTATAACTTCGGCTACAACGCCGAACTGCCGCTGAACGAGGACTACACGCTGTACTCGTTCTCCACCCTCAGCCACCGCAACTCCACCAGTTGGGGCACCTACCGCACCGCCAACTCGCCGCAGAACATTGTCTCGGTGTACCCGGACGGTTTCTCGCCGCGTTTCGTGGTGGAAGAAGACGACTTCCAAAGCGTGTTCGGCGTGCGCAACGACGACCTGCTGGGCTGGGCTTGGGACCTGAGCACGAGCTACGGCTACAACAACGCCAACACCCGCAACGAACGTTCGCTGAACCCGTCCCTGGGACCAAACAGCCCTCAGGATATGGACGGCGGCAACCTGATCGCCAGCCAATGGACCAATAACCTCGACCTGACCCGTGCGTTCGATACCGGGCTGTTTGCCAAGCCGCTGAACGTGTCGACCGGCCTTGAGTTCCGCCGCGATGGGTTCGAGATCCAGGCCGGCGAATACGCCTCTTATGCCGATGGCGGCTACGTGTTCCCCGCCGGCAGCCCACTCGCCGGCCAACGCCCCAACCCCGGCGCGCCTGGGCTGGTGGGCTTCACTCCGGCCGACGCGCACAACTACTCACGCACCAACACCGCAGGCTACGTCGACTTCAGCCAAAGCCTGACCGACCAATGGGACGTGAGCCTGGCCGGGCGTTTCGAGCACTACAGTGATTTCGGCGACACCGGCAGTGGCAAGTTCTCCACACGTTACGCGTTCACCCCGCAATTCGCCGTGCGCGGCACCGTGAGCAACGGCTTCCGCGCGCCGTCCCTGCAACAGCAGTTCTATTCGTCGTCGCTGACCGCCTGGCGCACCAGCCCGCTCACCGGGCAACTAGAGCAGGCCACCACCCGCTACGTCACCGTCAACGACGCCGCCGGCCAGGCATTGGGTGCGAAGGAGCTCAAGCCTGAACGCTCGATGAACTACAGCCTCGGCTTTGTCGCCACACCGACCGAGAACCTGGACATTACGGTCGACCTGTACCAGATCGACATCAAGGATCGCATCCTGCAGACCAGTAACCTGCAAGGCACGGCGGTCTCCAACGTGCTGGCCGCCCAGGGCCTGAACCCGAACCAGATCGTCTCGTACTTCGGCAACCTGGCCGATACCCGCACCCGTGGCATCGACCTGGTGGCCGACTACCGCTATGACCTGGGCCGCTACGGCAAGACCAAATGGACCTTGCTCAGCAATCAGAGCCTGCAAACCATCGAGAAGATCAAGGAGCCCGCAGCACTGGCCGGCACCGGTGTCAGCGTGATGGGCCGTGACCGCCAGGGCAACCTGACCTCGGCCTACCCGAAAAACACCACGTCGCTGAATGCCGCCTGGCAACTGGGGGATTTTGAGGTGAATCTCAAGGAAACCCGCTATTCCAAGGTCACCGGGCGTAACCAGATTTCGGCCAGTCGCGATGAAAAAATTCGCCCTGCATTCATCACCGACCTGAGCGTGGGTTACTGGCTGAGCGATGCGGTGAAAGTCACCGTTGGCGGCGAAAATATCTTCGACCGGCGCCCCCAGCAACTGAATGACGAGGCCAAGCGATTCTACTTCTTCCCCACCGACAACCCGACCTATAGCTGGTACTCGCCCTATGGCCTGGAAGGCGCCTACTACTTCGCTAAAGTCGACGTGAGCTGGTGATGACGAACTTCGAACGCCCGCAGGCGACCTTCGACCAACGCCTGTATCGCAAACTGGCGTGGCGGATCATGCCGTTCCTGTTCCTGTGCTTCGTGCTCAATTGGCTGGACCGGGTCAACATCAGCTTTGCGCATTTGCAGTTCAAGACCGACCTGAACATCAGCGACGCCACGTTCGGCATCATCGTCGGGGTGTTCTCCATCGGTTACCTGCTGTTCGAGATCCCGAGCAACCTGCTGCTGGAAAAGATCGGCGCGAAAAAAACCATGATGCGCATCATGGTGCTGTGGGGGGTGGTGACCATCGCCATCGCGTTTGCCCAGACCCCGGCGCAGTTCTATGTGCTGCGGGTGTTGCTGGGCGCCGCCGAAGCCGGATTCTTCCCAGGGGTGATCCTGTATCTCACCTACTGGTTCCCGGCCAGCCACCGTGCGCGTATCACCTCGCGTTTCATCATGGCGATTGCGGTGTGCGGGATCATCGGCGGGCCGCTGTCGACTTCGATCATGGGGCACTTCGCCGGTATCGGCGGGTTTACCGGCTGGCAATGGCTGTTCGTGATCACCGGCATTCCGCCGGTGCTCGCGGGGTTGTTCGCCTGGTACTGGCTGGACGACAAACCGGCCTCGGCCAAGTGGCTGAGCGACGATGAAAAACACGCCATCGAGCAAGCCCTGGCGCGTGAACGGCTACAGCGCAAACCCGGCGGGCATAGGCGCTTCGTCGAGGCATTGAAGGACCGCAAGGTGTGGTTTATCACCCTGGCCTACTGCCTGACCATAATGTGTACCGGCAACGTCACCAATATCTGGGCACCGTCGATCATTCGCGATTCCGGGGTCAGCAACCTCGGGCAACTGGGCTTGCTCTCGGCTTTGCCCTATGTAGTCGGCGTGTGCGTGATGCTGTGGGCGTGCCGCCATTCGGATGTGAATCAGGAGCGGCGCTGGCACTTCGCGCTGGGCGGCCTCACGGCGGCGCTGGCAATGCTGGTGCTGCCCAACTTTCTGTTCAGCCCTTACTCGGCAATCGCCGTACTGACCCTGATGACCAGCGGCTACCTGGTGGCCACCGCGATTTTCTGGACCATCCCCACGTATTACCTGTCGGACCACGCCAAGGCCGCAGGCCTGGCGCTGGTCAATTGCTGCGGGCAGATCAGCAGCCTGCTTACGCCGATCATGATCGGTGCGATCAAGACCTCCACCGGCAGCATCAGCCTGGCGCTTTATATCGTGGCGGCGCTGGTGGCCTGCGGCACCTTGATCCTGTTGCTCGGCGTCCCGCGCAGTGCTCTGCGCGACGCTTCCTGACCTCTTTGATGGACCTTTCCATGACCGATTACCTTGCCCTCGCCCACCAACTCGCCGCGCAGATCCAACCCGGTGCCGCCGACCGCGACGCCGGCAGAATCCTGCCTTATGCGCAGCTCGACCTGATCCGCGAATCCGGCCTGGGCGCCGCCCGGGTCCCCACTGAGCTGGGGGGCGGCGACGTCAGCCAACTGCAGGTAGCACAGATTTTCATCACCCTGGCCAAGGCCGATCCGAGTGTGGCCCAGGCGTTGTTTCCGCACTTCGCCACCGTCGAGCATTTGCGTTTGATCGCTAACCCGGAGCAACAGCGCGAATACCTCGGGGCTTTTGCCGAGCGCCAGCTGTCGTCGGGGGCAATTGCCGAGCGCAGCGGCACCTTTCGCGGTGAAATCCATACACGCCTGGAGCAGCGCGGCGACCAACTGGTGCTCAATGGCAGCAAGTTCTACAGCACCGGCTGCCTGTTTGCCGACCTGCTGAAAATCCAGGCGGTGGACGAAGCCGGCAACGCGGTCTACGTGATGCTGCCCGCCGATACCGCCGGCATCACCCTGCTGGATGATTGGGATGGCATGGGCCAGCGTGTGACCGCCAGTGGCAGCACCTTGCTGGAAAATGTGCGGGTTAGCCCCGAGCAAGTGATCCCATTGGCGCAGTGGTACCAGCGCCGTAACTATGTCGGCGCCAGCGCGCAATTGATCCACTGCGCCCTCGATGTCGGCATCGGCCTGGCGGCGCTGGATGACGCGGTGGAATGGGCGCGCAGCGGCTCGCGGCCGGTACGCGAAAGTGGCGTGGATCAGGCACGCCACGACCCGTACATCCTGCACACCCTGGGCGATCTGGCCGCGCGCATCCACGGCGCCGAAGCGCTGGTGGAGAAAGCCGCCGGGGCGGTCGACCTGGCCGCGCGCACGCAGTTGCAGGGGTTGGCGCAGGGTGAGGAATTGGAAGCTATTTTGGTCAAGTCCTCGATTGCCGTGGCCGAAGCCAAGATCGCCTCGACCCGCGCCGCCCTCTTCGTGTGCGAACGCCTGTATGAAGTCGGCGGTGCCGCCACCACCCAGTCGCGCTACAACTTTGACCGCCACTGGCGTAACGCACGCACCCACACCACCCATGACGCCCTGGCCTACAAATACAAGGCGATTGGCGACTATTTGCTGAACGCGAAAGCACCGCCGATTGCGTTTACTTACTGAGCACTGGATATGTTGAAGCTACCGATTTCCCTGCTACTTCTGTCTGGCTCAGTGTCGGCCGCCGAGCCTTGGGACGATCTGGACGCGCAGATCAGCCAGGCATTGCCCGGCGTGATAGAGCTGCGCCACGCGATTCACCAACAACCCGAGCTGGGCAATCGTGAGTTCCACACCAGCGAGCGCATCGCCCAACGCCTACGGGAACTGGGGCTGGAGGTGCAGACCGGCATCGCGCATACCGGTGTCATCGGCATTTTGCGTGGCGGCAAACCTGGCCCAGTGGTCGCGATTCGCGCCGAACTGGACGCGCTGCCGCTCACCGAGCAAACCGGCCTGCCGTTTGCGTCGACAGTGCGCAGCAAAGATGAAGGCGCTGACTTTCGCAGCAGAGGCAAGGACGTCGGGGTGACGCACGCATGTGGTCACGATGCGCATATGGCGATGGCGCTGGGGGTTACCGAGGTCTTGGCGGCCCATCGCGAGCAATTGCCGGGCACGCTCAAGCTGATTTTCCAACCGGCCGAGGAAGGCCCGCCACTGGGCGAACAAGGTGGCGCGCAATTGATGATCAAGGAAGGCGCGCTGCAAAATCCGGCGCCTGCGGTGATCTTCGGTATTCACGTCACGGCCGGTACGGCGGGCACTTTTACCCTCAGCCGCCAACGCACCACTGCGGCGGCGGATACCTTTGTTGCACACATCATCGGGCGGCAAACTCACGCGGCCTTCCCGTGGACCGGTATCGACCCGGTGCCAGTGGCAGCCCAGGTGATCCTGGCCTGGCAGACCATTCCCAGCCGCCAGTCGAACCTCAGCCTGTTGCCGGCGCCGGTGATTTCCGTGGGCCGTATCGAGGCCGGTGACCGACATAACATCATTCCCGCCGAGGTGCGCCTGGAAGGTTCGATTCGCACGGTGAGCGATGAACAGCGTGAGGACGTGTTGCGACGCATGACCCACACCGCCGAGAAAATCGCCGAGGCTTCGGGAGCATCCGCCAAAGTGGACTACCTACCGGGCAATTACCGCGCCGGCTACAACGACACCGCACTGGTGGACCGGTTGATGCCGGTGCTGCAACAGGTGTCGACCACACCGGTACGCATCGACAACGGCACTTACGGTGCCGATGACTTTGCCGAATATGCCCGACAGATTCCGGGGATTTTCATGCGTATGGGCGTGACACCGCCCGCGCTGGAAGGCAAGACGGTGTGGCCGACCCATTCACCGGGCTTCCAAGTGGATGACTCAAGCCTGGCGGTGGGGATCCGGGCGCTGAGTCGCATGACCTTGAGCTACATGACTGACGCTTCTGGGTCCTAGTCAAAAAACGGCTCAGTCCCACTTCAACACAGACGCCGCTAACAAGTCCCGAGTGTAGGGGTGCTGCGGCGCGTCGAACAGTTGTTCGGTGCTCCCCGCCTCCACCACCACGCCGTCCTTGATCACGATCAAATCATGGGCCAGCGCGCGTACCACAGCCAAGTCATGGCTGATAAACAGGTAAGTCAGCCCATGTTCTTCCTGCAACCGACGCAACAGACTCACCACTTGTTTTTGCACCGTACGATCCAACGCCGAAGTGGGTTCATCGAGCAGGACCAGCTCGGGTTTGATCACCAACGCCCTGGCAATTGCAATGCGCTGGCGCTGTCCGCCTGAAAACTCATGGGGGAAGCGGTGCCGAGCCTGCGGGTCGAGCCCTACCTCCTGCAATGCTGCAATCACCAGCGATTCTCGCTGTAAAGCATTGAGGTCGGTATGCACATGCAAACCTTCTTCAATTATTTGCTGCACACTCATCCGTGGACTGAGGCTGCCGAACGGGTCTTGAAACACCACTTGCAGCTGCCGGCGCCAAGGGCGCAGTGCGTTGCCCTTGAGGCGGTCGAGGGCTTGTCCCTGAAAGCGAATACTGCCCTGGGCATCGATCAAGCGCAGGATCGCCTGACCGAGCGTCGACTTGCCCGAGCCGGACTCACCGACGATGCCCAGGGTCTTGCCGCGTTGCAGGCACAAGTCGATACCGTCCACGGCCTTGATCGGCGGGCGGCGCCGCAGCAGGCCACCCTGGGCGAACCATACTCTGAGCCCCTCCACTTCCAGCAGGTTGGCAGCCGGCGCACGGGCAACCGCGCGGCCCTGCGGCTCGGCCTCGAGCAACTGCCGGCTGTAGGCATGCCGGGGGGCGGCAAACAGGGCGGCACAGCTGGCCCGTTCAACGATCTCACCCGCGCGCATCACCGCTACGTGCTGGGCGATACTGCGCACCACATTAAGATCGTGGCTGATCAGCAGCAGCGCCATACCCAACCGTTGTTGCAGATCCTTGAGCAAATCCAGGATGCGCCGCTGCACGGTCACATCCAGCGCCGTGGTGGGTTCATCAGCAATCAGCAGCACTGGCTCGCAGGCCAGCGCCATGGCGATCATCACCCGCTGACGCTGCCCGCCGGACAATTGATGCGGGTAGGCATTGAGGCGCTGGCGCGGCTGTTGAATACCCACCAGTTCCAACAATTGCAGGACCCGCTCGCGGGCAGCCGCACCGCCCAGGCCTTTGTGCAGCAACAAGGTCTCCGCCAATTGCCGCTCAACGGTATACAGCGGGTTAAGCGAAGTCATTGGTTCCTGGAAAATCATCGCGATACGGTCGCCCCGGATCTGGCGCAAACGTTCCGGGCGCGCGCCGAGTAACTCCTCACCTTGGTAACGGATGCTGCCCTGGGTATGGGTGATATGCGGTGGCAACAATTGCAGGATCGAATGGGCTGTCACCGACTTCCCCGAGCCTGATTCCCCCACCAAGGCCAGGCACTCGCCCGCCCGGATATCCAGGTCAATGGCACGCACGGCTTGATGCCCTTCAAACGCTACCTGCAAATTACGGATTTCAATCAACGCATCGGTCACAGCACAGGCTCACTTATCAGGATCGGGGATCAAAGGCTTCGCGGCAGGCTTCGCCGATAAACACCAACAGGGACAGGATCAACGCCAACGCAAAGAACGCAGTCAGCGCCAGCCAAGGGGCTTGCAGGTTGTTCTTGCCCTGGCCGATCAACTCACCAAGGGAGGCCGTGCCGGTGGGCATGCCAAAGCCAAGAAAGTCCAATGCAGTCAGGGTGGAAATGGCCCCGGTCAGAATAAAGGGCAGATAGGTCAAGGTGGCCGTCAACGCATTGGGCAGGATATGCCGCAACATTACTTGCGCATCGCTCACACCCAGGGCACGAGCCGCCTTCACATACTCCAGGCTGCGCCCGCGCAGGAATTCGGCACGCACCACGTCGACCAGGGTCAGCCAGGAAAACAGCGCCATAATCCCCAGCAACCACCAGAAACTCGGCTTGACAAACCCGGAGAGGATAATCAGCAAATACAACACCGGCAGTCCGGACCAGATTTCGATCACGCGCTGCCCCAGCAGGTCGACCCACCCCGCGTAATAACCTTGCACAGCGCCGGCGGCGATACCGATCAGCGTGCTCACAACGGTCAACGCCAGCGCGAACAACAGCGACACACGGGTGCCGAAAATCACCCGCGCCAACACATCCCGTGCCTGGTCATCGGTACCCAGCCAGTTCTGCGCGGAAGGCGGCGTGGGCGACGGTGCGCTGAGGTCGTAGTTGACCGTGTCATAGCTGAACGGGATCGGTGCAAACAGCAACCAGCCGCCCTGCCCTTCAATCAGCTCACGCACATAACTGTCTCGGTAATCCGGCTGAAACGCCAGGGTGCCGCCAAAGTCCTGTTCGGTGTAACGCTCGAATGCCGGGAAATACAGGCCGCCCTGATACGCCACCAACAGTGGTTTATCGTTGGCCAACAGCTCCCCCCCCAAGCACAGGGTAAATAGCCCGAGAAATATCCACAGCGACCACCAGCCCCGGCGATTACGCTTGAAGTGCAACCAACGGCGACGGGAGATGGGAGAAAACACCGTCATCAATGGGCCCTCGCAGAAAAGTCCAGGCGCGGATCAAGCAGCCGGTAACACAGGTCTCCCAGCAGCTTTATCACCAGGCCGACCAGGGTGAAGATAAACAGCGTGCCAAATACCACAGGGTAATCCCGCGCGACCGCCGCCTCGTAGCTCAGTCGCCCCAACCCATCCAGGGAAAATATTACCTCGATCAACAGCGAGCCGCCGAACAGCATGGTGGTCAGCGCCTGGGGCAACCCGACTACGATGAGCAGCATTGCGTTGCGAAACACATGCTTATAGAGCACCTGCTTTTCGCTGAAGCCCTTGGCCCTGGCGGTGACTACGTACTGGCGGCTGATCTCGTCGAGAAAGCTGTTCTTGGTGAGAATGGTCAGGGTGGCAAACCCGCCGATCACCAGCGCAAGCACCGGCAATACCAGGTGCCAGAAGTAATCAACCACTTTGCCCGCCCACGACAACGTGGCGAAGTTCTCCGAGACCAGGCCGCGCACCGGAAACCAGTCCAGCAGGCTACCGCCACCAAACACCACGATCAGCAACAAGGCGAATAGAAACGCTGGCATGGCGTGGCCGATAATGATCGCCGCACTGCTCCACATATCGAAGCGGCTGCCATGGCGCACCGCTTTGCGAATACCCAGCGGGATCGACACCAGGTAACTCAGCAGCGTCGCCCAGAAGCCCAGGGACAAGGTGACCGGCAGCTTTTGCAGGATCAGGTCGGTGACCTTGGCGCCGCGAAAAAAACTGTCGCCAAAATCCAGCTGCGCATAACGGGTGAGCATCAGCCACAAGCGCGCGCCCAAGGGTTTGTCAAAGCCATACTGGCGCTCGATATCGGCCACCAGCGCCGGGTCCAGCCCGCGTACCGTACGCGACGCGTCGCCACCGGTTTCCACGCGTCCACCGCCCAGGGACGCCTGGTTGCCGATACCTTGCAGGCGGGCAATGGCTTGCTCCACCGGCCCGCCAGGCGCGGCCTGCACGATGAAAAAATTTACCAGCAGAATGCACAGCAACGTCGGCAAGATCAGCAGCAAACGCCGCGCGCTATAAGCCAGCATGTTGATGCTCCTCAGTCAGTTGACGCATCTGCGCGTTGGTCAGTGGTGTCGGGCTGATCTCCCACCAGCCATCAATGCCCACGTCATTGAGTGGCGCCGTGGCCGGGCGACCGAAACGGTTCCACCACACTGATGACGAGCCCGGCGGGTAGTAGTTGGGAATCCAGTAGAAGCCCCATTGCAGCACGCGATCCAGAGCATGGGCGTAACGCACCATGGTCGGTCGGTCATTGGCGCGCACCAGGCCGTCGATCAGGCCATCCACCGCCGGGTTGCGCAGCGCCATGTAGTTGTTGGAGCCCGGGTCATCGGCGCTGTCGGAGCCAAAGTAGTTCGTCAGCTCACGGCCCGGCGAGGGGCTGACCGGGTAGCCATTGACGATCATGTCGTAGTCCCGCGCGCGCACCCGGTTTGCGTACTGCGCCGAGTCGATCATACGGATATGCAAGCCGATACCTATCTGCGCCAGGTTGCGCTTATAGGGCAACAACAAGCGCTCGAAACCCTTCTGATTACTGAGAAACGTGAACTGCAGCGGTTGCCCCTGGGCATTCACCAACTGATCGCCACGGGGCATCCAGCCCGCCGCCTCCAACAGCTTCAAGGCCTGTGCCTGCTGCGGACGAATGCGCCCACTGCCATCGGTGTGTGGCGGCTGGTAGACCTGATCAAATACTTCCTCCGGCACTTGCCCGCGCCAAGGCTCAAGGATCGCCCGCTCCGCGGCATCTGGCAGTTGGCTGGCGGCCAGCTCGCTGCGGGAAAAGAAGCTGTGCTGACGCAAGTACATGCTGTGCATGATCTGCCGATTGGTCCAGTCAAAGTCCCACAACAGGCTCAGCGCTTCACGCACCCGACGATCCTGAAACAGTGGTCTTTGCAGGTTGAATACAAAACCCTGAGTGCCCTGCACGGCATTTGGCGCCAAATGTTCACGTTGCAGGCGACCGTCGCGCAGGGCATCGCCGGCGTAGCCCACCGTGTAGTTGGTCGCCGAATACTCGCGATTAAAGTCATAGCCCTGCGCCCGCAGGAGCTGGCGCGACACATCGGTGTCGGCAAAAAACTCCAGGCGCACACGGTCGAAGTTATACAGTCCTCGGTTGACCGGCAGGTCTTCGCCCCACCAGTCCTTGACCCGTTCGAAGGTCACGCTGCGGCCATTGTCCACCGCGATGATGCGATAAGGGCCACTGCCCAGCGGCGCTTCAAAGCCACCGCCGTTGGCAAAGTTGCGCCCGCGCCACCAATGCTCCGGCAATACCGGCAACGAGGCGATATCCAGCGGCAAGGTGCGGTTGTCGGTATTTTTAAAGGTGAAACGCACCTGGGTCGGCGACTCCAGCAGCACTTGGTCCACATCGGCAAAACGCTGGCGATACACCAGGCTGCCTTCGGTGCGCAGCAGGTTGAAGGTGTAGATCACGTCCTCGGCAGTAATGGGTCTACCATCGGCAAACCGTGCCTTGGGGTTCAGTGAAAAACGCATCCACGAATGGTCCGGCGCCAACTCCAGGGTCTGTGCCACCAGACCGTACACGGTGTAAGGCTCATCTTGAGATCGATAGGCCAGCGGGCTGTACAACCAGCCCTGGATCTGGGTGATGCCGGTGCCCTTGTCGACATACGGAATCAGGTGATCGAACGCTCCATCTTCCATGGACGAACGCCGAAAACTACCGCCCTTGGGCGCCTGCGGGTTGACGTAATCCCAGTGACTGAAATTCGCCGGGTATTTGGGCGCCTCGCCATACACCGTCAGCGCATGCGCCGGCTGGGCCAGCAGCAACGGCGGCCAAAGCCCGATCAACCCCACCCACACAAAAACACGCAACACACTCACAAACACCGCTCCTCGCGAACGTGGTCGACGCCCGCTCAGGCGTCGGCCGTGGCCTGATCAAAAGTTGTAGGAAACCCGGCTGTACAGGGTCCGGCCGAAGGGGTCGGAATAGCGTGGGTCGTAACCGCTCTGGAAGGTCGAAGTCTGATTGCTGAACGGCGGCTCCTTGTCGAACAGGTTTTGCATACCCACCGTGACCTGTGCGGTGTCACGCCAGGTGTAAGTGCCGGCCAGGTCCCATACGCTCCAAGCGCCGACCTTGTCGTGGTAGGCCCGGTTGTAGTCGTCGTAACCGCTGGTGTAACGGTTGGTCAGGGTCGCGCCGAGGGGGCCTTTGTTCCAGGTGCTGTTCCAACTATGGCGCCAACGCGCCACGGCACCGGCCGAGGCGAAGTCGCCGCCTCGATAGTCACCGGCCTTGTCGATATAGGCGCCTTTAAGCTTCTGCTGATAGTCGTAGCGGTCGACGTAGGTGCCTTGCAGGTTGGTACCGAACTGCCCCAGTTTCGATTCGGGGAAGCGGTAATCGAACGTGACGTCCACGCCGTTGGTCTTGACCTTACCCAGGTTGGCGAGCCCAGTGACAATGTGGTCGATGGAGCCATCGGCCTTGCGAACGATGCGGTCAGGGTACAGCTCCGGCTGCTCGAATACCGCCGACTCGGGGAACTCGGCAATCTGGTTGGCGATTTTGATCCACCAGAAATCCAGGCCCAGGGTCAGGTTGTTGACCGGCTGGTAGACAAAGCCCAGGGTCACGTTGCGCGCGGTCTCGGGGCTCAGGTCCGGGTTACCGCCGTTGCGACTGAAAAACTGCTGGGCACAGTCGCGGTTGGCCAACCCGCCGTTACTCGGTGAGCCTGCGGCGCACAGGCGCGGATCGTTGTAGTTGGCCACGGTGAAGGTGGTCGCGGTGGGGTTGTACAACTCGTACAGCGACGGCGCGCGAAAGCCTTCGCTGTAGGCGCCGCGTACCACCAGTTCATGGAACGGCTGGAAGCGGAACGAGTACTTGGGGTTGGTGGTGCTGCCAAAGTCGCTGTACTTGTCGTGACGCACCGCCGCCGATAACTCCAGGCTGTCGAGCACCGGCACATTGACCTCGGCGTATTGCGCCGACACCGAACGGTCACCGGCCACGCTGGCCGCCGGGTCGATGCCCAGGCTTTGCACATTGGCGGCAAAGTCTTCGAAGTCCTGGTGGAAGTCTTCCTTGCGGTACTCACCGCCCAACGCCAGCGCCGACGGTCCGGCGCCGAACCAGTCGCCAATATCGCGGCTGACCCGACCATCCAGGCTTTTGACTCGGCCGACGCCTGTGGCGTAATCGCCGTCCACTGCGTTTGCTGCAAGCAATGCCGCACCGGCCGGTGATTGCGGCCCGAAGGGGTTGATCACACCGGTGTTGATACCGCTGGTTACGGCGCGGTCGTCCACATAACCGCTCTTGATGGCGTTGGTGACCTTGTTTTGATTGTAGGCCGCGCCGACGTTGTAATCCCAGCCAGCCACCACGCCTTCAAAAGTCAGCAGCAGGCGCTGGCCGACGTTGTCGTCTTCATGGCGGCGCGGGCCCACTTCGCTTTCGCGCCAGTTTGCGTCCACCGGCTGTGTGGGGTCCAGGGCAAAGCTGGTCGAGCCTGGGGTGATGCCGTTGCCGGGGTAAAACGGTGTGCCGGGTTGAACTTGCAGGCCTTGTAACAGACCGGGTCCGATTTGGGTACGATTCTGGTTACGTGCCCAGAAGTATTCGAGGCTGACGCTATGGTCGTCGGCCAACTGGCCGGTGGCCTTGCCAAAAAACGAGGTCTTCTCGGTTTCCGGCACCAGGTCCAGGTAGCTCCATAATGACTGGCGGCAGATGCCACTGCGCGAGATTAACCCCGGAGCATTGCAACCGGACGCCGCTAGCGGGTTGGTGGCGTTCGAGCCCTGGCTGTAGTTGGCCGGCGAGGCGATCCCCGAGGAATAATCCAGGCCCTTGCCCGGCTGATAGTTGTAGGTGTAGTCGCGGTCGCGGGCCTTGAGGCTCTGCTGTTTGTCATGACTGACCACGCCGAACACATTGAAGCGATCTGCCTCCAGGTCACCAAAACCCCAACTGCCGCTGAAGTTGCTGGTGTCGCCGCCGCCGGCATGGGTGGGTGAACTGCCACCTGCCGTGAGTTGGCCCTCGGTCATGCTCTTTTTGGTGATGAAGTTGATCACGCCGCCGATGGCATCGGTGCCGTACAGCGCCGAAGCGCCATCGCGCAGGACTTCAACACGGTCAATCGCCGCAAAGGGAATGGTATTGAGGTCGACCCCCGAGCCATTGATCGCAGTGGTGGCGTTGTTGCTCAAGCGCCGGCCATTGAGCAGCACCAGGGTTTTGTTCGGGCCGATGCCGCGCAAATCCGCAAAGGCCGCCCCGCCACTGCTGGAGCCCACCGAGCGACCGGAGCCGACCGAGGACTGGTTGGCGGAAATCCGGTTGATCAATTGTTCGGTGCTGGTGACGCCCTGTTTTTTCAGCTCTTCGGTGCGCAGGATGGTCACCGGCACCGCCGTCTCGGCATCGACCCGGCGGATAGCACTGCCGGTGACCTCGATCCGTTGTAATTGCGGGATCACCGAAGGGGTTTCAACACCGGTCTGAGTGCCGGGTTGGGGCGGCGCGACGCTCACCACAATACCGCTGGCGCCTTCGCTGTCACGCAGGTCCGTGCCCTGCAGGGCGATCTGCAACGCCTCGCCGGCGCTTAAGTCGCCTTTGATAGCGGGTGCATTCAAACCGTCGACCAACGACTGGTCGAACGAAATGCGCTTGCCGCTCTGCTGCGAAATGCTCAGCAGCGTCTGGTCCAGCGACCCGGCAGGAATATCCAGTGCGCTCGCCGCGACGCTGCCGGTAGCGACCAGCGCAGCGAAGCTGAGTAAAAATCGGTTGGGTAGTGAAATAGGCATACGTCGAGGGCTCCCTGTCCTTTTGTGTGGGTATGCAGGGTTGTGCGGCGATGCCGGTTTTTTTATAGGGCGGCGATTAGACCAATAACGCATGTCCTTATGCGTTCACGCATCACTTGCCAAAGTGGTAGCTCACGTCCAGCCAGACCTGGCGACCATAGGGGTCGTAGTTGCCGCTGGGGTAGTACGGCCAGCCGGCGGAGTCATCGTGTTTGACTTGGTTCAACAGGTTGTTGACGGTCAGGCCGACGCTGGCTTGGTCATTTACGCGGTAGCGTGCACTGGCATTGAAGGTGGTCCAAGGCGACAGGCGCCCATCACCGGAACCGTTGGTAACGCTGCCGTAGCGAATACCAGTAAGGTTGGTGGTCAGGCGCTGGAAGTCCCAGGTCAAGCTGGCGTTGACCTTGCTGCGCCAGTCGTGGTTGTCAGTGCTGGTGCGCAGGTCCTGGGTTTGCGCGTCGTCCGACTCCTTGAGGTAATGGGACAGCACCAGGCTGTAGCCGATTGCAGAACTGAACGCACCGTACTGGCCGGCGCCCCAGCGGATATTGCTCTTCAAGTCCAGGCCGCTGACCCGTTCGCTGGCGGCGTTGATCGCGTTGATTTGTACGCGTTGCAGCACATTGGGGTCGACCGCTGCGGTGCTGGTATTACGTTGGATGCGCGCCAGCACGTCCTCGCAGGTCGCCGCATCGAGTTGACCGTTGCGGCATTGGTTTTCCTGTTGCAGCAGGCGGTTGATATCGACGGTGGTCAGCAGGTCCTTGATCTCGACGCGCCAGAAGTCCGCAGAGAAATCGAACTGACGGGAAGGCGACCAGACAAACCCATAGGTCCAGGACTTGCCCCGCTCAGACGCCAGGTCGGCATTGCCGCTCTGGGTGTAATCGACTCGCCCGCGATCACAGGCGCCCTCCACCCCCTTGCTGCAACCGTAGTAGTCGATCTGGTCAGGCGTATAGCCGTTGGTACTGGCCTGGTACAGGTAATTGAGGTCGGGCGCGCGGAAGCTGGTGCCGTAGCTGCCGCGCAGCAACAGGCTGGTGACCGGGCGCCACTCCAAGCCCAGGTTGTAGGTTTTCTGCTGCTCGGTGCGGCCACTGAACTTGTACTGGTCCCAACGCCCGGCGGCGGACGCCAGCAGTGTGTCGGTCAGCGGGATGCTGAACTCGCCACCCGCCGCATAACGGTCACGTGAACCACCGGAGTTGGACGCCGGCGTGGTGTTGTAGAAGGTACCATCGTTGAGCTGGTCATCGACATTGACTTTGTAGGACTGGCGCCCCACTTCGGTCACACCGGCAAACGCCACGGGCCCCGCCGGCAGCTCGAACAGGTCGCCGTTGATATTGGCGCTGAAGGTCTGGGATACCGACTTGCTCTTTTGCACAAGGTTGCCGCGAAACTGGCGCCACTCGTCTTCGGTCAGCGGCCGGTCCAGTCGCGAGGGATCCGGGGCATACACCGGGTGACCATCCTGGGTACCGAGTTGCGGGCCCAGGAAGTAATCGCGAATGCCGCTCAGCGGCGTGTAGCGGGTGTTACGGGTGCTGGTGTATTCCGAGCGATTAGCTGCCAACTGATAACCCCAGCCGCTGTCGCCAACTTTGTCTTCCAGGCCCAGGGTGCCGGTCCAGGAGACTTCACGCCATTTGCTGTTATTACTGGTCTTGCCACCGATTTCTTCGCCGGCGAAATTGCGCGACCAGCGCTCCAGGTTCCCGGTGTTCTGGTTGATGAAGTCCGGCGAGGTAAAGCTGGGGCCGCGCGTGTTGTTCTGGGTGTGGTCGAAGCCGAACATCAGGTCGGCAAATACCTTGCCAGTATCGCTGAAGTGCCAGGTGCCACGGGTATAGCCGTCGTAGTTTTCCTTTTGCGCCTGCAGGGTCCAGTAATCGTTGTAGTACAGGTTGGTGGTGCAACGGCTGCCACTGCCACCGAGCTTGCCGTTGTAGATGCCGCCATAGGCGCCGCAACCGGGCCCCATGTATTGGCCACTGTCGAGGTTGCGCCGGTAGCCGACATCCTTGGCCGGGCCGTCATTCATGAAGCCACGTTGATCAGCCCAGATCGGTTGACGGTTGGTCAGCTCCAGGCCAAACACGCCGTCGAAATCACCCCAACTGTCACCGCCGCTGAGCTGCAAGCGCTGGTTGTCACCGCCACCACGCTCGGTGCCCCCGCCGCGCAGATTGACGTCCACACCGCTGATCTTGTCCTTGAGGATGATGTTGACCACCCCGGCAATCGCATCCGAGCCATACACCGCCGAAGCGCCGCTGCTGAGGATCTCGATGCGCTCGATCATCACCGACGGGATATTCGCCAGGTTGGTGAAGTTAACGCTGCCATCGTACGCGGTGGGATAATCGGCGATGCGCCGCCCGTTGATCAACACCAGCGTATGATTGGGGCCCAACCCCCGCAGGTTAAGGGCACTCGCGGCGGGCTGGAAGGTATTGCCGTAGTCTTCGCCCTGGGTCATGCCGGTGTTCTGGGTTTGCGAGGCGATGGCGTCGTAGACGTTTTTGTAGCCACGGTTGGCGATCTCGTCGGCGCTGATTACCGTGACCGGCGACGGGCCCTCCACCTGGGCGCGTGCAATGCGCGAGCCGGTAACCACCACCTTCTGCAACGCCACATCGCCCGGGATTGCGGCGGCGGACACGGACTTCACCGGCGTCGTGGGTGCGCGCTGTAACACCCAGCCGCCGGCCCCGCTGGGCAGCGCATCAAGGCCCGACCCACGCAGGGCCCGCTGCAAGGCTTGTTCGGTGCTAAAACGCCCGCGTACCGCTGCGCTGCTAAGCCCCTGCACCAAGTCTTGCTGGAACGAAATGCTCAAGCCGCTTTGCCGCGAGATGCTCAGCAGCGTCTGGTCGAGCGGGCCCGCGGCCAGTTCGAACTCAAACGCTTGCTGTTGACTGGCCGATACGGCCGCAGACGTGGCCGCAAACGCGCTCTGGCCCAATAGTGTGGCGCCGATGGCCAGCGACGCCGCCGCCAGCAACAGGCGACCGGGGAGTGTGATGTGCATGGTTTGAAGTTCCCATCATTGTTGTCAGGTTGATGGGTTGAGCAACCGGGCGGCGTTTTTTATAGGCCTGGGTTTAGGCCAAAAAAGCATGGGTTTATAACGAAGGCTGGCGCGGTTATTGGCGGGCAAAACCGAGCTTGTTTATGGGTTGTGCAACTTCAACGTGATTTTTATAGGCAGCCGCGCAATTATTTTCAGCGAAGCTCAATGCTGACCCAATACGCGCTGTGATAGTCGATCCGCACCGGCAAAGACTTGGCCAGCAATTGCAAGGTGCTGTCGCTGTCATCCAACGGGAAAATCCCGCTCAAGCGCAGGCGCGCCGCCTCTGGACTGACGCGGATAATGCCGCGCCGATAGTCCCGCAGCGCCTCCACTACCTCGCCCAAGGAACGGTTGCGTACCTCCAGCAGACCCTGGGTCCATGCGGCTTCATCGCCCGCAGAGGCGTGCAGGGACAGGACGCCGTCCTGATTGAACGTCGCCTGCTGCCCCGCCTTGATGAGTTGCCGTGAGCCGTTACGCGTGGTGATCTCGACCTGCGAATGCAGCATGGTGATCTGCGTTCGATCTGCCTGCTGCTGCACCACAAACCGGGTGCCCAATGCCTGCATGCGTCCATGGCTGGTTTCGACAATAAACGGCCTGGCGCTGTCCTTGGCCACGTCTACCAGCAACTGCCCATCAAGCAACTGCAGCAACCGCTGCTGTCGGTCAAACAGCGGCATCACTTTGCTGCGTGCCGCCAGGCTCAGCGCACTGCCGTCATCCAGCGTTACATTCAAGCGCTCGCCCGTACCCGTTCTCAGCAGACCTGCTGGAGCCCAGGTATCGGACAAGCGTGTAACCAAGCCTGCCAAAGAAACGAAACTCACCAATGCCAAGGTATTGCGCAAAAAGTGTCGACGCCCCGACGGCGCATTGAGGGTATGCAACAGGCCGTCTCTGGGCACGCGCCGCAAGTTTTCACTGCCCAACACCGCAACGCTGGCGCCCATTCGATTGAAAACCTCCGCGCGCCGAGGATCCGACTCACGCCAGCAATCGAAA
Source organism: Pseudomonas sp. GW823-FHT02F05 (assembly GCF_058797315.1). Lineage (NCBI taxonomy): Bacteria > Pseudomonadati > Pseudomonadota > Gammaproteobacteria > Pseudomonadales > Pseudomonadaceae > Pseudomonas > Pseudomonas sp. GW823-FHT02F05. Next base: position 96,871 of record NZ_JBXAJM010000002.1, read on the forward strand.
GCCGCTTGCTCCTGCGTACTGGCATGACCCGACTGCAGCAACACCATCCACTGCGCAGCTTCATCAATCATTACTTCGTCGGGCGAAGCACTGCTCATGGTTGCTCCATCGCCAAATAACAGCGCTTGAACGCATCCGCCATGTATTGCTGCACCCTGCTCACCGATACCTGTAATCGTTCGGCAATCTGTACGTAAGTCAAACCATCCAGTTGGTGATACAAGAACGCCGCTTTGGCTTTGACCGACAAGCCATTGAGCAGGCGATCCACCTCCAACAGCGTTTCGATCAACAGCAACCGCTCTTCAGGCGATGGATGCACCCATTTCGGCGCCTGAGCCAGGGTCTCCAGATAAGCCCGCTCCAGGTCCTGACGGCGCCAACCTTCATACACCAACCGGCGCGCGATCGTCGTAAGCAACGCCCGAGGCTCGCGAATCGACGAAGGGTCCGGCAGCGCCAGCACTCGCAAAAAGGTTTCGGACGCAATGTCCTGAGCCCCATGTGGGCACCCCATCGCCCGGTTAACGCGTGCGCAAAGCCAGCTATAGTCGCTTTTGAACATTTGACCAATGAGACCGAAGTGCAGGTTCTGATTCACACCCATTACGTGCTCCGCGGGGAAACGGCCGTTCAGCCTCGCTGTCGATGAGCGATGGAGACCATCGCCAGGAATGCGGACTGTGCCTTATCTTCTAATAGATTAGGAAAGAATAAGAAATTACAACGAACTCAATAAATAGCATATTAAAATAGCTCAGGGACGAATGGTGCGTGAGCGGCTTGGAAGTCCAGGCCGTATAGGCTGGCCAGGCGGCTACCTGCCGCTGCGCGTTTTTGGACTTTCTGGCCGAGCGGGTAGACGTCGGCCAGAATTAGTTCTGTCCAACATGCATAAGTATCGACATGGAAGCTATGCAGATCATTCTTGAGCGGGGGCTCTGCGCAACATCAACATTGCACTAAATAGCACACCGACTACCCCCACCGAGATCATCAATCCATGCGCGCTGACGTAGGACACTGTGGCGCCCGTGGCAATCGGGCCCAATACGCTGCCCAAGGTGTAGAACATCGCGATGGCCGTCATCGCGGTGGACACTTGATGTTCGCCCACCCGGTCTCCCGCCTCGATCACTGCCAACGTGTTCATGCCACCAATGGCGCCGCCCCAGAGGAACACGATTATCGTCGCCAGCCAGGGAAACGGCTGGCTGAACGGAATGGTCAGGGTGCCCAGCAACAGTATCAAACCGCAGACTAATTGACCGACTTTGTACGAACTGCGATCGGCCATCCAGCCGATCGGCAGTTGCAGGACGGTGCCACCAGTGCCGAACACCGAGATCAGCAGGGTCGCGGCGGTCAACAGATAACCGGCCGAGAGGCTGTAGCCTGCAAGGAACGATACAGATGAGGTTTCCGAAAAGCCCGCGATGAATGCGCCACACAGCGCAGTAGGGATAACGCTGAACAACTTGCCATGGCGTTTTTCTTCCGGGGTTTGCGGCTGCGTATCGTAGTCCTTGAGGGCTAAGGCCAGCGCGCCGGACAACAATACGATCACGGCACAGGCGTAGTAAGGCGCGGCGCTCCCGACGCCGAATACCACCAACAGCAGCGGGCCAACAGCAATACCCAGGCCCATCAAGGTCTCATGTACGCCGATCGCCCGGCCGCGCTCGTCTTTCGAGGCAATCGCGACAATCCAGGTATCGCAGGCGATCCAGCGCAGGATCAAGCCGACACCCAGCACAAAATTCAGCGCAAAGAAAAGTACCAGTTGGGTTGTCAGGCTCATACCTATCAGCGCAGTAACAGTCAGCGCAGAGCTGAGGATATTAGTCTTGACGAGCCCTAAATGGGCCAGCACGCGAGGAATCCATTTGTAGAGCAGCAGGATCGCCAACCACGAGGCGCTCACAACAACGCCGATCCTTACCGGCTCGACACCTTGCTGCTCAAGCGAAAGCGACAGCAGCGGAGTAACTGTACCGATCTGCACGATCTGCGACAGGGCCGAGAGGGTGTTTATCTTGGTGAGGGCGAACCAGCGTTGCTTGTCGGTGTACTCGATACTCGGGTTTTCCATGCGCGATCGACCTTGGATAACACATCAAACGCATTTAACGATCAGGCAGAATCCTTTCAAAGTATTCTCGCTGGACTGCGGGCAGGCTGAGTCCATCCAGATCTGACGCTTCTTTTACGAACACGACGCCAGACAGTTCTGGATCTACCTGCCCCGCTAGAAATGTTTCAATCCGGTCTGAGACGTCCAAGCGCGACCACTTCAACTGCGCTTCCTTGAAAAAGGCGCAACGCACGTCATTCTCAACTCTAATCCATTCGTCTGCTAGGGAGAAATCTTCAAGTGTCAGGCCCGTTTCCTCCTCAACTTCTCGAATGAGCGAACGCTCTAAGTCTACCGTCGCGTCTTGCAGCACATCGTCGTCATTCAACGTTCCGGAGGGGAAGTAGCTCATTCCCGCATTCGAGGTATGTGCAGCCATAGTGCCTAGAAGGAAAAAATCATCCGACGTCTTGATTGCCGCAATCGGAAAGCAGAGCTTTGCGCTCCTGCTCGGATGTTTGAGTTCGCGCCATGCCATGAAAGCCGCATAGGAGGTCCGAAGCAGACTCACCTTCAGCGTGGAATAATCCCCCGACACATCACGCGACATCAAAACCGGCCCATTGAATATTTTAGGCTCGCGCGCGGTCAGCAAACTCCAGATCCTAGAGATCTCGGATGAGTGCGAGGACTCAAAATCCCAACGATTTTCTCTATCAAGCTGAGCTAACACATGTGAGTGCTTTTGATAAATTGTCATGCCTACCTCAAAGATGTACTGTAGTGGTCAACTCATCCCGGACACGGTTTTGAGTTTTTCTTCCATTTTCGCTGGGGCCAGTCCATCGTTAAATTGATGAGGTCGGATCCAGTTGTAGTGATGCATCAGGTACTGGCTAATGTCTCTCTGAGCCTGGTGGCCGGTCATGTAGCCAGTGGTTGGTATCCACTCTGTTTTCAAGCTGCGAAAAACCCGCTCCATTGGCGCATTATCCCAGCAGTTTCCTCGGCGGCTCATACTCTGACGCATGCGATAACGCCACAGCTGCTGGCGAAAGTTGCGACTGCCATATTGGGCCAGAAGTGCCGCCGCAACTCATGCCCACCGACTGCGCGCTGGAAAAACAGCCCTCCATTTTCCCCGATCACTCCGTCAACTGGCCACATCCGAGCCATTTGATCGCACCACCCGGCGGGTGCTGCCGTGACCGGAATAACGCGGATGCCATACGCTTGCAAACGCTCAAGCGCAGTGTACGTAGCGGCCGCCAAGCGGCCTTGGTAAGTCAGGGGCTCGTCCATGTCGGTGAGGACGAAACGAACACTATCAAACTCGGAATCAGCGGCGGTGAACAACGGTTGCATGGAAGTTCTCATTTTCTTTGAAAGGGTCAGAATGGCAAAAAATTACAGGGCGAACGAGTTGACGCGAAACGTCGATGTGCCTGAAAACACACAGATCATCACGTCTAGGTAAAGAACCGATTTGCCGGACGAGGTAATCCAAGGTTTTCGCGCAAGGTCGATCCTTCATACTCGCGCCGAAAAATGCCACGTCGTTGTAACTCGGGAACGACCTTGGCCACGAAATCATCGAGCCCTCCCGGCAGCCACGAAAACATGATGTTGAAGCCATCGCTGCCTTCAGTCTCCAGCCATTGTTGCATCTCATCGGCAATGCTCTGAGCCGTCCCCACGAACGAAAGGCCAGCGTAGCCACCAAGGCGCTGAGCCAGTTGACGTACCGTCAGTTGCTCACGATCAGCCAGCGCCAGCACCCGTTCACGGGCGCTTTGGCTGCCGTTGGTTTCAGGTATCGACGGCAGAAACTGGTCGGGATCAAATTTCGTGGCATCTGTTCCAAGGGCAATGGACAGAGAAGCTATCGCACTCTGGTAATGCACAAGGCTGTCGAGGTGCGCGCGGATTCGCCGGGCGTCCTCCTTCGTATCGCCCACCACCACAAAGGCGCCAGGAAGAATCTTCAAGTGTTCGGGGTGTCGACCTATTTCCCGCATGCGGCGCTTGATATCGGCATAGAACGCTCGGCCCTCCTCCAGCGTGCCCGGAGCAACGAAAATCACTTCAGCTGTTTCGGCGGCCAACTGGCGCCCGGGCTCCGAAGAGCCGGCCTGAACGATCACCGGCCAGCCCTGCACCGGACGGGCAATATGCAACGGTCCGCGAACGTTCAGATATCGGCCTTGATGATCGAGTGTATGCAGCTTGTCCGGGTCGAAGTAGACGCCGCTGTCGGCATCGCGAATAAAGGCATCATCCGCCCAACTGTCCCAAAGCCCGGTCACCACATCGTAAAACTCCCGCGCGCGCGCATAACGCTCATCATGGGAAAATGCCTGCTCCAGGCCAAAGTTCAACGCCGCATCAGGGTTAGCCGTAGTGACAATATTCCAACCTGCACGACCGTTACTCAGATGATCAAGCGAGGCAAAACGCCGGGCGATATGAAACGGTTCGTCGTAGGTGGTCGAGGCCGTCGCCACCAGCCCGATGTGGTCGGTCGCCTGACTGAGTGCAGACAACAAGGTGAAGGGTTCGAACGAAGTGGCGGTATGGCTGCGCTTCAACGCTTCGATGGGCATATTGAGCAAGGCCAGATGATCGGCCATGAAGAACGCATCGAAGCGAGCACGCTCCAGTGTTTGAGCAAAACGCTTGAGATGAGCAAAGTTGAAGTTGGCGTCACCATAAGCGCCGGGATAACGCCAAGCGCCGGTGTGGATGCTGACCGGACGCATGAAGGCGCCAAGTTTGAGTTGGCGTCGAATACTCATGAAGAACTCCGTAATCAAGAGGATTCCCAGCATCCACCGGTTCAACTTTCCCTGTCCAATAATCAAACGTACTGACTTATGCCGTATGGTCGAGAGTGGTGGTTCGGTGCAGCACTGCCTGGGCCCTCGACAACCACGGCACGGACGAAATTACCCCGCTGACGGTCAGACGCCAGCCTTGGCCAGCATCGCCTGCAACAGCACATCGGCTCCGGCAGTGGCCCAGTGGGGATGAATCTCCTCGGCTTCGTTATGGCTGAGGCCGTCCACGCAAGGCACGAAGATCATCGCAGTTGGGGCCACACAGTTCAGGTAGCAGGCATCATGCCCTGCGCCGGAAATCATCGGCCGATGGCTGTAACCCAGGGCTTCGCAGGACGCACGCACGACCTCTACGCAGCCACTGTCGAAGGCAATCGGCGCGTACTGGAAGATCTGTTTGACGTTGTGTTGCAAACCCATCTGCCCTGCAATCCGCTCCACCACCTCGCGCAACTGCACATCCTGCCGAGCCAGCACCGCCTCATCCGGGTGACGAAACTCGACGCTGAAGAACACCCGTCCGGGCACCACGTTGCGTGAGTTGGGAAAGACGTTCGCCATGCCCACGGTGGCACGGCCCTCGGCCCCCTGTTCCAGGCCCAACTGATTGACCGCCTCCACCACCCGGGCGAAACCGAGCAAGGCATCCAGTCGGTGATCCATCGGCGTAGTGCCGGCGTGGGCGCTTCGGCCGATCAGTTCGACTTCATACCAGCGCTGGCCTTGAGCCCCGGTGACTACACCGATGGTGAGGTCCTGAGCTTCGAGAATCGGGCCCTGTTCGATATGCAGTTCAAAGGCCGCATGCACCGCTTGGCCGCCCACCGGATGCGCGCCAGCATAGCCAATCTGCTCCAGCGCCTGACCGATGCTGATGCCCTCGGCATCGGTCCGCGACAGGCCGTATTCCAAGTCAAACACCCCGGCATAGACACCGGAAGCGATCATCGCCGGGGCAAACCGCGAGCCTTCTTCATTGGTCCAGTTAACAACTTCGATGGGCCGTTCGGTCTCGATCCCAAGGTCATTCAAAGTGCGCAGCACTTCCAGTCCCGCCAGTACGCCGTAGATGCCGTCGAACTTGCCGCCTGCCGGTTGGGAGTCGCCGTGGGAGCCGGTCAACACCGGTGCTAACTGGTCATTGCGTCCGGCGCGTCGGGCAAAGATATTGCCCATGGCATCGACCCGTATGCTGCAACCGGCCGCTTCGGCCCAGACCACGAACAGGTCTCGGCCACGACGGTCCTCGTCACTCAGCGCCAGCCGCGACACACCACCCTTGGCGGTGGCACCGATCTGCGCCATCTCCATCAGCGAGTCCCAGAGGCGCTCGCCATTGACTCGCGCCAGGACGCTCATGAACGTGGGTCCTGAGGTTTGTCCTGGGGCTTGGCCCGGTAGCGGAAGTCGCAGCGTGGCGCTCCGCCCATGATGGTCTGGGTACGGGTCAGTTCGATGTCCGGGTTGTAGCCGACGATAAACAGTTCGTCGCGGTTGCACGACAGCAGATGACCGATCTCGCCGAGGCCCATCTCGTGGTACATCTCGGCATAGCGGCAGCGTTTGACGTCGTAGTCATAGTGTTCGGCGTCACTGGCGATGATCTCGACTTTCAGCGCATCGTCCTGCTCCCAGAGGACCTGTAGCTCGACGAAACTTTCGAGGTCTGCGCCCTTTTCTTCCAGGGCGGCGAAATGTTTTCCAGCCTTGATCGCGGCATTGCCCACCGCCTCGCCGATCACCGCGGCGGCATGTTGCTTGCCGTGCTCGCGCACCAGGATGTCGTAGATCGGCTTGATGATTTCGGCTTCAATCCGCCGCCGGGCGAGGATGCCCAGTTCACCTTCGAGTTTGCTCATTGTGTGCCTCCATCAGCTCCACGGAAGCGGACGAACCCACCGGTTCGTCCGCAGATTTAGCCTGGTTATTTAGCGCCGCCCGCCACACTCACCGGCAGCCACTGGTTGGCCTTGACCTGGTACACGGTGAAGGTCGGGTTTTGCAGGTTACCCTGGGCATCAAATGCAATGGTTCCGGTCACCCCTGGGTAACTGATAGTGCGCAGTACCGGCAGGTACTTTTGCGGGTCGGTCGAATCGGCCTTTTCGATGGCCGCGATCAACACGCCGACGCCGTCGTAGGCAAACGGTGCATGCAGCTCGATCGGTGCCTTGAAGCGTTGTTGGTAGGCCTGGTCGAAAGCCTTGCCGCCAGGCATCTGCGCCACCGCCAGCCCTGGTTCGAGAGCGATCACGCCCTCACCTTCGTTCTGCGCCAGTTGCAGAAACGTCTGGCTGACAAAGCCGCCGGCGCCCATCAACGGTGCCTTGATCCCCAACTGCTTGATCCGCCGGGCAAGAGGCGCGGCCTGAGAATCGACGCCACCGAAGAAAATCAGGTCAGGATTCTGACTGCGGATATTGGTCAGTACCGCGCTGAAATCGATGGTCTTGTCGTCCACGTACTCACGGGCCACGACCTTGGCACCTCCGGCCTCGATGGACTTAACGAACTGGTCCGCCAGCCCCTGACCGAATGCGGTGCGGTCATCGATCACGGCGATGCGGCGGGCCTTGAGGGTTTTCAGCGCGTAGTCGCCCGCAACCTGACCACCGTCATCGTCGTGCCCCATGATCCGGAAGCTGGTGTCAAAACCCTGCTGAGTGTAGGCATGGCCAGTGGCGACCGGTGCTACCTGAGCAATCCCTGCGTCGTGGTAGACCCGCGCCGCCGGAATGCTGGTGCCGGTGTTCCAGTGACCGACGACGCCGACCACGCCTGCATCCACCAGACGCTGGGCAACCGAGACCGCGGTGCGTGGATCGGACTGATCGTCTTCGGAGACCAGTTTGAAGCTCACCGCTTCGCCATTGATTTTCGGGTGCTGGGCGTTGGCCTTGTCGATGGCCAGTTGCGCGCCGTTTTCCAGGTCCTTGCCGATCCGCGCCGAAGGGCCGGTCAGGGGGCCAGCGAGGCCGATCAGGATTTGTTGGTCGGCCTGAGCCACTGCACTGGCCAGGCTGCCAAGCGCCAAGCCGAGCAGCACGACGAGTTTGAAGGGGGCAGAAGTTTTCATCGGTATTTCCTGTATCTCACAGGCCTAAATGGCCTGAACGGGCTTGTCGGAACACGCCGGGCGTCCGGTAGCGTCAGTGGTTAATTCATTCCCCGAGGTAAGCGGCGCGCACCTCAGGATCGTCGAGCAAGTCGCGCGAGGCACCGCTCAGGCTGATGCGTCCGGTATCCATCACGTAGGCACGGTCGGTGACCTGCAGCGCCAGTCGGGCGTTCTGCTCCACCAGCAGCAGGGTCATACCCTGGCGGCAGACGTCATCGATCACCTGAAACAGTTTCTCCACCATGATCGGTGCCAGCCCCATGGAGGGTTCGTCCAGCACCAGCAGGCGCGGCCGGGATAGCAACGCGCGGGCCAGGGCGAGCATTTGCTGCTCGCCGCCGGACAGCAATCCGGCGGACTGCTGCAAGCGTTCTTCCAACCGTGGAAAGTGCTCGAACAACTGGCGGATCTCGCGGTTCACCTGCTGCTGATCACGACGCAGGAAGGCCCCCGCCTGAAGGTTCTCCAGCACACTCATGCGGGCGAAGATGCCGCGCCCTTCCGGGACCATCGCAATGCCCCGGCGTAGAAGTTCATTGGGCGCCAGGCCAAGGATCGAACGTCCGGCAAAGTGGATCTGCCCCGCCGCGGCCGGCAACAGCCCGGTCAGGGCCTTGAGGCTGGACGTCTTGCCCGCGCCGTTAGCGCCGATCAGCGTCACGCGCTCACCCTCGGCGATCTGCAGGTCCACGGACTTGACCGCCTAGATGGCGCCGTAACGCACCTTCAAACCGTCGATGTTCAACAGTGGCTCAGACATCCGCGCTGGCTCCCAGGTAGGCTTGAATAACCGCCGGGTGACGCCGCACTTCGTCCGGCGCGCCTTGGGCGATCACCCGGCCGTAATCCAGCACGCTGATGCGGTCGCAGACGCCCATCACCAGTTTGACGTCATGCTCGATCAGCAACAGGGTGTGGCCGTCGTCGCGAATTTTTTCCAGCAGACTGCGCAACTGGACTTTCTCGCTGGCGTTCATCCCCGCCGCCGGCTCGTCGAGGGCCAACAAACGCGGCTCGGTGGCCAGGGCCCGGGCAATTTCCAGGCGTCGTTGATGGCCGTAGGACAAGGAGTCGGCGCGGTAATCGGCGAAGCCGGCCATGCCCACGTAATCCAACAGGTGATAGGCCCACTCACGGGTCTGCGCTTCTTCCTCGCGGGCCCGACGATGACGGCTCAAGGCCGCCCAAAGACCGTTTCGGGTGCGCACATGGCGCCCGACCATCACGTTCTCCAAGGCGCTCATGGTGTTGAACAGGCGAATGTTCTGAAAGGTCCGGGCGATGCCGGCCTGGGCTACCTGGAACACCGAAGTTGGCCGGTAGGTCTTGCCGTCCAGCTGGAAGCGGCCGGAGTCCGGCGTGTAGAACCCGGTCATAACATTGAAAAAGGTGGTCTTGCCCGCGCCATTCGGGCCGATCAACCCATAGATTTCGCCAGGCTGGATGCTCAGGCTGACATCACTCAGCGCGGCAACACCACCAAAGTGTTTGTTCACTTGATTGATCTGCAACAAAGGGCCGCTCATCGGGCACCTCCGGACTGCGCAGGCCACAAGCCGGCGGGTCGATAGAGCATCGCCAGGATCAGCGCCAGCCCGTAAAACAACTGCCGGATGATTTCCGGGTCTATCAGCACCTGACCGAACAGCGCCTGTTGCAACGGGCCCATGCTGGCTCGCAACGCTTCGGGCAGGGCCGCTAGCAGCACACAGCCAAGAATCACTCCGGGGATATGGCCCATGCCACCGAGTACTACCATGGCCAGCACGGCAATGGACTCATTGAGCGAGAAGGACTCCGGAGAGACAAAGCCCTGGAACGAGGCGAACAACGCGCCGCTCACACCACCAAACGCGGCACCTATGGCAAACGCCAGAAGCTTCAGACGCCGGGTATTGAGGCCCATGGCTTGGGCGGCCTCCTCGTCTTCACGAATTGCCATCCAGGCGCGACCGATCCGCGAACGCTCAAGGCGAATACAGGCGAACAGAATCAGCAACACCAACGCCGCAAACAGGTAGTAATACAGATAGACCGAGGGCAGCCGCAGCCCGAACAACTCCTGGGTACGGGCCAGGTTGACCCCCAGCACTTGCACCGGATCCACCTGAGCAATGCCTTTAGGACCGTTGGTGAGGTTGACCGGCCGGTCGAGGTTGCGCAGCAGGATGCGGATGATTTCGCCAAAGCCCAGGGTGACGATGGCAAGGTAGTCGCCGCGCAAGCGCAAGGTCGGCGCTCCCAGCACCACGCCGCAGCCGGCCGCCAGCAGTGCCGCCAAAGGCAGGATCATCCAGATGGACGTGTGCATTCCTACGGGCAGCAGCGCCGCCAGGGCCGGGAACTGCAGCAACAGATGCGGCGAGGACAGCAGCGCCGCCAGGTAAGCACCCACGGCATAGAAGGCGATAAAGCCCATGTCCAACAGGCCGGCATACCCGACGACTATGTTCAGCCCCAAGGCCAGCATGATGTACAGCAAAGCGAAATCCAGGGTTCTGACCCAGGTGTTGCCGCCCGCGTGGCCGACAATCCACGGCGCCAGCACCAGAGCCAGGGTGAACAGCAGCAGACCAAAGTGGGCACGCTTGCTGGAGGGGGTCGCAACCGCAGTAGAGAGCGTCATGCGCGGATCGCCAGTCGTTCGCCCAGAATCCCCGAAGGACGGAACACCAACACCGCAATCAACACGATAAAGGTGAACACGTCCTGATAGTTGCTGCCGAAGACACCACCTGTGGCCGTGCCCAGGTAGCCGGTACCCAGAGCCTCGATCAGCCCCAATAGCAGGCCTCCGAGCATGGCGCCCTTGAGGTTACCGATCCCCCCCAGTACTGCGGCCGTAAAGGCTTTGATGCCTGGCAAAAAACCCATGTAGAAATGTGCGCTGCCGTAGTTGCTGGCCATCATGATGCCGGCCAGCGCGGCGAGCCCCCCGCCAATGGCGAAGGTCAGCACGATGATGCGGTTTGGATTGATACCCATCAGGCTGGCCACCTGGGGATTCTCGGCAACGGCGCGCATGGCCCGGCCAAAGCGGGTGCGCTCCACCAACACCAGCAGCGCCAGCATCACAACCAGCGCTACGGCAATGGTGGTCAACGCGGTAGCGTGAGTGACTGCCGCGTGGCCAGAATCGCCGGACAGTACCTCGATCGGCTCCAGCGGGAGGAGTTGCGGGAACATCTGCGGATTACGCGTCCATACCAGCATCGCGGCGGTTTGCAGCAGCAGCGATACTCCAATGCCACTGATCAGCGGTGCAAGACGCGGTGCATGGCGCAGACGTCGATAGGCGACACGCTCGATCAACACCGCCAGCAAGGCGCAAAAAGCCATGGCGATCAAGGTTGCCAACACCAGCACCAGAACCGCGGGCAGCGCTGGCCAGGTCGCCTGCAACAGACGAATAACCGACAGGCCGAACATGGCGCCGATCATCAATACATCGCCATGGGCAAAATTGATGATCCGCAAAATGCCGTAGACCATGGTGTAACCCAAGGCCACTAGCGCGTAGAGACTGCCCGACATCAAGCCATTGAGCAGTTGCTGGATAAAAGCATCCATGAAAACCATCAACCCCATACATAAGGGGTCGGACTGCACTGTGCGCCGACCGGAAAGCAAGAACGCGGCACACTATGGCTTTATTCTATTTTTATCAAATATCAGAAGTTCATATGCATATTCGAAACCAATAAAGCGCCATACACGCCATCAATACGGCATTTATAGCTCTTTATTTGCCAACAACATTAGTATTTAATTCAACACATGAATTATATAGAACAGTTAGCTAATGACCCTCCCCTGCGTGCCGTGCGCACCTTTGAAGCTTTTGCCCGCCACGGCGGGGTGAATGCCGCCGCCCGCGAGCTGGATGTTTCACCCTCCGCGGTCAGCCATCAGTTGCACTTGCTGGAAAGTTTCCTTCAGCAACCCTTGACCGTGCGTCAGGGGCGCAACCTGATCCTCACCGAAGAAGGCCGCGAGTATTACCGCGCCATCCGTTCGGCCTTCGCCGTGCTGCGCAGTGCCACCGAGCATGTGCGAGAGAAAAGCGCCACGCGCCAGGTCACCATCAGCCTGATTCCGCTGTTCGGGATCAACCTGTTCATTCCACGTCTGGCGGAGTTTCTGCGCGACCATCCGGAGCTGGACATCAATGTCACGTACGCCAACCACCGCAGTTACCCCAGCGATGCCGCAGACCTGTCGATCCGTTTCGGCACCGGGCACTGGCCGGGTTATCACAGCGAGCCATTGATCTCAGGGGCGGTCACGCCGTATTGCGGTAGAGCCTTTCTTCAACAGCATGGCCCTATCGACTCTCCCCAGGCACTGAGCGAACTACCACTGCTGCACGACGAAGAACGCGGCACCTGGGGCCAATGGTTCCAGGCCGCCGAAGTTCGGCACGCCACTGCGCTCAATGGTTTGTTACTCGAAGACGGTCAACTGGCGCTGACCGCAACGCTCACCGGCCTCGGTTGCTCACTGCTGCGCGAACCCTTGGTGGCGCCCCACGTTGCCAATGGCGAGCTGGTGAAACTGTTTGATCTGGAGGTCGATGACGGCCGTCAGTACTACCTGTGCCGTCGTTCCAACAGTGAACTTTCGACAGAGGGCATCAACCTTTATGAATGGATCAAGCGCAGCCTGGTGAGAGGATGAGCAGCAGGCGCCGCTAGCTGACAGAGCCGCCAAAAGCAGCACAGGAAGAAGATCCGCTCCACACCAGACGCACGCGAAGCAAGGTCGCAGACATGGTTGAGAAATATGCGAAGGTGTATGCCGGACCTCGATTCAATCGCTATGATTTTTTCTCAGAACCAACAGCGCAATGAAGAGAGTACCTACGCCTCCTACGCAATCATCATGCCATGGGCACTGACAAAGGAGATGGTCACTCCCGTAGCCACCGGTCCCAACACACTACCCAAAGTGTAAAACATGGCAATGGCTGTCATGGCCGTGGACACCTGATGCGTGGTGACCCGATCTCCGGCCTCAATCACCGCCAGTGTGTTCATTCCGCCAATCGCGCCGCCCCGGAGAAAGACCATCAGCGTGGCCAACCATGGAAAAGGCTGGCTCAACGGAATGGCCACTGTGCCCACCAGCAACACCAGGCAACACACTAACTGCCCGGCTTTGTAGGAGCTTCTGTCAGCCATCCAGCCGATCGGAAATTGTAGCAACGTCCCGCCCACTCCGAACCTCGAGACCAGCAAAGTGGCGGCCGTCAGCAGGCAACCTGTCGCTAGACTGTAAGGGGCGAGAAACGACACCGCCGAGGTTTCCAGGGACATCGGCACTCCTTGGCTCGCACGAATAATCGAGCGCCCCCTTGAGTAGAACATCCTCAGGACGCCGCCGATGTACACTATCTTGCGCCTCTGATCTTAATGCCCCCCCGTCGGGCACGACTCTAAAGCTTCTTACTTTGCCGTTATCACCGACAACTTGGTAATCCCTGCCCGCTCGACAGAGGCCATCGCCCGCGCCACTTCCCCATAATTCACCCAGTTGTCGGCCTGCAGTTGCACGCGCACATCAGGATTTTTCGCCCTGGCCGCCTGCAGGTTGAATTCGAGCAGGTCCGCCTGAATTTCATCCTTGTTGATGAACACCTTGCCCTTGTCGTCGATGCTCACCACCAGCGGATCTTTCTGCTCCACCGGCGCCACCGATTCGGTCTTCGGCAGGTTGATCGGGATCGCATTGGTCAGCAGTGGCGCAGTAACGATGAACACCACCAGCAGCACCAACATCACGTCCACCAGCGGCGTGACGTTGATTTCGCTCAGCACTTCATCGCTGTCCTGGGTGGAAAAGGCCATCTCAGGACGCCTCCTTCACTTTCTGCCCGGTCGCGGTGGCGCCGGATTTTTTTCTGCGCCGGGTGCAGCAGCACACGGAACGAATGTTTCTGCGCCAGGCTGTAGAAGTCGTGGGCGAAGTCGTCTAGGTCGGCGGAGGTCAGTTTCAGGCGTCGCAGGAAGTAGATGTAAACCAGCACCGCCGGCACCGCGACGGCGATGCCCACGCCGGTGGCGACCAGCGCCGCACCGATTGGCCCGGCCACGGTTTCCAGGCTGGCCGAACCGGCCGCGCTGATGCCTCTCAACGCCGACATGATCCCCCACACCGTGCCGAACAGGCCGATGAAGGGCGAGGTGCTGCCGATACTGGCAAGGATCGCCAGCCCGGTTTCCAGCGAACGGCGTTCACGCACGATCTGCTGGCGCAGCGCACGCTCAAGACGGTCCTGATGGTTGATTGCCTAGCTGAGGTCGGTGGCCTGCGCGCCGTCCGGGACCTAAATCGCGGGTCTTCAGCGCCCAGTGCCTTGGCCAACGGTGAGTCGACACGCACTGATTTGGCTTCAACGAACTGCGGGACGCTATTGACGGTAGTGTATTGGTTGGCCGTTTGGGCATACACCGATTGCGACAACGACGGTGCGCGGAAACCGTTGCTCAAGGTACCGCGAATGGCGAACTCAGGCGTGAAGTCATAGCGCAGCGACAACTTGCCGCTGGTGGTGTTGCCAGCGCTGTCGTCGTAACTCTCGAAGCGCCCGGCCAGGCAGACATAGAACTTCTCGGTCGGGTTGAGCCCGACATCCACATACGTCGCGTAGCTGTTGCGGCTGGCCTGGCCGGCATCTTCCGGCGTAAGTGTGATGGCACCCTGAGCGCCGACCACCGCGGGCTGGCCGCGCAACGGACCACTGGGGTAGATGTAGCCGCCGTTGATAAACGACAACGGATCATCGGACTCGGTCTTGTAGCGTTCATGCCGATGCTCAAGACCTGCGGACACTTGCAGCGGTTTACTCAGTCCGACTTCAAACGCGCGGGTCAGGTCGAGGTTGTTGGTCCACTGGTCAAAATAGTTGGTGTAGCTGTCGACGTGTGTCGGGCTCGAAGGCCCCAGGGAGGCATTGAGGGTTTCGTCGGCATCGGCCTGTCCCTTGTCGCGGCCAAAGGTCGAACTCAAGTCCCAGTTCCAGTCGGCCACCAACCCCTTGGCGCCGCCAGCGACCTGGTAGTCGGTTTCCTCGAGGGTGTAGAACGGCGCCGTGCCGTCCGGGTAGATCTCGGGGATGATGTTGGTGGAATTGGGCCGACGAAAATTCTGCCCGCCCCGCGCATCGCGTTTGGTCAAGGTCGAGAACGAGTAGAGGGTCACATCATCCAGGGGCAATTCGGCGTTGTAGGCCACCCCCAGTGCCTTGATTTTCGGCAGGCCGTTTTTCTGCACGGACTTGTCGGCAGTGGCCTCTCGCGGGTCGGCGGAGCCGTCGGGTTGCCGGTAGTAGAACGAGCCGGTGGCATCGCGGGCGCGCACGGCGGTCTGTTGTGACTTGGCATCCAGGGAGAAGTTGAAGAAGCCGTCGTTGGGCAACGCCAGGCCTTTGTTCAGGGTCTGCTGGATGGTGCCACCGTCACCTTTGGTGTACTCGCCGAAGGAGGTGCTGACCGAGCCGCCATTGTCGTTCTGCTTGAGGATGATATTAATTACCCCGGCGATGGAGTCCGAACCGTACTGCGCCGAGGCGCCGTCTCGCAGCACCTCGATATGGTCGATGGCGCTGATCGAGATCATGTCCAGATCGACCGGGTTGGTGCGGTAGGCTGTCGTGGAGTCGAGGTTGACCACCGCACTGTTGTGGCGGCGTTTGCCATTGACCAGCACCAGCACGTTGGAGCTATTCAGACCACGCAGGCTGTAAGGTATGGCGATGGATACGGTCGGAATCCAAGCAGGATTAATGTCGCTAGCAGAAACGCACCAAGTAACGTCCACTCAGCCAACTCATAAGAGCCGGTCTGGTCATACAGCGCGCCAATCAGCCAGGCACCGAGGCTGATCGAAAGGGCAAACGTGAACGGCTGCACCGCCCCATAGATCACACTGAAACGACGCAAACCGAAGTAGCGTGCGATGAAGTATTTGGTCGTACCGCTTTCGCCACCGCCACCCAGGCCGATCAAGAATATCGAGAGCCACAAGCCGGCAAAGCCGTTCGCAGACTCGAATATCAGCATGCCGAGTACGGCGATCAACGCAAAGGGTAGCGCGACCCTGGGCGTCTGGAAGCGGTCCATCAAGCCCCCCATCAGTGGCTGGGACACCACCATGCCGATCGACAACGCCGACAGCACCGTAGCAGCCTGACCCCGAGTCAGTTCACGTTCTATGAGCATTGGTACCCCGTGCGTCATCACGCCCGACACCACAAATACCGTCAGCACTTGGTTGATCAGCAGCAACCAGAACGTTGGCGTTCGCCAGGCTTCGAACTCGGACATGCCCTGCTCCACCGCAGGCGCGGCTTGCTGGACGGCGGGGACTGCACGCTCGCGAAACAACCACCATAACAATGGCAACGCCACCCCGCCCTCCAGAACGCCATACACTAAGTAAGTGGTACGCCACCCCCATGCCTCGATGCACACATGGCCCACCCACAACCCGAACGGACCGCCGATGCCAAATCCCAGCCCCAACAATCCATAGGCCATGCCACGTCGCTGCACAAACCAACCGCCCAAAATCTTGCCGTAGGGCATATTCCCCGGTGCAACGATACCCAGCAGCAAAAACAAACCGCGTAGCTGCCAGACTTCTTCGATGATCGCCAACCCCATCAGCAGTGGTGCCAGCAACGCGGTGCTTACGAGCATCAACCGCCTGGCCCCCCAGCGGTCGATCAGCCAGCCTTTGACCGGGCTGCTCAGCGCCACCGCCAGACCGAACAGCGTCACCAGCAACACGACCTGGGCGCGGTCCCAGCTGAATTCGAGGCTCATCGGCGCGATGAACAAACTGAACGTAGTGAGCAGGATGCCGGTGGGGCCAAGCATGATGGCGATCACCGAAGCCAGCAGCACACCGAGGGCGGCCGGAGAATACTCCGCGTGGCCGCCCTTTTGAGTTTCAAGGGCCATAGTCGTATCCCATCAGCCACTATCCGTTGAGTATCAGAACTGATACCGCGCCTTCACGTAGTAGAACGCACCGTTGAAACCGATCTGTGAGCCGTAGGTGTCGTAACGCAACACATCGCCGTAAGTAGTACTCGCGGCCGGCAGCTTGTCGGGGCGTACGTCCAGCACGTTGTCGGCGCCCGCACTCAGTTGCAGGTTGCGATTTACCGCGTATCGCACGGCGACATCGGTGATGTATTTCGGGCTGTTAACAAAGTGATTGAACACCGTAGGGGACCAGGCGTTAGGCCCAACGGTGTAGTCGAGCTCCGAGGTAGTCTTGCCGTAGCGTGTCAGACGCAGGCTCACGTCAAGGTTATCTAGGCTCCAGGTACTGCCCAACGACACTTGGCTGCGCGGCGTGGAAGATGTCAACCAGGCAATCTGCTGGGCATTGAGCAGCACGTCACCGTTGGCGCCCTGGTGGTTCTTTTCTACTTTGGTGCGATTGAAGTTGGCCGATGCTTCCCAGTCAATCGCGCCATAAGCGCCAAGGGACGTGAGGTAATGCCCTGTGATATCGACCCCACGCGTGAGGGTGTCGGCACCATTGGCCAGGTAGTGCGTACTGACCGTGTCCAGGCCCGCGGGCAACGAGATACCGGCCAGCGTCAACGCATCGATCGCCTCGGTACCCGAATAGGTGCCGCTGTCGACGATACGGTCACGAATGCGGATCTGGTAGGCATCGATGTTCAGGCTCACATCGTCCCGCGGGGTCAGCACCAACCCGAGGTTGAAATTGGTGGACTTCTCCGGTTTCAGGTCCTTAGCCCCCAACAATTTGGCGGCCGGTGAATTGGCCGCCAGCAGCCCGAGGGCGATGTCCGGCCCCACGCTCAGCCCGGTATAGTGTTCCTGCACCAGAGAGGGCGCGCGAAAGCCACTGCTCACACTGGCGCGCACAGCCACCCCCGGCGTGAAGTCATAGCGGGTGGATAATTTGCCATTGGTCGTGCTGCCAAACTCGCTGAAATGCTCGTAGCGGCCGGCAACGTCCACCTGCCATTTCTCGGTGATCGACGACGACAGATCGATGTAGGACGCCAGCACATCACGCGACCATTTGCCCGCACTCAGCGGTGAGAGCCCGGCCAGCCCCTCAGCTCCGCCCAGGTCGTACGAAGCCGGATCGCCGGCGTTGATCTGATAGGTCTCCCGCCGTTGCTCCAGGCCCAGCGCGACATTCAACGGTTTGGTAAGGAACCCGACGTCATAAGCGCGGCCGATGTCAAAATTGTTGGTCCACTGGGTGTTGCGATACGTAGCCAGGTCGAAACTGGTGGGGCTGGTGCCGGTGTTGCGATAGAGCGCCGCGTTGACCGATTGGGTCATGCTGATTTCGGGCCTATCGGCGCCATAGGCGGTGCTCAGGTCCCAGTGCCATTGATCGAATAACGAGTTACCGCGGATGCCGAAGACGGCCGAATAGTCATCCTCGTCATTATTGGGGCGCGGGGTAAAGCCTTGCGGGTAGATCGTCGGAGCCACCGAACCCAGGCGATAGTTTGCCGCCGACGAGCCCTTTCGGCTGGTGTAGGTCCCAAAGCTATACAGCTCGACGTCATCGTCAAAACCATAGCCGCTGTTGTATGCCATCGACTGGCGATGGAAGGCAGGGTCACCGATGGAAATGTTGTCGCGATGGCCCGTGCGGTTATCGATACCACTCCTGACGGTACGCTCCTGCTCCCGGTATTCGGCACTCAGGTTAAGAAAACCGCTCTCGCCGAACGCCAGCCCGCCGTTGATGCCCGAGCCCTGGGACAGCCCGTCACCGGCGCCGTACTGCCCGATATCAGTGTTGAACAGCGCCCCATGGTCGGCAGACTTGAGGATGATATTGATCACCCCGGCGATGGCGTCCGAGCCGTACTGTGCGGACGCCCCGTCTCGCAGCACCTCGATGCGCTCGATGGCGCTAACGGGAATGGTGTCCAGGTCGACGCCCGTCGAGCCTTTTTGCAAACCACCACTGATGTTCAGGTTGGCCGTCTCGTGGCGACGTTTGCCGTTGACCAGGACCAGCACATGGTCTGGGCTCAGGCCGCGCAACGACTGGGTATGGGTCAAGGCTGAGGCATTGAACGGCTGCGCCTGTCGAGTCAGCGCGGGCAGCAACTTGACCAGCATGTCGCGCAGGTCAGTCGCCCCGCTGCTCTGCAGTTGCTCGCTGCTCACCACGTCGATGGGGCTCAGGCTCTCGCTGGCTTTCACATTGGTCTGGCGAGTGCCGGTCACCACTACCGTCGCCAGCGTGCCCGTCGACGTCGGCGCACGCGGCACAACGGATGCTGCCGGCGCGGACGCTACGGGGTGCAACGTCAGTACGCCATTGTTGCGGCTAAACCCCAAGCCACTGCCGCGCAATGCTTGCTCCAGCGCCTGATCAACACTCAACGAGCCCTTGATCGCCGGCGCCGACAACCCCTCGACCTGCGCCTGGTCAAACGAGATCGGCGTACGACTCTGCCGGACAATGCTCAACAGCACCTGGGATAGGCTTGCGCCAGGAATATCAAAAGCCAGGGCCTGGACCTTGCCGGCCACGGCGAAAGGCTCGGCCCAAAGCGGCGGCGCCGACACCAGGCGGGTGAGCCCCACCGCCCAGATCATTGAGCTGCGAGGCACGCGAGACAAACGTTTTATGGTCATTATCGATTTACCTGAGGGATGCACGTTCCTATGTGTGCAATTGCCCCCAGGATTGTTTAGCGCCGATCGAGACTGTTTTTTTATAAGGTTATGCCGTCATTCCGCGCGGAGTGGCATTGCCTCTGGAGCAGTGTGTGCCCAGTGCGAACCTATGAAGATCACCTCGGGCCAGCATTCACCACCAAGGCAACCTAAGTGGGTTGCTATGAGGCAGTAATACTGACCCAATAATCGCTATACCGGCTGACCGCCACTGGCAGGCTGCGCTCCAGCATCTCAAGGGAGATGGGCATATCGTCCAGCGGGAACAGGCCGTTGACGCGAATTTTCGCAGCCTTGTCGTCGAGCATGACCACACCGGGCAGATAAGGCCTGAACGCCTCCGCGACCCAACTCAACGGCTTGTCATTGACTTCAAGCCAACCGCTGGCCCACGACCCTTCGTCCGGCTGCAGGCCGTCTCGGGCAAGTACTCTACGGGCATCGAACAGCAGGGAATGGGCGCTGGGAACCACAATGCTTTCCCCTGTGGGCAAGCGCAGGAGCGCCTCGCCGCGCAGGGTCAATAGACGGATGCACGCGCCCTCTTCCGCCACCTGCAACTGCCCGGCCTGGCTAGACACAATCCCGGCCGAGGTGGTGACTTCGAACGCCGATACCGGGTTCTCGGCGACTTCCAGCAACAACGCGCCACGACGCAATACCAGCCCGCGTTGCTGGTCAATGAAACGCGGGAGCACTTTACTACGGGCATTGAGCTCGAGCCGGCTGCCGTCGTCGAGCAGCCAGCGATGACGCTCCCCGGTGCCGGTCACCCACTCGCTGGGTAAGCCCATGCCCGATTGCAACCATCGGCCCAGTAGCCCCGCGCCCACCACCACACCGAGCAAGCTCAGGCTATTGCCGATAAATCGCCGGCGGCTCGAAGGTTGCTCCAGCGCGCGCAGCAGCGGCGCGCTGGTACGCCCACGCCAAGGGGATGCCTGGACGCTGGCCAGGCCCTTGAGCAACTGATCGAAGACCCGCGCATGGTGTGGCGATTGCCCGCGCCATTGTTCCAGCGCCTGTTGCTGCTGGCTGTCGAACGAACCGGACTGAATCTGCGCCATCCATTCAATCGCCTCTTCCAACACCGCGTCGTCGCGGTCCGCCTGGCTCATTCTTCCAGGCCCCGATAGCAGCAACGTAGCGCTTCTTTCATCAACTGATGAATGCGCGCCTGAGACAACCCCACACGTTCACTGATCTGCAGGTAGGTCAGGCCCTCCAGTTGACTGAGCACGAACACCGTCTTGGCTTGCCCCGAGAGGCCGTCGAGCAGGCGGTCGATGGCTTGCAGGCTTTCGATGAGCATCCACTGTTCATGGGGCGAAGGGTGGACCTGATCCGGCGCCTCGGCCAGCACTTGCAGGTAGGCGCGCTCCAGGTCCTTGCGCCGCCAACTCTCGTACATCAAGCGTTGGGCGATGGTTGCCAGCAGCGCCCTGGGCGAGCGGATCGCCCCCGGGTCAGGCAGCATCCAGACTTGCAAAAAAGCTTCCGCAGCCAAGTCCTCGGCGCTGTGGCTGCAACCGGTGTGGCGCGACAAGCGCCGGCACAACCAGCCGTAGTTCTGCTGGAACAGTTGAGCAATCAGCGTGCTCTTGAAAGGTGAAGGGCTATCCATATGCATTCAGTCACTTGAGACACCCCACGCCAACGGATACGACGGTAGTGAGCTTGCCAGGTTGAAGTTCTCTCGACGGTCAGTCGTTTTCCTGTGTTTTGGGCAGCCGTGCCGACCACCAGCCGCACCCGGCACCACCGAGTACCAGGGCCGCTCCCAGCCACGGCAGCAGTTGTACGGAAAAATGATCCACCACACCGGCGCCGAGGAAAGCCCCCAGGGCCACGCCCAACTGGATTGCACTGGTGTTGAGGCTGATCTGCACGGCGGCGGTGTCGGGGTTGAGTTGCACCAGGTAATTCTGGATCGCGGGGCCCGGCGCCATGTTGAAAATACACCAGGTCACCACCGCCACCAGCAGCGCCAACAAGGAAAACGTCGCCAGGGGCAACAGGCTCATCGCCAGGGCATGCAACAGCAGAAACACCACGAACGTGCGTGGCCCGGGCCATCGGTCCGCCGCGCGTCCGCCCAGCACCGCGCCCACGATGCCACCGATACCGTAGACCAGCAGCACCAAGCTGATCACGGTTTTCGACAGGCCCATGCTGCGCACCAGAAACGGCACGATGTAGGTGTAAAGCGTGAATTGCCCGGTCATTTGCAACAGCGCCGCCCCATGGGCGAGAAACACCTTGGCCCGCACCAGCTCCGCCCATTGCCGGGACGGCGTTATGCCGGGTGCGCCGGGAATATCCGGCAGCCACTGTGACACCAGCGGCACACTGAGCAACGCCACGCCCGCCAGCAGCAGGAACAGGCTGCGCCAACCCCAGTACTCGCCAATCAGCGTGCCCAGGGGCACCCCCAGCACCAACGACGCCACGATGCCGGCGAACACCAGGCCGATGGCCTGCCCGCTGCGATTGGCCGGCACCAGCGCCACAGCGACGGTGATGGCGACCACCACGGTGACCGAGGCACTGGCCGCCACCAGGAGCCGGCTGAGCAGCAACAGCATGAACGTCCCCGCCGCTGCCCCGGCCAGGTTGGCTAGCACAAACACCAGCAGCGCCACCAGCAACAGGCGTCGCCTGGACACCCTGGCGCTGAGGTAGATCAATACCGGACCGGCCAACGCATAGACCAGCGCATAGAGGCTCATCAACAAGCCGGCTTGCCCCTGGGTGACGCCGAATGTCTGGGCGAGCTGATCGAGAATCCCCGCCACCACCAATTCAACGGTGCCGACCACAAACGCCAGGACTGCCAGTAACCATACACCGGGCGCCAGGCGGTCGCGCTCGCTTGCGGCTTCCAATGCCTTACTCATGGCGGTGTTGCTCCCTTGTTTGATAAACCGGTGGCGGTGTAACGATAACGGCCCAGGCCCAACAGCAATACGGTAGCCACCGAGAAGGCCGCCAGCAGCACCTGACTCGATAAGCCGTAGCCGCCCGAGCGGTCATACATCACGCCCAACACATAGGTGCCCAGGCTGATCGCGATGGCAAATGTAAACGGCTGCACCGAACCATAGATCACGCTGAAGTGGCGCAAGCCAAAATACCGCGTCAGAAAATACTGGGTAGTGCCGGTTTCACCGCCAGCACCAAGGCCGATCAGGAACACCGCGGCCCACAGCCAGCCGTGCTGGCCGGCCTGAATCAACACCAGCATGCCCAACACCGCCAGCAATGCAAATGGCAGCGCCACCCGGGGGCTGTTGTAGCGGTCCAGTGCAAGCCCCAGCAGCGGTTGCGACACGATCATGCCCAGCCACAACGCCGACAGCACGTCTACGGCGTCTGAGCGTGTCAGGCCCTTCTCCACCAGTAAGGGCACGCCATGGATGATCACCCCAGTGACCGCAAACACCCCCAGCAGCAAATTTGCCAGAATCAACCAGAACGTTATCCCCGCCCAGGCCTGGCGCGGTGTGCTGCCCTCGGTCGGGCGCCGCCGGCTGGATGCAGACACCACCACAGGCCGCTCGCGAAACAGCCACCACAACAGGGGCAAGGCCACCAGCCCCTCAAGCAGGCCGTAGATCAAATAGGTGGTGCGCCACCCAAACGCCTCGATACACAGGTTGCCGGTGTATAACGCCAGCGGACCACCGACGCCGAAACCCAGGCCCAGCAGCCCATAGGCGGCCCCCCGTCGATGATTGAACCAACCGCCGAGAATTCGCGCATAGGGAATGTTGCCCGGCGCCAGCAAACCCATCAGCAAAAATAACAGGTACAACTGCCAGTCGGCCCGTACCCAGGCCGTGCAGGCCATGCACACCGCCAGCGGTGCCGTAAGGGGCAACACCAGCGCCCGCGCGCCCCAACGGTCTACTGCCCAGCCTTTGAACGGGCTGCTTAGCGCCACCGCCAAGCCCAGCCAGGTCACCAGCAATGCCACTTGGCTGCGGTCCCAGTGCAATTCGGCGCTGATGGGGTCGATAAACAACGAGAAACTGCTGATCACCAACCCGGTGGGGCCAACGATGACGCCGATGACACAGGCCAGCAACACCCCCAGCGTCACCGGTGTGAACTCAGAAGCGCGCGGTTCGACCAGCGGTTCGGTCCGGCTGATGGACCTATCACTCATGAGGCCGCCCTCAGGCGCTCGATCAACTCGCGCCGCAACTGAATATCGAGCGCACTCTCGGTGGTGGCCTCCAATTGGACAATATCGATGCCAGCCTGATGAAACGCCAGGATGTCCAAGGCGACCTTGTCGATCGTTCCGACCCGCAGGCCGGCGAACGCGCGCTCGACCACTTCGACCGCCCATTGCTGACGCCTGGCCGGGCTCAACTGCCCGAGCATCTCGCGTTCGTTGTCCCGCGCCAACTGAGGTGAGGCACTCAGTTCCGCAGCGGGGCGCGCCAATAACAAGCCCAGGGCTGCCTCACGCCACTTTCGCGCGGTGTCACGCGCCGCCTGTTCGGTCTCGCCGAGAATCACCTGGAAATGCTTCCAGAACTTCAAGGGGCGCCCATCGGCCAATGCCTGCAGTTTCACTTTCAGCTGATAGGTGGCCTCAGGGCTGCTGAAGCTGCCGGCGTAGATGTCGGCAAAGCGCACCGCCAGTTGCTGGGCACTGTCCGACGAACCACCGATGGATAAGGGCGGACGCGGCTGCTGCACCGCCGAAAAGCCGCTGCCGGCGTTCTCGAGCCGATAGAACTCGCCCGCATAATCGAAGGGCTCGGAACTGGCCAGGGTGCGGGTGAAGATATCCAGGTATTCGAAGGCTCGCCGATAGCGTTGCTCCTTGTCGGCAAAATCACCGTCGCGGCGCACATCGGCGTCGCTGGAGCCGATCACCACATGCACCGCCGCACGTCCCTGGGACAAACGGTCCAGGGTCGCCAGGGAGCGTGCCGCGACGGTGGGTTGAGTGACACCTGGACGGTGGGCCACGGTCACCCGCAGTGTGTCGGTAGACGACAAGGCGTAACCGGCCACCAGCCAGGGGTCCGGCCACGCGCTGGCCACGGTCACCAAGGCACTGTCCAGGCCATCGGCCTCCTCCAACCGGGCTTTCTGCTGAATATCGAAGGGGCATACCGGGCGACTGCGCAGGTCGGGCAGGAAACGCCCGGCCTGGCGTTCAAACACCGTGTCACCGGCGACGGCACAGGCACGCACGCCGCCGCGCAATTCAATGGACATCGTGTTCACCTCCCCTAGAAGCTGTAGACCGCGTTCACGTAATAGAAAGCCCCGTTGAAGCTGATCTGCGAGGCATAGGTGTCGTAGTGGTTGAACCCCAGGTAAGCGCTTTCAGCGGGCAGTTTGTCGGGTTTGACGTCGAACACGTTGTTTGCACCCACGGCCAGCGACAGTTGGCGAGTCGCGGCGTAGCGCAACTCGATGTCGGTGAGGTACTTGGGGGAGTTCTCGAAATGGTTGAACTCGGTGGTGGAGTACGCATTGGGCCCGGTGTAATAGTCCAGTTCAGAGATGGTTTTGCTGTAGCGCGTCTCGCGTACGGTCAGGCCCCATTTATCGCGACTCCAATTGGCTTCCAGGGACACCTGGCTACGGGGTGTGGAACTGGTGATCCAGGCCTGTTGCTGATCGTTGAGCAGCGGCCGGCCGTCGCTGCCGATGTGGTTTTTCAGCAGCTTGGTGCAGTTGAAGTTGGCGCCCAGGCGCCAGTCGATCTGGCCCCAGCCGTCGAGCCGGGTCAGGTAGGTGGCCGTGATGTCGACACCGTGGGTGCGGGTGTCGGCGCCATTGGTCATGTAGTGAGTGCTTACCGAGGCCAGGCCCGACGGCACCGAAATGCCGCCGGCACGTAGCGCGTCGATGGCTTGCTGGCCCGAGTAGGTGCCGCCGTCGACGATACGGTCACGCAGGGTGATCTGGTACGCGTCGATGGCGATATTCAAGTCGCTCAGCGGGTTGAGCACCAACCCCAGGTTGTAGTTGATCGACTTCTCGGGCTTGAGGTCCTCGGCTCCCAGCATCTTGGCCGCCGCCGAGTTGGCGGCGAGCAACCCGGTGGCAATCGTCGGCGAGACCCCAAGGCTGGTATAGTTCTCCTGGGCCAGGGACGGCGCACGAAACCCGGAACTGACACTGGCCCGCAGGCCCACCTGGGGGTTGAAATCGTACCGGGTCGAGAGCTTGCCGTTGGTGGTACTGCCAAAGTCGCTGTAATGCTCGTAACGGGCCGCCGTCGCCACTTGCCATTGCTCGGTCAGGTGGGTGGAGAGGTCCAGGTAGCCGCCCAGCACGTCCCGCGTCCACTGCCCGGCAGTGGCGGGTGCCTGGCCGGGCAAGGCTTTGGAGCCGCCGTTGTAGTAGGAGTAGTAATCGCCGGCGCCAACCTTATACAGGTCGCGGCGCTGCTCCAGCCCCCAGGAAAAGTTCAGCGGCTTGGGCAGCAGCGCCACGTCGAAGGCACGGCGCAGGTCCAGGTTGTTGGTCCATTGGGTGACCTTGTATTCGGCCAGGTCAAACTTGCGCGGGGTGGTGCCGGTTTCGTTGTACAGCGCGAGGTTCACCGAGTGGTCCATTCCGATATCGGGCTTGTCGGCGCCGTAGGTGGAGCTCAGGTCCCAGTCCCAGTCACCGAACAGTTCCACGCCGCGCAGGCCGGCGGTGAGGGAATAGTCGTCCTCATCACTGGTGATGCGTGGCGTAAAGCCGTTGGGGTAAATGGTCGGCACCAGTGTGGGCAACTGGTAGATCTGCGCCGACGACACCGTGCGATGGGTGTAGGTCGCGAAGCTGTAGAAATCCAGCTGGTCGGTCAGCGCCGCCCCTGTGTTGAACGCCAGGGCCTGGCGATGCACGGCCGGGTCGCCAATGGAGGGGTTGCCGTAATGCCCGGTACGCTCGTCGATGCCGGCGCGGATCGTACTCTTTTGCTCGCGGAACTCGGCGCTGAGATTCAGATAGCCGGTCTCCCCCACCCGGTAGCCGTTGTTCACCGCCCCGCCCTGGGAAAAGCCGTCACCCGCGCCGTACTGGCCAGCGTTGTAAGAGACCAACCCGCCGTGGTCGGCCGAGCGCAGAATGATGTTGATCACCCCGGCAATGGCATCGGAGCCGTATTGGGCCGAGGCGCCGTCGCGCAGTACTTCGATGTGGTCGATGGCGGCCATGGGGATGGTATCCAGGTCGACCCCGGTGGAACCACTCTGCAAGCCGCCGCTGACGTTAATATTGGCCGTCTCGTGGCGACGCTTGCCATTGACCAGCACCAGTACATGGTTGGGGCTCAGGCCCCGCAGGGACTGCGCGTTGGTCAGCGCCGAAGCGTTGTAGGCCTGGGCCTGGCGCGACAACGAGGGCAATAACTTGATCAAGGCTTCGCGCACATTCTGGGTGCCGGTCTGGCGCAATTGCTCGTTGGAGACCACGTCAATCGGGCTCAGGCTGTCAGTGGCCTTGACGTCGGCCTGGCGAGTCCCGGTCACCACCACGGTGGCCAGGGTTCCCGCCGAGGTGGCGAGGGTTGAGGTGGTGGGCTGCGGCGCCTGGGAGGCCACCGTGTGCAAGGTCAATACGCCGGAGGCGTTGCGGCTGAAACCCAGGCCGCTGCCGCGCAATGCTTGCTCCAGGGCCTGGTCCATGCTCAACGAGCCTTTGATGGCAGGCCCCGACAACCCCTGCACCCGCGCCTGATCAAACGAGATCGGCGTGCGGCTCTGGCGGGCGATGCTCAGCAGCACCTGAGACAAATCCCCCGCCGGAATATCAAAAGACAACACCTGAACCTTGCCCGCCGGCGCGGCAGGTTGGGCCCAGAGGGGCTCAACCGCCATCAGGCAGGTAAAGCCCACAGCCCAGATCATGGGAGTACGGTGCAAACAGGATGGACGTTCAATGGACATCATCAACTTACCCTAAGGGAATCACGTACCTGTGAGTGCAAATGGCCCAGGGCTTTTTCAGCAGCGATCCAGACTGTTTATTCATAAGGTTATGCCCCACTTTTTTCCGCACGTCGTACACAGCGCCAGACGCTGACGGGGATGTCTGTCACATGCCCCTGGCGCGCCATGCGTTGTTCGGCGATGGCGCCCAGGCGGGCAAAGAACTCCTCGATTCGTTCCGGTGGCACCAACGGGCTGAAATAGGTGCCAAAGGTAGCGGCGTGAAAGCGCTGATATTCCTCGATGCTGTGGATCCGCAGCGCCGCCGAGCGACTGGCAATCGAACGCACCTGAAAATGGCGCTGCACCAGTGCTTCCAGCGCCACCCGTGGTCGGGTACGCGTGCCCATCGGCAGTACCGCCGCTTCGGCGAAATGCGCCTGCACGTGCCCCGGCGTGACCAGTTTCATCGCCAGCAGTGCCTCGGCTACCAACTCATCCTCACCGCCCAACCCTTGCTGCGAAACGGGGTGATGAGACGTGAAGAGAAACACGCCCTGTTCACCCAGATGCCGTGCCACCCACTGGAACAACCTGTCCTCATGGGGATACAACCAATGCAGGACAGCAGTCATGCTTATCAGGTCAAAACGCTGCTCCAGCGCGGGCAGGTCCAGCAGGTCGCCCTGCTGCAACACCACCTCGGCCGGGACATGGCGTAATTGCTCGCGCGCCAGGTCCAGGCGCAACTGCGAACGCTCGATGCCCCACACCTGCTCCAGGCTCGGCCAGCGCTCCACGGCGCCCTGCAGCAGCGAACCGATGCCGCAACCCAGGTCGAGCAAACGTCTGGGCTGGATCTGTGCACGCCCCAGGACCCAGTCCTGGTCACGCAACTGCAAGAGTTGGCTGGAGGTTTCATAACCGGCCAGGGTACGGGCTTGCTCAATGATCGTGCTCATGCTCGACGACTCCTGCGTGAATGAGGCTTTCCTTGGTAATGGTCCATTCGCAGCCATGGCCCTGTTCGTCGGCCAGCAACGTCCAGCGGGCGTCACACCCCTTGGCATGGACCAGCGAAGACAGCAACTTGGTGCAATAGGTGCAAGCCGACTTCAAGGTGACTGGCACGCCGTTGGCTCGGGCACGCTCGCGGTAGTCCCAGATTCCGCAGTGGTGCACCTTGAACAGACTGGCGTCGGGGGCGACCTGGCGAATCTCGAAACGCGTGCCGTAGAGCGAAGCCTGTCGCCCCAGGCGTTCTGCCGCCGCAGCGGGTTCACCCTGGCCGGCAGGCTCCAGGGCGCGATACACCTGGCCGGTGGCGGCCGCCCAGGCATCCAGGTCGTAAAACTGCTTGCGCTGCACGATGAATTGTTCGATCAACGCCTGGGTGCGGAAAAACACCGCCTGCCACTCGGTACTGCCGGCGCCCAAGGCGGGCGGCAAGTCGCGGAAGATCCGCCCGGTGACGTCAACCCAGTCGGCGAGGTCCTGCGCCCGATGTTCCTGGATCAGGTAGGCAGTCATCGCGCTGTGGGCCTCAAACAGACGCTGACGCCACAGCGCACCTTGCTCGGCTGGCGTCAGGGGTGCCGCACTCATGGCTGCGCAACCTGATGCAGGAAGGGCAAGAGCTGCTCCAGTACCGCCTCGGGTGCTTCTTCGGCCAGCATATGGCTGGCCGCAATCGCCGCGCCCCGCACCTCCACGGCCCAGGATCGCCACACCGTCAACGGGTGGCTGGCCGCTGCGTAGGGACGGTCCTGCCACAGCACCAGCACCGGGCAGCGCAACTGGTGACCGGCGTCGCGGTCGGCCTGGTCGGCGGCGGCATCGGCGCCGGCTGCCGCCCGGTAGTCTTCGCACATCGCGTGCAATACCTCGGGACGGGCAAAAGCCTGGTGGTAACTTTCCAGCGCCTGCGGATGATAAATATCGCGCCCCTGAGCCATGCGCTGTAACGTCCAGTCAAGGAAATAGCCGGGGTTGGCACCGATCAGCCGCTCCGGCAGATCAAACGGCTGGGCCAGGAAAAACCAGTGGTAGGCGTTCAGGGCAAAGGCCTTGTTGACCCCCGCCCAGACATCCAGGATCGGCACCACTGTCAGCGACACCAGAGCACTCACCACCTGCGGGTGTTCCAGCGCCAAGCGATACGCCACCCGTGCGCCACGGTCATGGCCCACTACCGCGAACCGCGAAAACCCCAGCTTCTGCATGACGTCCAACTGATCCAGGGCCAGTGCGCTCTTGTCATAAGCGCCCGGAGCGTCAGCATCCAGGGCGCGGGATTCGCCGTAGCCGCGCAGGTCTGCCAGCACCACGGTGTAGTCCTCGGCCAGGCGCGGGGCAACGCGGTGCCAGGCTAGGTGGTTTTGCGGGTAACCGTGCAACAGCAACAGTGGCGGGCCACTGCCCTTGACCGCCACCTGAATCCGCGCACCGCGGGTGGTCAGGGTCGAGTACTCGAAACCGGGAAGCAATGAATGACTCATGAAGGGCTCCTGCCTCATAAAATGATGCTGATGCGCCGCTGGGCACTGATGGTTTCGTGGTCCAGGCGAATTTCGCGCTTGAGAATCCGCAAGCCACGAGGGCTGTCGTACAGCACATGGGTGGCCTCGCCGACGAAGTACCAGGTTTGCTGGTTGCGAAACTGGTGCACCACGAAGTTGCTTTTGATGGTCAACTGCTCGCCGTCCCTGGACTTGATCCGCACGTTGCTCACCAGCCGTCGGGTACGCGAAGGCGGCGTCTCCATCCAGCTATGGCCACTGAGCAGGCTGTCGACCCGCTCACGCAGGCGGCCGTAGTCATCGGCAATGATGAACAGGCTGTCGTGGGGCTCACCCTCAACCAGATGGCGTTGCAACGGCAGTACCCGGTACTGGGCGGGTTGATCGAACAGGCCGATCCAGGTTTCCAGCTCGCGGTTGTCCAGCAACTCGGCTTCGCTGATCAGGAAGTCGCTGACCCGGGCCTGCAAGCTCGGGGCGCTGATGTTCAATGGAAGGCTCATGGGCATGTCCCCTGAAGGTTGAAGGCGGTGCTAGAGGCGGATTTCCACCTGGTACAGGCGTAACCAGCGGTCCAGGTTCAGCAGGTAGGCCAGGCCGGCCGTGGGGCTGCTGGAGGCCCGGGGACTGGGCAGCGGCTGCTCCAGTTCGAGCAGCTCACCCACCCGGCGCGCATCCACCAGGTCTAACACCGGCGAGTCGCCGTCAATCAGCAACTGCCTGAGCTGGCTGCGCAACAACGCCAGGTAGCGCGGGTCGGGATTGGCCGGAAAGCCGCTTTTCCTGCGCTCGACAATCGCTTCGGGCAATTCGCCGCGCACGGCGTTGCGCAACAGAGTCTTGCCCTCCCCGGCCACGCTCTTGATCGACCAGGGCACATTCCATACGTAGTCCACCAGGCGGTGATCGCAAAACGGCACCCGCACCTCCAGGCCCACCGCCATGCTGATGCGGTCCTTGCGGTCGAGCATCGCCGGCAACCAGCGCGTCAGTGCCAGGTACGTGACCTCGCGCTGTCGCCGCTCAACCGGGCTGTCTGCGGCCAGGTGCGGAACCTCCGCCAACGCTTCCTGGTAACGCCTGGCCATGTACGCCTGCGGTGCAACCCGCTCGGCGACCTCGGGCCGCAGCAGTTCCCAAAGACCACTCTTGCCCGCCAGCCAAGGAAACCCGGAAAAATTCAGGGCCTGCTGGTCGTGAAAAAACGGATAACCGCCGAACACCTCGTCCGCCGACTCCCCCGAGAGCGCCACCGTGGTGTGCTCGCGCACCTGCTGGAACAGCAGGTACAGCGAACTGTCCAGCTCTCCCCAACCCGGCAGGTCCCGGGCACGCAGTACCGCCTCTTCCTGCTCCAGCACCTGTTCGGGTGCGACCGCCAAGGTGGTGTGTGGCGTACCCAGTGCTGCCGATGCCAACTGCGCGAACGGTTCGTCCCAACTGCTTTGCCACGAGGTTGGGGTAAAGCCTTCACCACCGCCGGTAAAGTCCACCGAAAAAGTCGGCAACGAGCGCCCTTCACGCCCCAGCGCCTGAGCGGCATAGGCGCTGATGGCGCTGGAATCCAGGCCGCCGGAAAGCAGGCTGCCCAGGGGTACGTCCGCCACCAATTGTTCCTCGACCACCTGGCGCAACAAGCTGCCAACCTGCCGGGCAGTGTCGGCCGGGCTGTCACTGTGAGGCTCGGCCGTCAGCGACCAGTAGACAAGGTCCTGCCGCCCGTTGGCATCGAACCTCAAGGCATGGCCAGGCTTGAGCTGATAAAAACCCTGGTAGATCCCGTGGCCAGGCGTGGGCGCGGTACTCAGGGCAAACAGCTCGGCAACCCCACTAGCATCCAGCACCGGGCGTACCTGGGGATGGGCAAGGATGGCCTTGGGCTCGGAGCCGAACAGCACGCCAGTGCCGGTGGCAAAGTAATACAGCGGCTTGACACCAAAACGGTCGCGAACCAGCCACAGGCTTTGGTCCCGTTCATCCCACAGGGCAAAGGCGAAAATCCCGGTCAACCGGGCGAAGGCCTGCTCGCCCCATTGCAGGTAGGCACGCAGCACCACTTCAGTGTCCGAACGGGTGGTGAAGGCCTGCCCCAGCGCCTGCAGTTCTTCGCGCAAGGCCAGGTAGTTGTAGACCTCTCCGCTGTAGGTCAGTACCACTTCGTTGCTGGCGTCAGCCATGGGTTGGGCGCCATGGACCAGGTCAATGATCGACAGACGCCGATGCCCCAGCAGCGCGTGGGGCGCCACCCATATTCCTTCGGCGTCCGGGCCCCGCAGCGCCAGGGTGCGCGTCATGTTTTCGATCACCTCGCGCTGGGGGCGCAGGTCTTGGGTCCAATCGGTCCATCCGGCAATTCCGCACATGAATAATGCCCTTGCAGTGCCCGATATTCCCCACGTAGCCCAAGCTATGTGCGCGTGGAGGATCTGCCAGGAGTCGGTGATAGTGGCTGGCTAAACAGCGATGGCCAGTTGGCGCAGAGGGATCTGTTGCCCGAGGCGACGGCTCCATTCACGCCAGAAACTGCGGTTTTGTTCTTCATCGGTGTGGCGCTGGGTGCCTGGCCCCATGCCCCGGGAAAAATCGCTGTAGCCCAGGGCACTGTGGGCATAGGCCCGCTGGCAGGACTCAAGGATTTCCACATCATCCGGGGTGCCGAAGCCGCCCGGGCCAATAAAGGAGATCAGGCCGTTGATCCGCGCCGCCCGCTCCTCGCGGCTCTCGTTGCTGAACCCCGCGCCCCATACGGTGACATTGACCTGGGTGGCGGAGACGGGGAAAAAGGTGCGGATGTTCAG
The DNA here is from genome assembly GCF_058797315.1 of Pseudomonas sp. GW823-FHT02F05. NCBI lineage: Bacteria > Pseudomonadati > Pseudomonadota > Gammaproteobacteria > Pseudomonadales > Pseudomonadaceae > Pseudomonas > Pseudomonas sp. GW823-FHT02F05. The sequence continues at coordinate 129,811 of NZ_JBXAJM010000002.1, forward strand.
GCCCAGGATGTCGTTGATCACCAGGTTGGGAAAGATGAACAGGCTCTTGTTGGTGTGGGCAATGGTCTGCGCCCGCGCCAGGCCGAAGCGCTGCACCAGGTGCTCGAACTTGGCGGCAATCGGCGCTTTCAGTGCCTCGGGAAACAACGGGCTCCAGTAGGCAATCGGCCGGCCCGTGGAGGGAGGCCCGCTCATGATCAAGCCGTGCCCGTTGCCCAGGGACAAGCCTTCGCCGGTACGCTTGTGGGACGCCGGATCGGTACCCAGGGTGTTGAGGTATTCGAGATAACGCTTGTGGGCGAACGGCAGGTGGTAGGCATCGACACCGTTCTCGGCGAGCAATTTCCAGTTGCCTTGAATGGCATGGTCAAACGCGCCAGGGATGATTTCCAGGGAGGATTCGGACTGGTCGAGGATCAGGTCGATGTAGTCGGCAGCCTGTCCGAGGTAGTCCTCCAGGGTGTTCTGCGTGCGGGCAAAGTGGATGAAGACAAAACCCTTGTAGACGGAGTGCTTGATGCGGGCCAGCGACAGGTCGAGGTTGCATTGGCCGTGATGCTCGTAGGCTGCCTTGTCAGGCTGGCCGATCAGCGCGCCCGTCGTGTCGTAGGTCCAACCGTGGTAAGGACAGGTAAAGCGCTGGGTATTGCCCTGAGGCTCGGAACACACCCGCGCCCCCCGGTGCGAACAGGCATTGAGGAACACCGCAAGTTCACCGTTGCCCTGACGCTGGAAGATCAGGTTGCGCCCGCCCACGTCACGGGTAAGGAAGTCCCCGGCCGCTGGCACCTCGCTGAGGTGGGCCAGATACAACCAACTCTTGTCGAAGACCGATTCGAGTTCTTGCTGGTAAACCTGGGGGGAAACATAAGCCTGTCGATTGACTTTGAAATAACTAAGATTATCGGTCTCTATAAATCCATTCACGTCACGACCTCCCTTGCTGTTTCGATAGAACTTATAAAAACCTAACACAACAAAACCGGCGGCAACTATAACGATTGACCATTAGCTCATAACTGAAAGCCATAGACATAAGCACTGAAAAAATAAATCTAAGGCGACAGTAAAAAAAGCCAGGAGCTATTGCACTTATAAAGGGATTCTTTGCACTTAGCAAAAACTAAAGCCGTCACTGACCACTCACTAGCCCCCCACAGATAACGACAACGCAAAATTGCATTATCCAGGAAATAAATAGTAATTTTCGGTTACGCGACGACGTGAGCGTTTGTCTAGATTTTCCTTCGCGCACCGAGCTCAAGCCATTAGTTCGCTAACTGCTGGGATCGGCGAATGCACGCGCTGGGTATTTATCCCTAACGACTTCCAAGCCGCGACTTGCATGAACAAATTCACACTGGCAGCAACCGCACGGAAGCCTATTTCATCGCGTAAGGCATTCAGACCTCCCGTAGCGGACTACCCTTCTATTAGAGGCCACCTCTATGAACGAAGCTAGTAGAGTGACTCCAACTGAAAAGCTGTTCTACAGGCCCATCGAAGCCGCAATACGTTGGAGTAATTTAACTGCTCATGAGTCCGTGATCCTCGAGTTCGCATGGGGCCATCCCGATCGCCTAAGCAATGAGTTTCCGCAGTGGCCGTGCCTGCACGCGAACTTCTGGAAGATTCTGGATGCCATTCGAAATCGTGAGATTCCGTACGGAGCCTTGGGTATTACGGTCACTCCAGGCACACCTGTCGACTTCAGGCTCATGACCATCCGACATTCAGATTTAAAGCGCTGGATGTCTATGTCCCACCCTGATCAACGACCATCTTTTCTTTTCGGCCCACCGCTAATCAGTCAGGAAACAATCCACAACCACACGTACTTGATCTTACAAGCCGATCGAGATGCCCTACAGGTACAGCTAAAAGCTAGTGACGCGAAACTCCAAACTTTGACTGATGAGTTGAAAGCTGCAGGACTGGAGCGCGAACAGCTTCGCGAGCTCGCCGAAAACAAACTCCAACTTAGTGAAGACAGCAAGGAAACTTTACTTAACATTATCGGCGCGCTGGTCGAAACCATCTTAGGTTCCACCAGTACCGGTAGACGGCACTCCGTTTTCGACAGCCAAGCTTCTCTCGTCGACTCAATTACCGCGCACTACGGCGGCGTAAAGGGTCTGAGCAAACGCACACTAGACGGAAAGTTTGCGGCCGGCAGACGCAACCTTGCAAAGGCTAAAAAGTGAGGGTTGCACTGCAATCACTTCAATTGCACTGCAATGACTACTCCCGCTTTCTACTATTGAATCCAGGTCACTTCCCACCCGATGCCATACGGCGCTAGGAGTGACCAACATGCTTAATCAATCTTTCTCTACGGCTGATGCACCTAATCCTCAGGTCGAGCGCCATATCATGCGCCGTGAAGAGGTGGAGCGAAAAACCGGATTCAAGCGCGCTCACATCTACAACCTGATGAAGGAAGGTAAGTTCCCTAAAGCTAAACGTATTGGACTGCGTGCAGTCGGATGGGACTCTCTGGAAATCGAGCAATGGATCACCGAGCGTTTGGTGCAACAGGGCTGATGGTATGCGTGTGATATCGATTGTTTCGACCAAAGGGGGTGTCGGCAAAACCACTGTAGCGGCCAATCTTGCCGGTCTGCTAGCGGATGCGGGCCTCCGTGTGCTGCTACTTGATCTGGACAGCCAACCCACCCTCTCCAGCTATTACGCATTGAATCAAAAAGCGTCTGCGGGTACGTACGAGTTCATAGCACTCAATCAGACATCTCCTGCACAGATTATTTCCAAAACAGAGGTCAAAGGTCTCGACTTGATTATCTCCAATGACGATCAAGGTCGGTTGAGCACATTACTGCTGCATGCCCCCGACTGTCGGCTGCGGCTGCGAAATTTACTTGACCAATTCGGCGCCAGCTATGACCTTCTTTTGATCGACACCCAAGGCGCACGCAGCGTGCTTCTGGAGATGGCCACGCTGGCCTCCGATCTTGCCCTCTCGCCCGTCACTCCGGAAATGCTCGCCGCACGCGAGCTGCATCGCGGCATCCTAAAGCTGCTGAGTGAACTAGAACCGTTTCGTCACTTGGGCATAACAACACCATCGCTGCGACTGCTGCTTAACCAAGTGAACGCACGGTGGAAGGATACCCAGATGATCATTCGGGGTCTGCGCGAAACCTTCATTAAAACACCCAACATATCAATCCTAGATACCCTAATTCCAGATCGGGTGGCGTACCTCAACGCCGCATCTCTTGGACTTCCAGTACACCGAATGGAGAGTCACCAGTCACCCGGACGACGTTCGTCATCAACGCTAGAAACCATGCAAGCGTTGGCCGCCGAGCTGTTCCCGGAATGGCGTTCGGCAATCTACACGGTAAACAGAGTCTCGGTGATTCAATCAGGCGACTCGTCGCGCGAGTGTTCTCGATAGCCGTTTAGGTTAATCGATCTTGATGCCAACAGCGTTTGGCAAGGAGTCTGTTGATGTTGGATCAGCTTCCCATCATCGTTCCACCGTCCATTCAACCCCACCACCCACCTTGCGAGGAGTACTGCACCGTGGTCTTTCGTCTGCAGGGTGGGCGCTCGGCCATGGGGTGGTTCCTCGCAGAACTCTCCCGACATTTCGAAGGTTCGGGGACCGTCGAGATCGTCAAGTTCGAGGTCGGCGACCATTTGCGCAACCGGCGTTAATTGAGGATGTTCTGATGAAGAAGCTCAGTCAGGAGGAGATCTCCGACAAGCTGCACCAGGACCACTTCCCTCGGGGTCCAGAAGTAGAGCGTCTGCCCGACCCACTCACTGACACGCCTATGCTGGTCACGCTGGAGCAGTTGCGGCCCTACGAACACAACCCGCGCTTCATCCGTAATCCGCTGTACGACGATATCAAGGCCTCGATCCGTGAACGCGGTCTGGATCAACCACCGCCGATTACTCGCCGCCCAGGGGAAACCTATTTCATCATCCGCAACGGCGGTAATACGCGCTTGGCGATTCTCGGCGAGCTGTGGCAGGAAACCCGCGACGAACGTTTTTTTCGCATTCACTGCCTGTTCCGACCCTGGGCCAATGAAATCACCGCCCTGCTCGGCCATCTGGCCGAAAGCGATCTGCACGGCCAACTCACCTTCATCGAACGAGCACTGGCTGTGGCCAAACTCAAAACCATGCTCGAACCAGATGGCGCTGTGCTCTCGCAACGTGAGCTGGCACGACGCCTTGTCGCTGGAGGCTATCCCATTTCGCAGTCGCACATTAGCCGGATGCTCGACACCCTTGAACACTTACTGCCCGCCATTCCACAAACCCTGTATGCCGGATTGGGTAAGCCGCAAATCGAACGCCTGATCGGCCTACGTAGCCAGGCTGAACGAACTTGGAACCGTTATCCAAACGCCACCATTGCGTTCGCCGAATTTTGGCTCGATACCCTGGGTTACTTCGATGCCGAACCCGAGGCCTTCGATATTGAGCAGATACAGGATGAACTGCTCGAACGCATGAGCCGTTTGCTCGGACAGTCCTACCGAATGCTGGCCCTGGAACTGAGCGACACCCAACGGGTCATCTCGACGCCTGGCGTTGTTGTTACCACGTCCTCGGAGAACAGGCATCTGCCGAGCGTTGATGAAGCCTCGGTCGGAGTTCCCCCCTCCGAGTCACGTCCCCAATCAGCCGAGACCAGCGCCCAGACCAAAACAGCGCGAGAGGAGCTGCTCACACCGCCCGAAACGAATATCGCCTCAGCGGTCAGCCCTCCGTCACGCGTTCAACAGATTCGCGAACAAATCGATCGCGACATTGCCACTGAAGTAACACCGCCCGTCGAAACCTGCGCGATCGATAACATCTGGACCATCGCACCCACACTGGATAGCCCCAAAAAACTGCGTTCAGCCATCGCCGGACTGGCGCGGGAAATGGCGACCTATGCCGGACATCCCGAGAGCATCATCGATCAGCAGCATGGATTGGGTTTTGCCCTAGATATGGAGCTGGTAGATCTTGCGACACCTCGCTCGACCGGCGTTCACCTTCTGCTCCTGGCCCTAATGCGCGCTCAAGACGACGTGAACTGGGAGGATCGCAAGCAACTGCCCTCAGCCTTGTTCGGCCAACTGTTGCTGGGGATTTACCAATTTCCGCTGCCAGACCATCCCATCATGGACGTAGGCCTGGAGCGACTGCCCGACAGTTTGTTAATCAAACTGTATCGCCTGATCCGTCTGGCCCGGCGCCTGATCGACCTAACGCTTACCCCTGAAGCTGATTCACCGAAGGAGCTGCCATGAACCTGTCCTTCAATGTGCTCAATCAGGCCATGCTGACCCAAGTGCTTCACGAGTTGCGCCTGGGTAATTTGCAGCGCTGCAAGGCACTTGGGCTGGGTGAAGACGACATCTACTTGTTGCAATCCCTACCGCCCACAACCCTGTCACGCCTGGCCCATGCCACCGTACCCTGGGTAGAGGTCAAGATCGACTCGCCGGTGCTGCATCGATTGATCGAACAAGCCGAGCGCGACGAGCAGAACGAGCGATTGATCAACCGCGCGCTCAAGCTGGGCGCCAGCAGCACCATCATGTACCAGTGCTTTGGCTTGGCGCATTCGGAAACCGCCCTGCGCCGACGTCTGCTCAAGATAGAAACCCGTAAGGGCCGTCCTCAGCATTTGAGCGAAGCCCAGGAACATTCACTTTGGCAGCGTTGGTGCCAGTTGCGTGCGCAAGATGGTACTGAAGATCAGCTCGACGCCATGATGATGCTGGCCGAAGAACAACAGATCAGCTTGACCATCGTGTGGCAGCAGATTGACCAGTACAGCAACGACACATGAACACTGCCCCTTCCAATCGCTGGCAGCGTGTCCTGCAGCAATGCACCCAGCAGCTGAGTGAGCGCTGGCCCGCACGCCCCACCACTGAACATCCCTCCAACAAGGCCCTGCAGGCGGGCTTTTTGTTCAGTGGCCAATCTCACGAAGTCGTGCCACGTCGGCTGCTGTTGGATAGTCGGCTGACGCCATTGGAGCGCAATGCCTGGCAGGTGTTTCGACTCATGCTGCACGGTCAGGGCGTGGTCACACCGCGCTATGAGGATTTGCAGCCTTACCTATCAAGCGTGCCCTACGGTGCGTCAGCCTCCCGTGAAACCATTGCTCGGGTGTTGACGATGCTCAGGTTGACCCGCTGGCTCAGTTTGGTGAGTCGCGGACGCGATCAGCTCAGCGGACGTCTTCAAGGTTCGCTGTACGTTCTGCACGATGAGCCGTTAACCCCCGCAGAAGCCATGGAACTGGATCAGGATTACCTGGCGCTGGTCGGACATGCCCTCGGTCATGCCACCAAGGCGGTACGTATTGTCGCCCAGCACGTTGTGGAGGAAGTCCGCCAAGACACGAATATCGATCGGGATCGGTTACCGACGCGGCTCGACAGTTCGGGCGAACTTTGGGCGCAGCAAGGATTGGATCCGGCAACCGATGCCACTCTGCACGATTCGGAACCGGGAGAAAATGCCCTCGTTCGGAATCGTACAGGCCCTCGTTCGGATTCCGAACCGAGTCTGAACGCCAGTGTTTCCCGCACCGTTCGGAATCCGAACGCCGCCTGTACTGTATTAAAAGAAAGTATTTGTACAGTACCGCGCGCGACCCCAGCGGTGGATAACCTGCACTGGCCCACTGCGCTGCACCTGAGCCCAAACGAGCGTCAGGCCGTCGCCGTGGCGCTGAACAAGCTCAAACCAGCGGATCGGCAGGCGGTGCTCAACGAAGCGGGGGCACGCTGTGCGGCCGGTGGAATCCGCAAGCCAGCGGCGTATCTGATGGGCCTGATCCAGCGCGCGCTGAAAGGCGACTTTCGTCCTTGGGCAGGCCAGACAGAGCCCTCACCCATTGCAGATCCGCCCCCAACAGCACAGTCACGCCCGTCTCGAAAACAGGGCGAACCCGCATCCGCCCTCGCCCAAGCGTGTCTGAATGAGCTACGCCAACTGCGTGGCAAACGCGGTGGACGTCAGTAGATTTGATGCCAGTGGCATCAAATCCATTGAGTTCCACTCTACGAACACGTCGGACCAAACTATGAATCTCTTAGGGAAAAGCCGGGACATCTCCACCCATTGACGTCTCCATAGTTAACCCTCTTAAACCAAACCGAACAGACCGCATTCAGCTTTTTGGCTGTCCTTGCCCCTCATCTGTCGCAACGTTCCCGTCCAAGCCGATGCGAGGACACCACCGTGGCCGATCACTATCAACTCAATCTGGGTTCATTGCGCAGCAGCATCACCCTGACCCTGCACACCCACCATGCCGCCCGTATCTGGCAAGGTCGAGCCGCACGCGAAGGCGTCCACTCGATCATGGGTATGGCCGGCTACATCAGTGTCACCAACCTGATCAAACAAACCGCGGCCCAGGACGATCCCTATGCCGATTGGGCCATCGTGCAACTCGAAGAAAAACTGATGCAGGCCAAGGTTGGGATGCTGGAACTGACCCAGCAGCTGGACCGGATCAGACAGGACCTGCCGACACAGATCGACATGGGCGATAACCTCAACATCCACCCCGTCACCTTGCCGTTGTACATCGGCAGCCAGCTGGGTTTTCTCGCGGTCTACCTGCTGACCGACTACGACACCCTAGTGCGCCGTACCCTGTTGGCCCATCACACCGCCCTGATCGGCCGCGTCGACATGGAAGCCTGGATCGATGATGGCGCCCATCTGCTGCGCAGCCTGTTCGGCCAAGCCCAGCGCTATCGGCATTCTGGCGTCACCCGTGATGACATAGCGGCGAACAACGCCCGTGCCATTGCGGCCATCGAGAAGATGGGTTTGCCCCCAATGGACATCCTGGAGGGTCATCGCCGCTCCCAGTTCGCGCCGCCGATCATTCGCCGTGGTGCTGTGCCAGTGGATGACGCCGACGCGTTGGCAGAGGACGCGGAAGAACCGTCTGCGACAGCGGATGAGCCGGAGGACGAAGCATGAATCCGATGATCCCGGCTCAACCAATGCCCTTCGACGCGTTGACACCGGATGCCTATCGGCAGCTCGAACACGCTGCCTCCCTAAAAGGCCTTTTAAAGCCCTTTAAGGGTAAGGGGGAGTTGGAACACCTGGCGCAGGCGGCGAGGGAAATCGAGGCGCAGTTATGTCGCCTGATGGAGGCTGTGGTGCAGCAGGCCGGACAGCCTCCTTACTCACTGCTGGATATCCGATTGGTGCTGCAGAACACCAGCGCGGGCAGCACCTTTTTGCGTTGGCGCACCCGTGATTTTGCCCGTATGGGGGTTGCGGTCTGGGAACGCCAGGTCTGCAACAACGCCCTGCCGCAGGCCGTACGCGAGGGATTGCACCGTTTCGAATGCGAGCGCATTGCACTGAACCTGCAGATGAGCGTGGTGCATTCGATCTACCGCCAGGCCTCGACCTGCGCGATCAAAATGGCCAGCGCCGAACAGCTGCTGCGCCAGTACACACCCGCAGTGGAGGTATCACGATGAGTACTTTTTTCGTTGGCGAAGGCAATATCGGCAGTGCGCCAGAGTTCCAAGAATTCGCCTCAGGTAATGACGAACCACGGCGTTTGCTGCGGCTGAATGTGTACTTCGACAACCCCATCTCACGCGAGGGCAGCTATGAAGATCGAGGCGGCTACTGGGCGCCGGTTGAGCTCTGGCACCGCGAAGCTGAACACTGGAGCACGCTGTACCAGAAAGGCATGCGCGTTCTGGTCGAAGGTCGTACGGTGCGCGATGAGTGGGAGGACAGCGAAGACAATGCGCGGGTGACCTTCAAGATCGAGGCCCGTCGAGTCGGTGTCCTGCCCCACCGGGTGCACAGTGTGGTCATGCGGGAACGCTCCAGTGAACCGGTGGCCTCTCAAAATACAGAGCAGGCCAGTTCACCTGCGTCGAAACCCAAGAAACGCAGAGGACAACCACCTACGGCCTGACAGACTTCAAGCATTAAAAATGCGCCTTTGCGCGAAGTTCCTGGCCTGTCATTACTCGCTGCTTGTGAAGCTCCACACTACTACGAGGTAGCCGCCTCGCCCATTCAAGGCTGCCCTCACCGACTAATATGAGGAACCTGCCATTCAGGTTTCTCATATCTCGCCCCTGCTACTTCGAACAACGCTGCTCCGAACCCAATCCGGAGCAGTTCTATGCGTCTCTTCCTCTGTGAGAAACCGTCCCAGGGTCGTGACATCGCCAAGGTGCTCGGAGCCACCCGGCGTGGTGATGGTTGCCTAATCGGCACCGATTCAACCGTCACCTGGTGTATCGGCCACCTGCTGGAGACATCCCCACCTGAAGCTTATGATGCTCAGTACAAATCCTGGTCGTTGGATCATCTACCGATCACTCCCGCGCAGTGGAGGGTTGAGGTCAAACCCAAGACTGCCGCACAGTTCAAGGTCATCAAACGCCTACTCGGTGACGCTACCACCGTCGTCATTGCCACCGACGCCGATCGCGAAGGTGAAATGATTGCCCGCGAGTTACTGGAGCTCTGCCAGTATCGAGGCCCCGTTCAGCGCCTCTGGTTGTCCGCCCTCAACGAGGCGTCGATTCGCAAAGCACTGTCCTCGCTGAAGTCTGGTCAGGAAACCTTCCCGCTCTATCACTCCGCCCTCGCCCGCAGCCGCGCCGACTGGCTGATCGGCATGAACCTGAGTCGTTTGTTTACCCTCCTTGGTCGGCGGGTGGGTTACGACGGTGTATTGTCGGTCGGACGCGTCCAGACACCCACTTTACGTCTGGTGGTCGATCGGGATCGTGCGATTGCCAGCTTCGTCTCGGTGCCCTACTGGGACGTGGATGTGCACCTGTCCTCAATGGGGCAACCATTCATCGCATCGTGGTTACCACCAAACTCAGGGCGAGACGAGGCCGGTCGTTGCCTGCAGCAGGCGCTTGCCAGTCAAACGGTCCAAGTGATCTCTGGCAGTAAGACCGCCACAGTACTCTCGCTGCAGACTGAGCATTTCCGAGAACCGCCGCCCCTGCCCTTCGACCTGAGCACACTGCAAGAAGTCTGCTCACGCAAGCTGGGTCTCGGCGCTCAGGAAACCCTGAACATCGCCCAGGCGCTGTATGAAACCCACAAAGCCACCACCTACCCGCGCAGCGATTGCCGCTATTTGCCAGATAGTATGTTCAACGAGGTACCCGCGGTATTCGATGCCCTGCTCAAAACGGATCCCGCGCTGCAACCCGCATTAGGAAGACTCGATCAATCACTGCACTCTCGCGTGTGGAACGATGCCAAGGTCACCGCGCACCACGCCATCATCCCGACCACCGAGCCGGCAAACCTGGCGCGGATGTCCGTACAAGAACGCCAAGTCTACGAACTGATTCGCAGCCACTACCTTGTGCAATTTCTTCCGCATCATGAGTTTGATCGGACCCAGGTCGAACTGGAGTGTGGCGAAGAACGATTGACCGCTGTAGGCAAACAGATCCTGGTCCAGGGCTGGAAAGGCTTGCTCTATGACGCCGCCGAGGAGGATGAGCCCAGTCATAAGTCCCAAGTATTGCCCGTCTTGCAACAGGGTAGTCAGTGCACAGTGGACGACGTCGAACTCAAGTCCATGCGCACTGCAGCTCCCAAACCGCTCACCGAGGGCGATCTGATCAAGGCGATGAAAAATGTGGCTAAGCTGGTCAACGACCCACGCCTGAGACAGAAGCTCCGGGAAACCACCGGTATCGGCACCGAAGCCACGCGAGCCGGTATCATCAAGGGGTTGATTGATCGCGGTTATTTGCTGAAGAAAAAACGCGCCTTGATGGCCTCCGCAGCGGCCCATACCCTGATCGAGGCGGTACCCGCTGCAATCGCAGATCCAGGTATGACCGCGATCTGGGAACAGGCTCTGGACGAAATCGAAGCGGAACGGCTGACCCTTGATGCGTTCGTCGCCAAGCAGGCGACTTGGATTGCGCAGTTGGTCGCACGCTACGGCTCACTTACTTTAGCCATGCCTATCGAAGCTGGTCCGGCCTGCCCCATTTGCAACGCTTCAATGCTCAGGCGAAAGGGAAAATCAGGGCCGTTCTGGTCATGCTCCCACTATCCGGACTGCAAGGGCACTGTGCCGATAAGAAAAGATACGCGTCGCTCATGACGCTTCACTGGAGATCGACATGAGTATTGGGAGCGATATGGTCAGTGCATTATCAACGGTGGCTGATCCCTCTCCAAGTCGCTTAGCGGTTGTCCGATTTCACGGGCCAATGCGATGCCTGTCGCAATCCATATCTGCCCCAGTTCGTTAAACGCTTTCAGGTGAGCAGGATCTTCGTTGAGCCAATGGACAAGACTGTCGAAGTGCTCGGGGTTCTCCGGGCAATCATGAATCTTGATGAACAGCTCCAGTGTTCGATCCCAAATCAGATCCATGACGTTCTCGCTCTCCTCTTCCATGCTCAACCGTTCCTCAGCTTGGCCCTATCAGACCGCTCATTCTCACTGACCACCTCGGACTTTGATTCCTGGAGGAATAGAAGCCACGTCGCATTACATAGCGATTTCAGCCAATATAACAACTCTATAAGTTGATACTCAACCGTTAAGGATGTTCATGTCAATGGGTCTTTGCTCAACCATTCGGGTTGAACTGGAGAACTCATCACTTGGCACATAAACATCCAACCCAAGCCCAAATCGGGCGCATGATCGCGAAACACAGGACCGAGCGTAATCTGACCCAAGAAGAGGTGGCTGAGCGCATGGGGATCGGCAGTGAAGCCATATCGCGCCTGGAGCGGGGTGTGGTAGAGCTTTCCGTGGTCAAGCTGATGCAGTTAGCGGATATTTTCGACTGCCGGATGGATGAACTGCTGACGGAGTCGAGCAATCGTCCCAATGATCAAGGCCAGATGATCGCGGGTCTGCTGCACGGACTGAAAGAAAGTGACCGCGCCTTTATCCTGGCAACTGTCGAACAATTGGCCACTCATCTCGGCAGTAAGTAACCTCTTTCATCGCGCTCAATGTAGTTTCTTATGAGGGGTCGCCCACTGGCTTGACGTCGTGTTGCCCTCTCTGCTGTAGTAGCTTCGGATCACCGCCAACGGCGACCCAAGACCGATTCGCTCCGGGTAGCTCGGTCGGACTCCTAGAGTTCGGAGCCTTCTCTTCTGCGGAATTTCATTCCTCACTTGTGCTCGACCTCATCACGGTGGCGGATGACCACTGTTGCCTCTACCAGGCAATAGCGGTCATCCGCTTCGGCGATCGTATTCAGTCCCGGAGCCCACCGGGGAAACACTGGGCACCCTTTGTGCGCGGATGCGTGCCAGCAGGTTCCGACCCAGGCCACGACAAGGGTCGGTTGGCGAATCATGGCGCAGTTCAACCAAGTGTTGCGAGGCGCTTGTCGACTGCGCAAGACCGTCAAAGGTGGCTTTTCTCTTCCTCGCCTGGCGCCCCTCCAGGCCCACTCTTCATTTTTTTCATTTTCTTAATTCCAGTGACTTCCATCGTATTCCGGCCTTAAAAAATCGGGTTGCAGCGTCTTGACGCTCCCCTGTGACAGGCTTATACAAAAGGCGTGGTTCGCTGTCGTTGACAGCCCAGCCCAGGTAGCTTGAACCTTAAAGGCTACGCCACGTTCGTGGTGGTTCACCCAAGTGCAATCAGCGTTCGGAAGCTTGCACGATTACCGCTTCAGCGGTGATGAATGCCCACTCCCCTATGCCTGCGGATCACCACCGCAGACGCTCCTCTGCTGCACTGCTATTCCCCCAGACGCATCGTTCCGATCGTCATCGGTTTGCCGGTGGCGAGTCGTTCATTGCTCGCCTTCACCTTACCCACCCTGACGGGGCTCACTTCCCCTTCAGGGACTGTGCGTCACCGTTTTCCCTTGAAACAGGAGAACCATCATGGCCCACGCCAACCACTCCCAAGAAGCGACCACTTACTTCAACCTGCACACCGTCGGTATCGGTTACCTCAACCGTGTTCGTGAAGTACAAGTCCGCCGCGGCCAGCCATTCATGGCCTGCGATATTGCAGCCCTACACGGTGCCATCGATGCGGTGGAGTACACCCGTTTCGACTGCAAAGTCGCTGGGGGTGAAGCTGAACGCTTGATTCGTCTCTATATGGACGCCGTCAAAGCCGAGAAAAAGGTCTTGCTGTCGTTCCGTATCGGCGACCTGTGGATCGATCCGTTTCTCTACGAGAAAGGCGATAAACAAGGCCAACCGGGCGCCAGCCTGAAAGGTCGTTTGCTGTTCATCGACTGGATCAAGGTCAACGGCACGTTCGAGTACAAAGCGCCCGCCAGGCAGGAAGCAACAGCACCTGCTGAGCCAGCGCCCACCAGTGAGTTATCCCCACCATCGGCTGATGCCGAAGCTGAGGCGATCGACATCCCAATAGAGGCTCGGGTTGAACCTGACTCTCCACCCACTCCCCGCACGGCTCGCCGTGATGCTACCCGTACCGTTCAGTCCGCCTGAACAGTCAACGATGTTCCACATCAAGGCGCTCCCTCGAGCGCCTTTTCTTCAATCAGCACAGGAGAACCGACATGGAATCCTTCTGGCTATGCGACGACTGCCTGTTCGCTGTGGCGTACGAGGACTACAGCACGTTATCGCTCTACTACACGACGGATGAAATCGAGAAGCGCATCGCCGGCATCCATCGTGGACTGATTCGGTTAATGCCCATCAGTGCCGACTTCGATCCCGAAGCCGGCTGGGGGATAAAAGCCTTTTCTCCATTGCCTTGCGATGGTTGTGGTTCGCCCTTGTACGGTCAACGCCACCGATTCACTCGGCTGTAAACAGCGCGTCATCTGCTAACGCCGACGACTCTATATCCACCTCGGGGACACTGCTCCCCTCGGGCGTGTACCCCTGATTTTTCCCCTTCGGAGGTACCACCATGAGCACCCAACTCACACTGATCGATACTTCGGATTTCGAGGCTGATCGTATCGTCCAAGAAAACCAGGTGATCGACGAAGCACTGCATATTCTGGATCGTCGGCTGTTCGCCCGCGGCCCGAACCTGACGTCGCCTGACGCTGTGGCCTCATACCTAAAACTGCATCTTGTGCAGCAAGAGCATGAAGTCTTCGGTGTGATCTTTCTCGATGCCAGGCACCGGGTGCTGGCATTCGAAGTCCTCTTTCACGGCAGCATTGATGGCGCCAGCGTTTACCCCCGCCAAGTCGTTAAGCGTTCCCTCGTGCATAACGCTGCAGCCACCATTTTTGTTCACAACCACCCCTCAGGGTGTACGGAACCCAGCCAGGCGGATCGCGTCTTGACTGCACGGCTGAAGGAGGCCTTGGCCTTGATCGAAGTGCGTGTACTGGATCACTTCATCGTGGGTGAAGGTCGTCCTCTCTCCCTTGCCGAACATGGCTGGCTTTAACCCTCACAGGCGTCTTCGGGCGCCTTGTTCATTTTCATTCTGGAGCACGCTCATGAACCCCACACACCGAGCTGCAGCCCTGCTGACGGCCTCAAACCCATTTGCTCGCGGTTACGACAACCTTCATATAGAACGGCTGCTACTGATCACCTACGAAGACGACTGCCCTCCCTGCTTTCGACCCCTACACGACTCACAAGCCCATCTGCCCGACGACGAGTTGCAACTGTTCGCCTGCCTGTTCAATGGCGATTTCGCCTTGATCAGCGAAGGCCAATCCATTTCGGATGATTTGGATGAACGCTGCCAGTCCACCGGGCTAGTGCGCCAAGTACTCTACGCTGTGATGGGCGAAATGCTCAACGAGCGGCATCACCTCGGTGATCTGTACTCCCTGGAAGAGGCACAAGCCATGGTCCATCGCTTGAGCTTCGAAACGGGACACTACAGTCGAGCCTGGGAAATCAGTACCGCGCACCTTCCCGAAGAAGCGATGTTCTATCTGGAAGGGTGGGTCAGTCACTCCGCGCCGAGACAAACCGGCCTCTTGTTCGAGCTTTTAACGTTGCCGGATTGCTGCGGCATCGGTTGCAAACTGATCGGCACACCACGGACGGACGAAAACGTGCTGAACATTGAGGGCAAACGTTATTCAAGCTTGAGACAAGAACAACTCGACGCAGGCACACCGGAAGCCTTGGTCAACGTACTGTATTTGGCGGCATTGGCGGATGTGCGATTGTTGATCTTCGACCCCGACGCTACCATCTTGGATGGGCTCGCCATTTTCGATGAGTAACAACGCGTTCGGCTTTAACACGACCCGCCTTGAATCAACTTTCTCACTGAATCGCTCCTTCACCTCATGTCAGGTTCTGCACTGAATCTGACATGAGGTTTCATCCATGGAGCGTTTTTTCACGCCTGTCTGCCTGCTGGGTTTGTTGAGCGCCTGCACCGCGCAAATCCCCAACACACCGCCGATCAATCTAGCGATCGACAATGGCTCCAATTGGACCCAGGTCTCGAGGGGCCCAACCGAAGGAAGCCGTCCGGCAGAACTCCGCTATGGCCGCTATACGCTGGTGAGCACCGAGCCCACCACGGAACAACGCGATCTTCTGGCCCAAATCATTGAAGTGAACATCCCATCCAGCCTGAGTCCTTCGGTGCAGGATGCGTTGCAGTACGTATTGCGACGCTCGGGCTATTCGCTCTGCCCCGCTACTGCGTCGGTGAGGGTGCTCTTTACTCGGCCCCTGCCCGCGGCTCATTACCGGCTCGGCCCGCTCTCTTTGCGCAACGCGCTACAAGTGCTGGCTGGGCCCGCCTGGCAACTCACGACCGATGAAGTCAGCCGTTCGGTCTGCTTCGAACAGCAGAAAACGGAGGCCGGCGTCGTGCGGGCCACACCAAGCTCATCCCATCAGGCGGAGGCACGTCCATGAAAGCCTCGACGTTTCAAACCCTCATTATTGGATTGCTTTGCCTGGCGGCCGCCGGGCTGAGTGGTGGATTGTATAACCAGTATCAGCGCGTGGCGGAACTACAGAGCACGAACACGCAATACCGACAAACCCTGGATACCCTGCAACGTGATTCAAGCGCCCTCAAGGACGCCCAGGAGAAGCTGCAGTACGCGCTGAAAGACCTGAAACAGATGGTCGATACCGGCGAGCAACAGGCCAATACCCTCGATCCGATGTTGGATCAGTGGGCGCAAGAAATACAGGAACTGCGCGACGGTCTGGCAGCCCGCGCCACCGTGGCAGACCTGACAGCGCTACGCGCACGCCTTGAGCACGTCGAGCAGCAGCTTCTGGGGCTCAAAACTCTGTCATCAACTCCACCACCGACGTCTTCCGCGACCAAGCTGAAAAAGACCATTCGCCCCAAGCCCGCCCCGCTCTCGCCACCGTTCTCGGTGTTGAGTGTCGAGTCCCGTGGTGGTGAGCGTTTTCTGGCGGTCGCACCTCATGACAGTCGCTCTCTCACGGATGTCCGGCTGCTACATAGCGGTGAGCAACTGGGGGCCTGGCACCTAAAAGTACTGGAGCCGAACTCAGCCATCTTCGCAGTGGCCGCTCAGCCAGACCAGACCGTGCAAATCCCTTGAGAAGCGATCATGAACAGAGCGCTACTGCCCGCCGTCGTCTGTCTCGCTTCGCTACTGACCACGGGCGCGGCCATGGGCAACCCCGTCACGACACAGTCAAGTATCCAGGACCCGCTGTCCGCCCCTCTGGGGCGCTCTGACTCTGTACAAGCGGCGAGCTGGGGTCTGACGGAGCAGGAGTGGACGCGCTTCGAACAGATCCAAGCCAGCCCACGCGGTTTCTGGAGCCCGAACCTTGATCCGTTGACCACACTCGGGGTTGAGGCCGAGACCGACCAAGAGCGCCAGCGCTATGCCGAATTACAGGTAGCGCTGGAAGCCAAACGCGCTGAGCGCGAGTTGGCCTACCAAAACGCTTACACCGCAGCCTGGGCCAAGCTGTTTCCCGGGCTGCTGCCGATCCAGGGCATGGCATCCCCGTCCCCTGCCAGCTCATCGGTCGTGCCGCGCCAGGCCCTGTTTGTGGAGGACCACTGCCCAGCGTGCACCGCCGAAGCACAGCGTCTGCAAAGCAGCGACACGGCGTTCGATATCTACCTGGTGGGCAGCCAAGGCGAGGATGAACGCGTCCGTAGCTGGGCTCGGCAAGCAGACATCGATCCGGCCAAGGTTCAACGCCAGCAGATCACCCTGAACCATGACCGTGGTCGCTGGTTCAGCCTGGGTGCCCCGGGGCCATTGCCTGCCACATTTCAACAGGTGAGTGGACAATGGCAACGCCTCGACTGAGTGGTATTGCGCTCCTGCTGACGGTGCTCGCCGTCCAGGCTGACGAACTTCCGCCTCCTGCCTACCAACTGGCGGCGCATGACGCGGACATCCCTTCTACGGTGCTGTTCGCGATTGCCCTGCAGGAGAGCGGTATTCGGGTCCATGGCCGACTGCTGCCCTGGCCTTGGACCCTGAACATCGCCGGTAACCCTTACCGCTTCGCCACTCGCCAGGCCGCCTGTCACGCCTTGCTCCAGGCACTCACTCAGTATGACGCCAAGCGGGTCGACGCCGGACTTGGGCAAACCAACCTGGGTTACCACGGACAACGTTTTTCCAGCCCCTGCGATGCCCTCGACCCGTACCGAAATCTCGCCGTTACCGCCGCGCTGCTGCAGGAGCATCACACCGCCACCGGTGACTGGGTGTCAGCTGCCGGACGCTATCACCGCCCGGCAGGAGGAACGCCGGCCGCGCGTTACCGCGCCGGATTTTCCCGGCAACTCGAACGGTTGCTGGTTTCCTTCAAATAGGGCACACCGCCATGACGCGAATATTCCTTACCTGCTATTTCATCCTGTTCTTGGCACCTGTCGCCCAGGCGAAACCAACCGTAGTCAGGGATCCGACTGGCGACGTCATCCAACCCTACGTCCAAGCCACGGGCCTGCCCATAAATAACAGAGTTCAGGCTGACCGGGCCGTGCATGCGGACCTGTCCACGTCTGCCAATGAAGACTGGATACTGCCCGTCCGCAGCTCCCACTTGAGCCCCGGCCAGATCGCATCTCGTACCCTGAACATGCCTGGGCTACAACCCTTCTTTCTGGTGGGCGACGATCCCCAGTCGTGGGCTTGGCTGAATCAACGCGCGACTGAACTGCACGAAATGGGCGCAACCGGCCTCGCCGTCGAAGTGGCCGATGCTGAAGCCCTGGCCCGGATTCGAGCAGCCGCTCCGGGCGTCACCATCCTGCCGGTCAACGGCAACGACATCGCCACCCGCCTGCAGATTGAGCACTACCCCGTCTTGATAACCGCCACCTCATTGGAACAGTGAGTCAGGTCATGGCCGAGCATGCGATGGAGTCCAAGCTCCGGCCAGCAGTGGAGCTGTACACCGTAGCGATCTGCATCGCCGCCGCGGTGTTGTGCGTGTACTCGCCCTGGGCTGTGGCCCTCTCACCCGAGATCGGGCTGGCTGCGGCGCTGGCCTATACCCTGTTCGGCCTTATCCGCCTGCGACAAGCCTGGGAGGTGCTGCGCTATCGGCGCAATATCCGCCGGCTGCCCCGCTACGAACTGACCAGTCGGCAGATTCCGGTCAGCCGTAAGCGTTTGTTTATGGGTCGCGGCTTTCGCTGGACCCGTCTGCACACCCAGCGCTTGGTCGAGGCCCAGGATCCGGCGGTCGCCCACTACGTCGACCAACTGACCAGCTATCGCCTGGCCCGTGAACTCGAACGACGCCTGGAACATGCACCGTTTCCGCTCTCGACATTGGCCCGAGTCACGGCTTGGGACAGTGCCTTCAATCCGTTGCGCCCTTTGCCCCCGGTAGGTGGCTCGCCGCTGTTGCATGGGGTCGAGCCCGACGAAATGGAAGTCAGTCTGCCGCTGGGCGAACGGGTCGGACACACACTGGTGCTGGGCACTACCCGTGTCGGCAAGACGCGGCTCGCCGAGGTGTATATCACCCAGGACATACACCGCGTCGAACACGAGGTAGTGATTGTCTTCGATCCGAAGGGCGATGCCGACCTGCTGAAGCGCATGTACGTAGAAGCCAAACGCGCCGGTCGGGAGAAGGAGTTTTATGTCTTCCATCTGGGCTGGCCAGAAATCTCCGCCCGCTACAACGCTGTGGGACGTTTCGGTCGTATCTCGGAAGTGGCGTCACGCATCGCAGGGCAGCTCAGTGGCGAAGGTAACTCTGCGGCCTTTCGCGAGTTCGCCTGGCGTTTCGTCAACATCATCGCCCGCGCCCTGATCGAGCTAGGCCGACGTCCGGACTACCTGCAGATCCAACGGCACGTAGTCAACATCGACGCACTGTTCATCGAATACGCCCAGCAGTTTTTCGCCAAGACCGACCCGATGGCGTGGGAAGTGATCGTCCAGCTCGAAAGCAAGCTCACCGAGAAGAACATTCCCCGGCATATGGTCGGACGAGAAAAACGGGTGGTGGCCATCGAGCAATACCTGGCGGTGAAGCGGGTATTTGATCCGGTAATGGATGGACTGCGTTCAGCGGTGCGCTACGACCGTACTTACTTCGACAAAATCGTGGCCTCGCTACTGCCGCTGCTGGAGAAACTCACCACCGGCAAGACCGCCCAGTTACTGGCCCCCAACTACACCGACCTGGATGACCCGCGGCCGATCTTCGACTGGATGCAGATCATCCGAAAACGCGGCATCGTCTACGTCGGTCTGGACGCGCTGACCGACGCCGAGGTGGCCGCCGCTGTAGGCAACTCCATGTTCGCCGACTTGGTCTCGGTCGCCGGACACATCTACAAACACGGCACCGACCATGGCCTGCCCCAATCGGGTAACAACAGTGACAAGTTGCCGATCAACCTCCACGCCGATGAGTTCAACGAGTTAATGGGGGATGAATTCATCCCGCTGATCAACAAAGGCGGCGGTGCCGGTATCCAGGTAACCGCCTATACCCAGACTCTCAGCGATATCGAAGCGCGCATTGGTAACCGCGCCAAGGCCGGCCAGGTCATTGGTAACTTCAATACCTTGCAGATACTCCGCGTGCGCGAGACCGCCACTGCGGAACTGCTCACCCAACAGTTGCCCAAGGTTAACGTGCTGACCAAGACCTTGGTGTCGGGCGCCACCGACACCTCCGATCCTGAGGCCAACACAGACTTCACCTCATCCTCACAAGACCGTGTCAGCAGCACCAGTGTGCCGCTGATCGAGCCTGCTCACATTGTCAGTTTGCCCAAGGGGCAAATGTTCTCCTTCCAGGCAGGTGGGCAGCTCTGGAAAGTCCGTATGCCGTTGCCAAAACCCTCCAACGATGATGCCATGCCCAAGGACCTGCAGGAACTCACTCAACGGATGCGGGCGGCCTATAACGCGCAGGCGGAGCAATGGTGGAGCGCAAGCGGTGGCGGCCCAACAACAAACTTCGATTTAGATCAGGTAGGGTAGCCCTACCGAGACCTAGATTTCGACTCAACAGAAAGCGATCCGGAAGACGTCGTGCCCAACTCAACTCTGCAGTGCGCAATGGAGTGAACGATGCCGACTTCCGTCCAGAACACGCCGCCACAACCGGTCCAGCGCCCGGGGTTGATCATCTCGGCGATCAGCCTGGTCCTGCGCATCATCGGATTGCTGATCGCCTCGTTGCTGTTCTCGATCCTCATAGAGTTCGCCGGCCTGCTACTGTTCTGGGGCGATCAGGGTTGGCGACACAGCCAGGCCATGTTGAATAGCGAATTGGGATGGCTCAGCGAGCACTTCAGAGCTTCACTCATCCTCCAACAACCCGGGCAAACGATCGTTCAAGTACTGGATTTTCTAAATCAGTGGCTGCTGGTCAAGACGGGCTTTGCGGATTTTGCCCGGCAGGCGCGGGTGTCGAGTCAGGGCAACAGTTTCTGGAGTTGGACCAATCAGCTATACGTGAGCATTGAGGATTTCGTACTGGCTGCAGTTTATGTGACCTTTACCTTCGTGGTGCGCCTGACCATTCTGGTCCTGGCAACACCACTATTTTTGTTGGCCACGCTCACCGGTCTTGTCGATGGCTTGATGCGTCGCGACCTGCGTAAGTTTGGAGCCGGGCGAGAAAGCAGTTTTGTCTATCACCGTGCTAAACGAGCAGTGATACCACTGTTGGTCGTGCCCTGGGTCATTTACCTGTCCCTGCCCTTTTCGCTCAACCCTATGGCCGTATTTTTGCCTTGTGCTGTAACGCTTGGCATCGCAATGGCAATCACGGCAACTACATTTAAGAAATATCTCTGACTCGGAAAAATTATATTTTCAGTCGTATATCCCCGTGGTATCAGGATAGTTATCCAGCGTCTGCAGAACTGATACACCGCACGAGCTCACCCGCCAGAATTCGACCGAGATTCCCCACTTCGAGCGGAGTGTTGAGTGCAAGGCAGGCTCCCAAAGTTTGGGAGTGTGCCTCAAGATTGGTGCAGGAGAGGGACCAAGATTCGCATTCAGGACTCATCACCCTCACCAACAAACAAGGGCGCATGCAGAGCCCTTGCAATCAAATCGTTCTTACTGCGTACGCCACGACTCGACAACGTCTGCGCCAAACTCGATTTTCCATTCTTTCAACTGCCGATGGTTACCTCCCTTGGTTTCGATCAGCTCACCAGAGTTCGGATTTTTGTAAATTTTCACATCGCGAGCTTTACGGGCGGCCCTCATAGGAGCTGCTATTAGTGTCGAGGTACGACGGCCAGCCTCTGGATCTAGGATGCTAATGATGTTCTTCAAGCTGAAGCCGTACTCTCCAAGCAACGCCCGCAATTTGCTCTCAAATTCCATTTCTTTTTTCAGGCCGGAATCACTTTTCATCGACTCAAGCTCTGCGAGCTGTTCGGCCAGTTGTTGCTCAAGCTTACGAAATTCAACCAACCGAGACATGTGAAACTTCCTTCAGTTTAGGGAAATGAAAAATGAACATTCCAATGTTAAGCGATGATTAGCTCTTCGTCACCCATGCTGCCTTCAAGCACGAGCAAATCCACTCATTGCCGCATGAACAACACATTATTAATGGGTAAGAGTGCTGTCTGAGCTTTCTTTATGGTCCAATCGATTGCTGATGTAGTGTGAGAGTCTTTTTCCGCTCGCCCCTAAAAAAGCGATACATCCCACCTCGCGTTTAATACTGAATAATTCAAACGCTAACTTGATTCTGGCTCCATCTCCACATGGGCCAGCATCATGTCGATTACCATCTATCGCAACTTTTTGCTCCTTTCACTGACCATTGTTCAAGGCAGCAGCTATGCCGCATCTGCTCATGAGCAGGAACAGCTCAGCCTGGTCCAGCAACAACTCGACATTATCGAACGCCTTGCGACGCAAGCTGAGGTGGCCAGTACCTCTGAACCAAACGAACGCTATCGCTTCGACTATCCCCAACTGACTCAAGACATCCAACGCATCCGCCATGGTGTGCTGGGATACCTGTTTCCTTCCCGTGCGCAACCCCGCGATCCCGCTGAATTGGTCGGCGAATACCGCCTCGACACTCCGTCCGCGGAGCCGTCGCCATGACTGAAGCTCAGACCTCGGCGTTCCAAAACGCCTCCGGTTTCTCACCGCAGAGCAGTTCGACGCTCTGGCTGTCCCTGGTTCTCGTCCTGGCTTTACTCTGGTGTGCCTGGGTGATGTTGACGGCTTACCGGGGGTGGGCCGCCGGCAGTGTGCGCTTTGGAGCGTTCGGTGGCAGCGCCATGCGCGTGCTGCTCGCATTGTTGGTCCTGATGTTCTTCGCCCTTTCCTAATCCTGGAGATCGCCGTCATGCTCAAGCGCCTTGTCCCCCTGAAAAACAACCTGCGTGATCGCGCGAGCCAGCGCTTAATCGGTCTGCTGCTGGTGCTCGGTCCAAGCCTGGCTTTTGCCGAACTTCCGACCATGGAAGCTCCTTCACGGGGTGAAGGTTCCGGGTTGATCGAGACAATCAAAAACTACGCTTATGACGGCGGCATCCTGCTTGGTCTACTGATCGCCCTGCTCGCTTTCTTGGGTGTGGCCTGGCATTCGCTGACGGTGTATGCCGACGTGCAGAACCAACGCAAGACCTGGAAAGACCTCGGCGCCGTAGTCGGCATCGGAGCCCTACTGGTGGTGATCATCATCTGGTTCCTGACCAAGGCTGCCGCAATTCTGTGAGGTTGGCATGAACGACGCTATCGAACGCCTTGTCGACGGCACTTTGGTCTTTCTGCCAGAGCGACTCAATCGTGATCCCGCCGTATTGCGCGGGTTAACCAATGATGAGATTTGGATTGCTTTAGGTTCCGGCGCGGTCATCGGCCTGATAGTGAGCGTTCCTCTAGCGATCGCTACCGCTTCCATTGCTATAGCACCGACCGGCATGATCGCGGGCATGGCCATAGTGTTATTTGCCGGTGGCACGCTACTGCGTCGGGCCAAACGTGCCCGCCCCGAAACCTGGTTGTACCGCAAGCTCGAATGGATACTTGCAAGCCGTTGGCGCCTGGGGCGTGGAGGTTTGATTCTCCACTCCGGCGCTTGGACGGTTCGCCGTTCGCGTCGACTGCGCCCTGCCCTGTCCCGGTGGCAACCATGAGTCGTTTTCGGAACAAGGTGGATGCCCAGCAAGCCCACATCTTCAGCCTGCGTCTGGCGGTAATGATCCTCGCCCTTGTCTGTGCCGGACTCTGGTATGGCTGGCGCTCGGCGCCGACCGATCTGACCGTGCATGTACCGCCAGATCTGCGCTCGGGCAGCACGCGCAAGTGGTGGGATATCCCCTCAGAGAATGTCTATGCCTTTGCCCTCTACATCTTTGGTCAGCTCAACCGCTGGCCCTCGGATGGCGAGCAGGACTATCGCCGCGCCATCTATAGCTTACAGTCCTACCTGACCCCCGCCTGCAAGGCCTTCCTCGACGGCGACTACGAGTACCGCAAAGCCGCCGGAGAACTGCGCCAGCGGGTGCGTGGCGTCTACGAAATTCTGGGCCGAGGCTACAGCGAAGATCCGGAACTCAGGGTCAAGCAACTCGACCGCGACAGCTGGCTGGTCAAGCTCGATCTCAATGCCGATGAATATTACGCCGCCGAACCGGTGAAACGGGTGGTGGTGCGTTATCCATTGCGCGTGGTGCGTTTTGATCTGGACCCCGAACGCAATAAGTGGGGACTGGCACTGGATTGTTATCAGGGCACTCCGCAAAAAATCTCCCTGCCTGGAGTTGAGCCATGAAGCGGATTTCTACCTTGGGACTAACCGTCGCACTGACACTATGGGGAGCTGCAGCGCAGGCCGTCGAGCTGATGCAATGGGAGCGCCTCCCCCTCGCGGTCCCGCTGGTGATCAATCAGGAGCGGGTGGTCTTTGTTGATGAGGATGTTCGAGTCGGCGTGCCCTCAACCCTGACGGGCAAGCTGCGCGTGCAATCAACCGGCGGTACGCTGTACCTGCGAGCGTCGGAAGCCATTGCACCGACCCGACTGCAACTGCAATCGGTCACGACGGGCGAGATCATCCTCCTGGATATCGCGGCCACTCCTGGCGATCAACCGCTGGGGCCCGTACGTATTCTCAAGAATGCTCAGGTGCAAACTACCGAGGCTGAATCTAATACCGTCCCTGTTCCAGAACGCACACCGATCCCGGTCGCTTTGACGCGCTACGCCGCGCAAAGCCTGTACGCGCCTCTGCGCACCGTGGAGCCCCTGCCCGGCATACGCCGCGTCCCGCTCAAGCTACGCACCGAACTGCCAACCCTGCTGCCGACCGAAAACGTGTCCAGCACACCCATCGTCGCCTGGCGACTCGGTGATTACTGGGTAACCGCGGTGAAGTTGCGCAACCGCGGCTCATTCAGTGTGCAACTCGATCCGCGCCGACTTCAAGCCAAGCTGTTCGCCGTAGCCTTCCAACATGCTTTCCTCGGACCTGTCGGCAGCGCTGAAGACACCACGATCGCCTATCTCGTCACCCGCGGTGCCGGCCTCGAACAAGCCGTGCTGCTCCCGCCCGTTGCGCGAGGTGCTGACGATGAAAGCTAACGCATTGCTCAAATGGCTGGTACCGGCTGCGCTACTGGCCGTGGTGTTGATCATCCTGAAAACCTGGGTCGCGGGTGGCAGCACTCCCTCTCCAGAGAACCTGGTTGATCAGGGCAACATTCAGTTATCCGCCGAGCAGGCCAAGTCGCTCGGCATTGCTGGCGACACCCCACGCGATACGGTCGCCACCCTGGTCGGACAGGTGAAGGACATGCGCAGCGACATGCTCGGCCTGAAAAAACACAACGATTCGCTGCAGACGGAAAACAACCGCCTTCGCGAGCGGGAAAACAGTGTCGATTCGCGTATCCAGACCGCGCTTGGCAGTGTGACCCAGCAGGTCGACGAAGGCCGCCGCCAAGCCAACGAGGCCCGGCTCAAAGCGGAACAAGACAGTCGTCAGGCTCGCGGCCTGCTGACGCAATTGCAGGAACAGTTGTCGGGGCTGACCGGCGAAGGCAAGGACATGCCGATCGGATTGGGGCTAGAGCCGGGCGATGGGGCTCAGTTAGAAGGGCGACACTCTGCCACTGATACGCTGCAGTGGATTGAACCCTCGGATGCTTCGTCCACCAACGCCAGAGGCAAAACCACAACTTCCTCCGCACTGAGCCTGCCTACCGCTTTCAACTCTCTGGAAGGCTTGAAAGACAACGCGATTGATCGCAGCCAGAAACAGCTACGTGCAGTTACCAAGGGTGAGCGCGACCCAACGCGATCCGTTGATCGTACCGAAGGCGCGAAGCAGGTCTACACCATTCCCGAAAACGCGACATTGATGGGCTCGGTCGCCATGACTGCGCTGATCGGCCGAGTCCCGGTGGACGGCACCGTGAATGACCCCTATCCCTTCAAGGTGCTGGTCGGTTCGGAGAACCTGACAGCCAACGGCATCGACCTGCCGGACGTCGCGGGGGCCGTAATGAGCGGCACGGCGTCTGGTGACTGGACCCTGTCTTGCGTGCGCGGACAGGTCGAGTCAATCACCGTTGTGTTTACCGATGGAACCATCCGCACGGTGCCCCAGCCGAAGGCGGTAGCCAGCCGCACTGCCTCCACCACCCAAAGCTCAAACACCGACAAGATCCGCGGTGGCCTCGGTTACCTGTCCGATCCGTATGGCGTTCCTTGCATCTCCGGCGAGCGCCGCTCGAACGCTCAGCAATACCTCGGTAGCCAGAGCCTGATCACGGCGGCCGGCGCAGGTGTCGCCTCCTTGCTCGGGGATGAGCGGAACAACAGCAGCTTGATCAGTTCGGGCGGCAGTACGCTCGGAGTCACCAGCAGCAGTGGCAATAGCGCACTGAATTCAATTCTCAGTGGTGGGGTCAGCGACATCCGTGAGTGGGTCAACAAGCTGTATGGCGAGGCCTTTGCCGCCGTGTACGTGCCACCGGCCGCACAGGTCGCCCTGCACCTCGACAATGAGATCACCATCGACTACGAGCCCGAGGGCCGGAGCGTTCGCCATGAAAAAGACTATGCTTCTCTGCCTGACCTGGATTAGCTTGCTCTGCTGGGTCCTGACGGGGTGTTCCACCGACAAAGACACGCTGCTGCCCCATGGCGAGCAAACCATGATGGATATCTGGAACGGCGCCGGTTCGCAAGGCACCCAGCAGCAACTGCTGGATGCTCGACAGCAGTTACGCCGCCCGCTGGCTCAGGCAGATGTCTCCGCGGCTCTCCAAGAACCGTACACGCGCACAGCGACGAACGAGATCCACAATTTGTTCCCTCGCCTGCCTAATCCCGATCTAGTGCTGTATGTGTATCCGCATTTGAGTGGTACCGAGCAGGCACCGGTTCCGGGTTACTCGACAGTCTTTCCGTTTTACCAGTGCGTGCAGTACGCGCTGCCCGGTGAACGTCAGGAAGACTTATGATGCGAACCGGCGCTAACGCGTGGAAAGCCTGGCGCAACCCATTGCGCCCTCGCGCAACCTTGGCCGATGAAGCCACACTCTATGCGCACAACCCCAGCTTCACCGATCACCTGCCTTGGGTCGAATACCTCGACACCGAGCAGTGTTTTCTGCTGGATGACAATCGCTCGGTGGGTGCCGTGTTCGAGTTGCTGCCCATTGGCGCTGAGGGGCGCGAACCCGATTGGTTGATGGCCGCCCGCGATGCCCTCGAGGATGCCCTGCAGGATAGCTTTGACGAGCTGGACCAAGCTCCGTGGGTGGCGCAGTTTTTCTGTCAGGACGACAACGACTTCACCCCCTACCTGACCCGCCTCACCGATTATATCCAGGACAGCGCGCGCGCCACGGTCTTCACCGAAGCGTATTTGGAACTCAGCCGCCTTCATCTGAAGGCCATCGCCAAGCCCGGCGGTCTGTTTGAGGATAAGGTGGTGACGCGCCTGCCCTGGCGTGGCAATAACCGACGGGTGCGCCTGGTGATCTATCGCTGGCTTGAGTCTGGCGCTGAAAAGACAGGACTCACCCCGGTGCAATCCCTGCAACAGACTTGCGAACGAATCGGTGCTTCGTTGCAGGCGTGCGGGGTGCAATCGACGCGAGTCAATGGCCGCGGTCTGTATGCCTGGCTGCTGCCCTGGTTCAATCCAGCGCCGAAGCTCACCGATGAAGCGCCCAAGGACTTCTACCGCCGCGTGGCCTATCCGGAGTCGGGCGATGGTGAGTCGCTGGAACTGCCCTTCGATCATGACTTCGCCGAGCGCCTATTTTTCAATGAGCCTTGTTCGGATGTACAGCGCGGACTCTGGTTTTTCGACGATCAGCCCCACCGGGTGATGGTAGTGGACAAGCTGCGCCGAGCGCCCTTGATTGGTCAACTCACTGGCGAAACCCGCAAAGGCGACGCGGTAAATGCCCTGTTCGACCAGTTACCCGAAGGTACGGTAATGAGTCTGACTTTAGTGGTCAAACCACAGGATGTACTCGAGGATCAGTTGAACCGCCTTGCTCGCAAAGCCATCGGTGAAAACCTGGCCTCGACCCAGACCCGCCAGGATGTTGAAGAGGCCCGTGCGATCATCGGTCGCCAGCACAAGCTGTACCGCGGCACCCTGGCGTTCTACCTACGCGGTCACGATGAGCAGCAATTGCACCAGCGCTCGGTCAGCCTGGCCAACGCGCTGTTGGGTGCGGGGCTGCAACCGGTCGGCGAAGGCGATGAAGTCGCCGCCTGCAACAGTTACCTGCGTTGGTTACCGATGGCTTACAACCCGGCGCGCGACACGCGCAACTGGTATACCCGCCTGATGTTTGCCCAGCACCTAGCGAATCTGATTCCGGTGTGGGGCCGCAGCACCGGCACCGGCCACCCGGGTATCACCCTGTTCAATCGGGGCGGCTCGCCGTTAACTTTCGATCCGTTATCACGGCTGGACCGGGCCATGAACGGTCATCTGCTGTTGTTCGGCCCCACCGGTGCCGGCAAGTCGGCAACCCTGGTCACCTTACTGATGCAGGTCATGGCGGTGTACCGCCCTCGCCTGTTTATCGTCGAGGCCGGCAACTCATTCGGCTTGCAGGGCGACTACTTCGCGACACAGGGCCTGTCGGTCAACAAGGTCCAATTGAAACCTGGCGCCTCAGTCAGCCTCGCACCGTTCGCCGCCGCTTGGCGCCTGGTCGAGCAGCCGGATCAGGTAGCAAGTCTGTCTATCGATGAGCTGGACGATGAGGTGGTAACCAGTCGCGAAGACCAGCGCGATGTTCTCGGCGAACTGGAAATCACCGCCCGCCTGATGATCACCGGCGGCGAGGCCAAGGAAGAGGCGCGTCTAAGTCGAGCCGATCGCAGCTTGATCCGCGAGTGCATTCTCGATGCGGCGCAAACTTGTGTCGCGGCGGGCCGCCAGGTACTGACCCGCAACGTGCGCGACGCCTTGCTGCGAGTCGCCGCTGACACGCACTTGCCGGAGAAGCGTCGTGAGCGTGCCCAGGAAATGGGCGAGTCCATCGACCTGTTCTGCCAGGGTTTCGAGGGTGAACTGTTCGATCGCGTGGGCACGCCTTGGCCCGAGAGCGATGTGACCATCGTCGACCTGGCCACCTATGCTCGTGAAGGCTACGAAGCACAGATGTCCATCAGCTACATCAGCCTGATGAACACCGTGAACAACCTCGCCGAGCGCGACCAGTATCTGGGCCGGCCGATCATCATGGTCACCGACGAGGGCCATATCATCACCAAAAACCCTCTGCTAGCGCCATTCGTGGTCAAGGGCACGAAGATGTGGCGCAAGCTCGGCGCATGGTTCTGGCTAGCGACGCAAAACCTTGCTGACTTTCCCACCGCTGCGGAGACCATGCTCAACATGATCGAGTGGTGGATCTGTTTGAACATGCCGTCCGCGGAAATCGAGGAGATCGCACGGTTCAAAAAGCTCACGCCTGTACAGAAAGCCTTGCTGCTCTCCGCCAGCAAGGAGCCAGGAAAGTACACCGAGGGGGTCGTACTATCGAAGAAGCTCGAAACGCTGTTTCGAGCCGTGCCGCCAAGTCTTTATCTCGCCCTGGCCATGACGGAGCCCGAGGAAAAAGCCGAGCGCTGGACATTGATGCAGGAGATCGGCTGCTCTGAACTGGAAGCGGCATATCGGGTAGCTGAACGGATCGATAGAGCGCGAGGAATAGAATCAACATAGGAATAGCTATTTAAGATATTGCCCTTCCAGAGAGTGAACTCTGCGATTGCATCGCAACTGACCAGTCGTTTGTACGACAACTGAACAGTTGATTGCATTTGTGTTCTGCACTTAGCCGGGCGGTCTGTTGCTGGCCATCGCCCGCGCGGGGCCACTTCAAATATTTTTATATCCGCCAAATGCAACACCACTTTCTATTATTAATGATGCGACCCCGGTTGTGACCTTGCTCTAGCAGCCTTCTTTACTTCTGATTCCAGGCTATTTATCAGAAAACTCAAATCATGCTTCGAAATACGCTTCGGTCTGGCCATACGTACTGGGTCATTTATTCGCACCTTTGTTTCATCCGAAAGCGCGCGATCTAGACAAGTGGAAAATTCCATCTCATCGTCGAATATAGCTTCTACTTTTCGAGCCTCATCATGAATCAAAAGCGCCCTCAGAGGACAGCTCTTAATAGCTTTTAACAAACCATCATCAAGCGTAGTTACAACAGGAATCATGAACTGATTACCATTTTTTTCTGTCATAAGCGTTTCGCAATGTCGAAACATATAGAGGTCCCAGGCAAGAGCAGAAATCCTGTTATTCGAATCCCCGTTTGGGTTCCGCAACGCGGGCTCGTCAAAGATGGGCATTCTACTCTGCTTATCAGCGAATCCGCTCAGAGCCTTCCATCCGAAGTAAAGTTCCTTTAGGGGCATGACGTCAAAATTATCAAGACAAAAATCTACCAAACAGCGAATACCATCATCTACGCTTTTGCCATTCCAGCACTCCAGCATCGCGCGTAAAATTATGGACTGCATCATATCTCGCCGTTGGATACAGGCCCATGCCTCCCGATTGGTCAAGAATGCATCCCACATTTCCTCAGCTGCGGGTATGTAATCCTGAATCTGTTCGGCATGCCCGTTCAGCACCCTCTCCCTAACTTCGGGGATATGCATCATGGCATCAAACATCTTTGCTGCCGCAACTTTCTGGTACGGCCAAGGGTTATTAGGTTTTACAACTTCACGTAGGTTTTCCAGTGCCGCAAACACCCAATCAAAACCACGCCCGCCTTGACCTTCAATGAACTGCAAGGTCGCCCCCACCTTTTCGCGATGCCTTGAATCTTTATGACGGAAAAAACCAGGTAACTCAGTAAGAAAATTTGTATCGAGTAGTGAGAAAAAGGGAAACTCCAAAGGCGCACTACCGCTCCTCATCTGGCTTTCGATAGCATCGGAAAATGCAAAAATCCCCTTTCCAGCAAATAGAGGAACCACGGGCACATTTGGATCATCTGACCGTCCCAAAACTTGCAATGGAACCCCTCCCTCATCGCTCGCGAACAACACACGAATGCCCGAGAATGCTTCACGATCGGAAGCGACTATGTCTGCGAGGGAATCACCTGGTGAGCGACGTAGAATGGCAGTCTTTACGCGTAGCATCTTTTTCATTTCGTGATGCAGATCGAGTTTGTTTACCATCCTGATGTGCCCTCTGAAGATATGCTGGTGTGGTTGGCGACGCGGAAAATGAGAGAGATCGGTGGGTTGCTGCCACATAGCTGGACTCCTTGCGCAACCTGATGCCCGCTCGCTTTCGTCGAGGGCAGCGCGATTCGCAGAGCAAACATCGGGACAAAAACGCCGCAACTAAAAACCAAAAGTGATTTAGGACCGAAACCTGCTGGCCTGTGCCAATGTGATAGGCCAGGCTAAATGCAAACGGGTGGTCAAGTCGATACAGGTATCCGTGTACCGCGCTGAAGCCCCTGCTGAATCCTCAACAGGAATCCGGCTTCAAAGGCATCCTGACAGTCACCGACAGGAAACGTCTTGCGTGTTTGCGCCAGCTCCCACCACAGAGGAATCTCGCCGGGCGTATCAAGCCAAGCCTGAGCACATTGCACGCCACGTTCGATCATTGGCGCAAATTCGTTGCCCCAGGGTGTGAGAAGGCTTGGACAACCATCCGCCGCAGGAATTGAAATGTAGTTTTCGTCCATACACACCCTAGATGTCTGATTTTATTGTTAGACGCTGGTCCAGCTTCGAAAAGCTTAACGAAACCAAATGAACGCTCAATAACAGGCATGAGCATCAAATGGCCTAGATCAATGCAAATGTAGACTATATCCCGTGGATTGAGAGTCCCTCAAGGCGCAATTTGCGCGCATGACTCAAGACTACGAACAGCTTCGTCTACAGCTGGCGGAAAACATCCGCTTCATGCGACGCGTGAAAAACCTTACCCAAGAGCAGCTGGCGCTCATGGCCGAGGTGGATCGCACGTACGTCAGTCAAATCGAACGATGCACGGGCAATCCGTCACTGTTGGTCCTGTGCAAACTCGCCAATATTCTCGAAATCACCACAGATCAGCTACTTGCAGAACCCGATACTCTGCGCAGCGCCCTTCACGTCAAATAGTAGTCTCACGACTCACAAATCCGATACATCCTCCTTCATTTTTTCCACTGACAGTCTTCCGCTCGCAATCAAATCTACCCAGGCCGCACACCAAGAGCCTGGATCATGCCTGTTGCCTGCCCGTTATTTTCGCCCACAAAGCTACGGCCCTTGGCGCTGAGCATCCTGCTGGCGTGCGGCCCAAGCATGGCGCTGGATACCGGCAGCATCATCGCCTCTGTGCTTTCGCCAAATTGCCTCGCATACCGGGTGGTCGGAATTTGTTTCTGGCTGCTCTGCACACCCATCGGCTGCACCGTCAAAACCTCAACCAAGGTTCGTCATTTCATTCCTGAGCTGGTGGTCTCGAGCTACGCCACCACCGGCAATAACCCATGGACCGAGATGGCTGCCCTCTCCGCTCCCATCAGCGGTGCGGAAGGTGGCGGTAACCTGATCACGCCGAACACCCGCCGCGAAAACCTGCCCCGCTTCAAGAACGTCGACGGTATCGGCCACCCCGGTGGCTGGGCCGCGACACAACTGGCTTCGCAGTCCGGCTACGCCTGCGCCAGCGGTGCGACTGCGTTCATGCCCTACTACCTGAGTACCCTGGACTCACTGGCCTGGCGCCATGGCATACCGGAAAGTCTTTACCCAGAGTCGCTCATGCCGGGGATCCGTGAAATTGGTCGCCAGGCTTTGGGAAATATGTGGGGCAACGTCTATCCCCGGCAGGGCTTTCTAGTACAGCCTGACGACTTTAAGGCGGCCGCGGTCATGGTGCAACGGGCCGGTGATGTGATTACCCGCAGCTGGCAACCGCATGTGTACCTACCGCTCACGCCCGCCAAACGTGACGGCTACTGGCCGCCTGGTCCTATCGTTGAAAACGATGCATCAACCCACAAATGGCAATTGCTCTACCCTCAGGTTCAATCGACGTGCGCCGTCTTCCCCAGCGATCCTGTACAGAGCGCGGATGGCGGCTACGCCTGGTCGTTATGGCGGCCCTATAGCTGCTGCAAACGTGAGGGGCAGACCTTTCTGTTCAGCATCGACTTCGAAGGCGGTGCGTCATGAGTCGGTTTCTCGCACGACCATGGTTGGGCGTGGTGAGTCTGTTGCTCTACGGACCGCTGACCGTTGTCCTACATGTCCACGCCGCCGAGGGCGATTACCGCCTGGGTACTCAAGGTGAAGTCCTCGACGACCGAGTGATGTACACCATTGGTGGCGGCTCGGCAGTCGGCTCACCGAGTTCGCTCTACCGACCCAGTGGTCTCGGTGTCGGCGGGTCATGGCGAGCGAACATGATGTGCGGAAACATGAGCCTCACCAACACCCTGCAAAACCAGCTGAACGGCGTCACCGAAGGTTTCCAGCACATCATGGGCAGCATCGTGCAGAACGCGACCCAAGCGGTGATGTCGCTGCCGGCGTTGATCATCCAACGCGCCAATCCCGGCCTTTATGAGTTGCTCAGTAACGGGGTGATGCAGGGGCGTATCGACTTCGACCGCTCCAAGCTGACCTGCCAGGCCATGGCCGAGAAGATGGCGGACAAGGTCGGTCAGGCCGGCTGGGGCGCACTGGCCAAGAACCAAGAAATGCAGGGCAATCTGGAGCAATCTGGCGGTGATGCGGTGGCCGCGGTGAAAAACACCGAGACCCATAACGGCAACAATGGGGTGTCCTGGGTCGGCGGTTCGAAGGCCGGAGGTTACGGACAGACGCCCATTAGGGTCACCGCCGACGTGGTCCGCGCAGGCTATAACCTGCTGCATACCCGTACGGTGGATGACAGTGCCTCGATCAGTAGCAGTGATTGCCTGGGAGGGGCTATTTGTCAGACCTGGGCCTCGCCCCAAGAAGAATCCGAATGGGCCGTTCGGGTGTTGGGCGAGAGCGAAGTCGCGACCTGCGACAGCTGCGAAACTCTGCGTGCGACCGCTGGCAGCGGACTGACGCCGCTGATCCAGGAGGCCTACAGCGAAAACCTCAAAGCCCTGCAAAGGTTGCTGTCTGGCTCTCTGCCGCCTACCCCTGACAACCTGGCGAAAGCCTCCAGCCCGATGCTGCCGGTGACTCGTGGTGTGGTTGAAGCCCTGCGCGACGATCCCGACCAGGATCTGTTAGCACGGCGCCTGGCCAGTGAGACGGCATTGTCCAGCGTGCTCGACAAGGCACTGCTGCTACTGCGCACCCTGCTGGCGGGCAGTCACGAACCGAACATCGCCTCCGCCGAGCCGGCCCAAACCGCCTTGACGAAAAACATCGACGCTCTGGAGCGCGAAATACGCTTGCTGCAGACCGAACTGCAGGTCAGGCAGATGCTGGCCATCAACACCGCCAGCCTGGTGCTCGATCGGCATGCTGGTGGTGCCGATGCTTCGCGTACCGTCGAGCAAGGCGACCCCGAGCCCGGTCGACTCAATGATGCTGACGCCAGGCGCAAGTGAGCCATGAAACGCTCACCGCTATTCTTTTTTCTTTCGAGTCTGGGGATTGCCGCGGTGATGATTCTAATCGCCGCACTGGTCGCCTGGATCGGCCGCACTGCGCTGGGTAGTTTCGAGGTCTGGCAGCAGGCATTCGAATCCGTACGGCCCTATCTGCGATGGTGGCGTGCCCTGCTCTACGGCGCCCTCTTTGCACTCTGGTGGGATTTGCTTCGGCGGTACCGACATCGACCAAAGGATCGACTGCGCGTCAAACACATCGGGGCATTAGGGCTCGTGCTCTTTACCTGCGTCGAACTCACCCGGCTGTGAGGTCACCACCATGCTCATGAGCACCAACAGCTACTTGGAGTTTTACCTCTCCCTGCTGGCCTGGATCATCAACAACGGTCTCTGGAGCGTCCTGTCCGATACCGGACTGTTCGCCGCGCCCTTTGGTGCAATCATCCTGCAAGAATGGCTATCGGCCCGTCAGCAAGGCGCGGATGAGGGTAACAAGGGGCTGCTCTCGATACCGCGGATCGAGAACCGGCTGTGGCTCGCCTACATCGTCGTATTGTTCGGCTGCGCGCCCGTCTTTCCGCTGAGCCTCGCCTCAATGGCGTTCGATGATGAGGCTAGCCAGCGCTGCGGTGTCAGTGTGGCCAAACCAGCGGAAACCGCTTGGGGAACGACCTTCAATACTATCGGCGAACGCTCCGCCAACGTACCGATCTGGTGGTTTCTGGTGCATGCCTTGAGCAAAGGGGTAACCGCCGCCGCCACCGCCTCCATTCCCTGCGCACCGGATATTCGGCAGATGCGCTTGGAGATCGACAACTCGCGCATCGACAGCCAGGTACTGCTGCAGGAAGTCGCCGACTTCACCCGCGACTGTTATGGCTATTCCCGTTCTCGGTTGTTTACCAATCGCCCGCAACTGGACAAGGCACAAAGTCACGACGCGTCCTGGATCGGCTCAAGCTATCTTCTAGACACGCCCGGCTACTACGACACGGATCGTTCACGCACACCGCGAATCAGTTGGCCGTATGACGAAAGCCGCGATGTTTCCTTGCCGCGGCTGGAGAATGGCGCGGGCTACCCCACTTGCAAGCAGTGGTGGAGCGACAGCGGTGTTGGCTTGCGCGAGCGGTTGATCCAGCAGGTTGATCCATCTCTGCTGACTCAGCTGAAAGGTTGGCTGACTGGCCGCTCGAGCAACGAGATCGAGGATGCCACCCTGCGCGAACTGGTCAGTCCGCGCCAGCAATCGATGTCCATGTCGCCCGGACAAGTGTACCAGGACTATGGTTCCAGCGCTCGTGGCGGCTCGATCAATCAGGGGCTTAATAACCTGGCCACCAATACCGGCTTGGCCCTCGGCTCTTTCAGCAACTTCCCGGCGATGAATGCTCTACGCGCCGCCCTACCGATGGTGCAGGCTTTCCTGATCATGGGCATCATCATCAGCTTGCCGCTGATCTTGCTGGTCAGTACCTATCAGTTGAAGACCGTAATGACCGTGACGTTCGCGCTGTTCACCTTACACATGCTGACCTTCTGGTGGGAACTGGCGCGTTGGGTCGACTCCAGCATGCTCGATACCCTGTACAACCAGGTTTCGGCTTCCAATCAGGTGCTGTTGTCGCTGCCCACATCCGGGCTTATGGATGGGACTGTCACCGCGCAGGTGATCGAGTATGTGATGGGGGCAATGTTCTTGGTGCTGCCTGGACTGTTTTTGGTCGCCATGAGCTGGGCTGGCTACTCAATCGGCAACAGCCTTGAAGGGATGTTAGGAGGTGCAAGCAAAGCCGCACATGGAGCAGCGGGCAAAGGAACAGATCAGTTGATGGGTGCTACGAAGAAACTCTTCTGACGTCTTCAGATGATTTGAAATGACCTATGTAGTGGCCATTGTCATCGTAGTTGCCAAGATAGGAGTTAGCCCCAAGATAGTCTGGACCTGGATTATCCTCTTCAAGATCCGTGTCAATGACAGCCTTGGACTGCAGAAGAGCAATCACAGCGATCACCACCACAACAGAAGCGACCAGCCAGAAACCGATAAAGAGCAGCCCTCCAACCAACGCCAACTTGGCAGTCAGAAAACACCCGCGAACAAGTAATTTACCTGCGGGCATACCTGCCGTTTCCGCACGCTCGACCACGCGGGATTCAAACGTTTTCAACTTACGATAACCACGCTTCACCGACAGACCACAGGCGTACGCCCAGCGGTGGGCACGTAAACTCTTAACAGGTTGCTGAGTCGGCATGGTCTCGCCCTCTTCTGAGCGTTTTCATGGTTGAGACAAGAGTAACAGCCTACTACTGAAAACCGGCCGTGCCTGACCGCTTATCAGTTTTCCCGGCCGAAAAATCGTCATTGGAAGCCAGAAGACAAACCCCGTGAAACAGCGTCTCTGCAGTGATTGACCCAGATAAATCGTCCAGCTAAATACAAGGTACGGATCGCTGTTATCGACAGCACTTCCCCAAGGTAGCCAGAACCTTCAAGGCTACGTCATTTCGGTGATGGCTCTCCCCAAGTGCGATTAGCGTTCGGTGGCTCGCACGGTCACCGCTTCTACGGTGATGAACGCCTACTGTTCTCGTGAGCGCCTTTCGAGCTCTGCTCGTGAGGAAAACCCTCTTGATTTTTTTCAACCCACTGCGGGGAAATCTTTCCCCGCACGGGACAGGTTTCTTCGCGTTTTCAACGGAGACATACCATGCCCGACTCACTTACACCGGAAACACTGAACACCCTTCGGTTGCCCATCGTGTTCACCCCTGGCGCGTGGCAACGCGCAGTACTGCTCGAACAATCCGATCACGCGGAGACGCTGCAGGTCGATCGGTTGAGCCACGTATTGCGCGCAGCCTTCGAAGCCCACCTGGCCTATCCACACAAGCCCTATGTGCTGTTCGAGGTAGTCCACATTGAACCAACCGATCACTTCGACCAAGACCCGTTGCTGCAATTGAGTCTGAGCCTACTCCAAGAACCGGGTCAGCCTGGCGCCTTGCTGATAGCGCTTGCAGAAGAACACCAGCGCTAAGCGCAATTAGCGGCGCCACCTCCACATTCGGACGGCATGCAAGACCTACATCAATCCAGCCCATCACCCACCGGGGAACCCTTCCCCGACGGGCAAGGCGTTCCTCCGTTTTTCTCTCGAGGAAATTGCCATGCGCGATATCTACCAAGACGTAACTGACAAGATCGTTACCGCGTTAGACCAAGGCGTTGCTCCCTGGATCAAACCCTGGTCCTCAAGTGGCTCAGCTTACATCGGTCATCAACCCTACCCCATCAACGCCATCACGCGACGTCCGTATTCGGGCATCAATTTACTGTTGCTTTGGGCTGAGGCCAGGTTGCAGGGGTTCACTCAAGATCGTTGGCTGACCTTCAACCAAGCCAAAAAGGCCGGTGGGCACATCCGTAAGGGTGAGCACAGTACCCTGACGGTGCTCTACAAGCCGATGGAGCGCGAGGAACAGACCGAGTCAGGCCAACCCGTACTCGATGAAAACGGTCAGCCCAAGGTCGCTCACTTCGGCATTCTCAGGACGCATTTTCTGTTCAATATCGAGCAAACGGAAGGGCTCGATATGTTCAATCAAACCCTGCTCGAAACGGAACCGACCGATCCCTTCCAGGCCAATAGCGCTGCGAAAAATCTGCTGTTAAGTTCAGGTGCACACATCGTTCATCGGCCTGCCGACGAAGCCTTTTACCACCCCATCAGGGATCTCATCCAACTGCCGACAAAAGTGCAATTTCACGATGAAGGTGGGTACTACGCCACCGCACTTCACGAGCTGACACACTGGACCGGGCATCGCTCTCGGTTGCAGCGCGAAGGCGTGACATCATCCTGTCCGTTCGGCTCGCCCGGCTATGCCTTTGAGGAGTTGATCGCCGAGATGGGTGCTGCGTTTTTATGTGCTTACGCCGGCATTCAGGGAGAGCTGAGGCACGAGGGCTATATCGATTCCTGGCTCGGCCTGCTCAAGGCTGACAAACGCGCGATCTTTCGCGCCAGTGGTCATGCCCGATGCGCCTCGGAGTATGTGCTCAACCTGGAGCAGCAACTGAAGCGAGCGGTCTTGGACAACTCACTCTGCATGAACGATGGAGCTTGATCGTTACCTCTCCGCTGTAAACGCTTCACAGGGCCCAACACGAGTTGGGGCCTTTTTTTCTGTGACCAGAAAAATCCCAATGCCTCGGGACTATGACGCAAAGAACATGAGATGTGCGCACACCGCCAGCATGCTGTTACGTATCCAGGTTTTGCGCCAAAAAATCCACCAACTCGAGCGGACTTCGGCTGTCGATCACCTTGTAGATCAGATCGCGTTTACTGCGCGGCAACTTCTTGACCACGCTCTTCGCCGAAGCCCTGACGGCTTCGTCGGTCCCATGGATACGTGCCGCGAGCAGCAGCACGAGCGTGGCATCAGTGAGGTTCATGGCAAGACCCAAAAAAGATGCACCGCAGTGTACCGACTCTTGTCTTTTCCGTACTACCCCAACAAAACGATTCCTAGCAGTATCCATATTCCGATTGCCGCACAAAGGGACACGAGCCAAAAGGAAGGGTAAGGGTTGGAAGGGAATGGGGACTCAAGGGTAAGAGCTCTATCCGAAAAAGCTAAAAGACCACTGACCCAGTCACTTCCCGGAGGTCACGATGCTCAGCCTGTTTCGCCGCAAAAGGCAGAAGCCCCCTCCGCCACCGACCGTCAACGTCGCCGAAGGTTACCTGCCCATCGAGTCGGCTCACAGCTTGTTAGCCGCGGAGCACCGCCGCCAGCTGCTCGATCGCATCTGGCAGCACACCGCCCTCTCCCACGCGCAGTTCATCCAACTCTATTTAAATCCGATCCATCGCTACGCCGAACAGGTCCAACAACTCCCGGCTAGCGAGACGCATCACCATGCTTATCTCGGCGGCATGCTCGACCATGGACTGGAACTGGTCGCCTGCAGTTTGAAACTGCGTCAGTCGTATCTGCTTCCCACCGGCGCTGCGCCCGAAGACCAGGCCACCCAGACTGACGCCTGGTCCGCCGGCATCGCCTATGGCGCGCTGCTGCATGACATTGGCAAGATCGCCGTTGACCTGCAGGTCGAGCGACAGGATGGCCGTCTTTGGCATCCTTGGCACGGCCCCCTGGATCAGCCCTACCGTTTGCGCTATGTCAAAGGTCGCGACTATCACCTGCACGGCGCCGCTGCAGGTTTGCTTTACACCCAGATTCTCGACCGTCCGATCCTCGATTGGCTCAGTGGGTTTCCGCCACTGTGGTCCAGCCTGCTGTATGTCCTGGCCGGTCAGTACGAACGTGCTGGCGTGCTGGGCGAGTTGGTGATGCAGGCCGACCGTGTATCCACCGCACAGAACATCGGTGGTAACCCGAGCAAGGCGCTGCAAGCGCCGATTCATTCGCTGCAACATCACTTGATCAGCGGACTGCGTCATCTGGTTCAGCACGAGCTGAAACTCAACCAGCCAGGTGCTGCGGGTTGGCTGACTCAAGACGCACTCTGGCTCGTCAGCAAAACGGTCACCGACAAACTGCGAGCCTATCTGCTGTCGCAATCGATTGAGGGCATTCCCTCGTCCAACATTGCCGTGTTCGACGAACTGCAGTCGCATGGTCTGGTCGAGTCGACTCCAGAAGGCAAAGCTATATGGACTGCGCTCGTGGCGCAGGGAAACTGGCAGCAGACCTTCACCTTTCTGCGCATTCAACCGGTATTGATTTGGGGGAACGAAGACCGGCCTGATGCTTTCAGCGGAACGGTGAGCATTGCAGTCGATGACCACCCAGCTGATGCTCCGGTATCACCACCGGCGCCCAAGGCAGGCGGAACAGTATCGCATCAAAGCCAATCGCAGCCAGATACCATGGCGATGAAAGATGCTGACTACCTCGGAACTTTGCTTGACATGTTTGAGTTGGTGGGGCCAGTGGCCAATCGCTCCCCGTTAGAAAGCCTTCCTGAAACTTACCTCCTCCCGTCGCACAACCCTGGCCAGGCCTTTCTAAATTGGGTCAGAGAAGGCATTCAGAATCAAAAGCTGATCATCAATGACAGCAAGGCTAAAATCCACACGCTTAGCGGTACTGTGTTTCTGGTGACCCCGGGTATTTTCCAACGTTATGTCCAAGAGTTCCCGGGCATATCCAACGGTGTCAATCAAGACATTGAAGAATGGCGATGGCTGCAAAAACAATTCGAAAAACTCAAAGTCCATAGGAAGCGTGGTGATGGATTGAATATCTGGTCGTGTAACGTTCAAGGTCCCAGAAAGAAAGCGACCTTGAGGGGATACTTGATTGCAGAGCCTATGTTGCTTTTAGAACTGATGCCGCCAGACAACCCGTTTCTCACGCTTGATGAGGGGTGAGTAGGCATCTATCTGGTGATCTTCCTGGTATTCGCGGGCAACTCCGTGGGCGGAATTAGAGCACAGAAAGAACGAGTTCGTTCCTTCTGTGCTCAAATGCTAGTTAAGGAACGGTTCGACCGGAACGACCACGCCAAACTTTTCAAGCTGCAAGAACTTTGACCCCAAAATCTGTGCTGGAATTTTTCGCTGGAGTAGGCCAAAGAAATTTTCATCGTGTGTCGAGATGATTACTTGCTTTTTGAACTGGAGGCAGATACTGCGCAGCAGGTCAATTGTTGACAGGATGTTGATTGAATCCATTGACTGGATAGGATCGTCGATCATAACCACGTCAATAGGGTTACCTTCATCATCCCTCGCGTGGAGTGCACTAGCCAAAAACACACTCAAGCTTAGAATATTAGATTGAGCAGCACTGAAGTAGAGGATCGGTGAAATCAAAACGCCAGCCTCATCGCTAACTACTATATTCAAACCGGGCCTATCAGCATCAAAGTCCGCTTTAAACTCTACTTTTTTAAATGAAGGATGCGGATCAATTTTCCGATATATAGAGTTAATAAGATCCTCATAGAAGAAATTATTGATCAAAGCTTTCAGCTGTTCAACCACAGCGTCCCTTTCCGCAGTTAAAACGGCATAAACTTTATTTCGCCGATCCAGTTTCAATTCAAGATCAGCCAAATCATCCTGAAGCGAAAGTCGCTTAATGTAAGGCTTGAATGAAGCCATCAGCTCGAGTAGCAGCTTAAAGCTATTTATCGTCTGCTCAAGACCTTCAATACGCAAACGAAGACGTTTCATTTCATCGGCTATCAGCGCGCTGATTTTTTCAAAACCATCTTCTGGGTGAGTGGCGACCAGATTGGAAAGCCCCTCATGAAATGCATCTATTGCCGATTGAGACCGAACAAGTTCTAAACTCAGACTTTCTTTTTGGGATTTGAGCTGAGAAAAAATCATCCATGTGCCATCAGATAGCATCTTCTGCTGCAGAACATTGCATTGAGCAACTAAGGCCTCACCTGCAACCCTATGCTGCTCCACCTCAGCTTTAATCTCGGCCATTTTTGCCTCGCAATGGCCTCTGAGCCCCACAGAACTCAGCGCATGGTCAGCAAGATATTTATAGACAAGAAGATAAGGATGCTGAGTACTTTTAGCTGCAGATTCAGAAGCCAATATCTGCAACTCTGTCTCATGCGCTGATATTTTTTGATTGAGCAGATCAATTTTCTCAGTCCATTCGGCCTGACGGAGCACCAGATCCAAACGCTTTTGCAAAAGCTGACGAATTTCTCCTTCAGCACGAGACAACAGCTCATCTTTTGAGAGACTCCAAACAGCCTTCTCCAGCTCGCTAATTCTATGCTCTAAAGCTTTTTTTTCCGTTTCAAGATTAGACTTTTCGCCATCAGTCCGAGCAAATCTTTCGCTCAACTCCAAGAACTTCTCACGAAGATTTGCAATTTGCTGCAGTTGCACTTCTTCTGCTGCGCGAGTGATAGCCAGGACTTCATCGCGTAACTGGCTCCGACGTAATTCAGACAGTACAAGTTTTTCAGAGTTTTCTTGACTCAACTGAGACAACAAGTTCTGTGCTTTGACTTTTTCTCTCAGATCACTAGCGGAGTCGTGAGATGCGCTGCACAAAGGGCAAACATGGGAAGGCCATGCACTGAGGTATTCAAGCCCTGTGGATATTAAACGTTCGTGCACTCCCATCTGATCAGTCAAAGCTTTCTGAGTCGCATGCACAGCTTGATCATGCGTCTCAATAGAGTCGACTTCATTGATGCATCGCGCCAACCGATCAATTTTCTCCTGATCTAAGAGCGTAGAACCCACAGCCCCAGACAAAAGAAAATCTGAGGTAATTTTTAACGCAGAAACTTTTTTTAACTCGCCGTCGAGACCATTAAGCTTTGATTTGTCTAGGCGAATCGCAATTTCTTTTTCCGCTATATGCTGCCCTAGAGTTTCGATCCGTGCGCGATGGATCGACAGCTCAGAATAAACTGGACCTGCATTATCAATGGAATTTCTAAGCAGTAAAGTTCTGTCATCAGCCTCTTTTAACTCATTTTTTAGATCGTCACCAGTCTTAACTAGCCCTGATAACTGAGTAGAATTACCTAAGCGTGTCTCACTTAACGCCTTCTGCTTCGTGGAAATCTCCCGGAGACGCGACTCAGTATCTAAAAATGCGTTTGTATGCTCAGCGACCTCAACAATATATCCAAGGCGCTCATTAGCTTGCTGAAGATCGACTCCACACATCTTATATCGATCTAGCAGAGATTGATAATTATCGGCATCAATTATTCCTTGCGAAAGCCGCGTAAAGTTGCCTTTCTGCTCTGCAAGAAATTTTCTATGAAGCTCAACTTCGGAAACTTTGGCAAGCCTTTCTGCGAGTGTTTCTACCGTCCGAGCATCTGACTCATACTTTACAGTTAACTCATGCAGCCTCGAGACCAGGCTCGAATTAAGCGCGTGCTCACTCTCAGAGGAAAAATTTTCATCCGCTAGCGTGATGCTTTCACCAGCGAAATTAAGCTTCGATGCTTCTGCATTGAAATGCTCAAATATAGAAAGATCAACTGGCTGATCTAGCTCTTCGATGAGTTTCTCGCGCTGTTTGTCAAGCGTACTCAGTTCAGCGTTGTTATCAACTATAAGCGCAGTCAACTCTTTACGGGCAATCTCGGTTTCACCACCAAAACTCTCCATGAATTTCACATAGCGCTCCTGCGGTTTTGCCTCTCTGAGAAATCTATCAATCTCATCTTGGCCCAGGATCACACGACGAAAATACTCATTTTCTCGATTTCTAGTGTCGCCAATTCGCAAATCCCGCCCATTCGACCTAATATTCGGAAGCGTTCGTGCAAAGGGAACGGGGCGAGTTGTAGATACTACGACCCGGGTTAGAACTTGATTATCGACGTATTTATTTCGAAGTATTTTTTGCCCTTCATTCTCATGCTTGGTAATCCGAGCCGCGCTTTCGTAATTTACCTTGTTATACTCTCCCCCGAGCCTTTCCAGATGATTGGTGATAGCCCACTCAACCGCATCATAACTTCGCCCGGCAGGTTGGGGCGCTTCATGTCTTCCAGCAGAGCGTCGCGCTGCTTCAGAAATGCTTGGACAGCTTTCTTTGTTGCCTTAGCGGGCAGAGATGCAAGCAGTAGAGCCGCGAACAACTCAGTGTTAACAGATACATGTGGTACGTCGTCCATTACCGCATATTCGAGCTTGGCGACGAGTTGTTTGTCGCCTGCCCATTGCAAGACCAGGTCTCTGGATAAAACTCCGAAATCCCCGGTGATGGCTTCTTGCGGATCAGAGGTGGTTGCGTCGAACCGAAAAAAAGCAAACCTCCAGCCACCGGCTTCCGTTACCAGAACCACACGACTGGTCGAAGAGTACTGCCATGCCTCAAGCGCGGCACGTAGCTGTTGGTCATACATCGCATCAAGAGGTACCGACACATACCACCCCTACTACCTGCCAAGTTCATGGAAACTAACCAGGACTCTTCAGCTCATGTGCCTGGCGGCAAAGATCAGTTAGCTTTCGACAAAATATGCCATCACCAGATCAAAAACACAACATATGCTAATATAAAAAACAATAAACACAACATGTAGTACCAAGAGAGAAAGCCGCAACCGCTCCACGCACAATGCTATCACTGTACATGCAACCACCAAAAAAGGGGAAGTAATTGGGTCCATTTCTCAATATGCATCTCGATCTGTATGTTGGCTTGAGATAGCTCAACCGCTCTTGAAATGTCGCAATCTTTCATTGAGAGACGGCACGAGAAACAGCGAAGGCGCTTACTTC
Organism: Pseudomonas sp. GW823-FHT02F05; assembly: GCF_058797315.1. NCBI lineage: Bacteria > Pseudomonadati > Pseudomonadota > Gammaproteobacteria > Pseudomonadales > Pseudomonadaceae > Pseudomonas > Pseudomonas sp. GW823-FHT02F05. Next base: position 174,576 of record NZ_JBXAJM010000002.1, read on the forward strand.
GGCTTCGGGTTGGTCATCCAGTGTACGGAGGCGCTCTGAATACCAGCCACGGCCACCCAGGTCCGCGTCAGAAATCGCCATTCGCGATCGCTCGCACATCCGGTATGAATGGGGGCAAAACTGGGGGCATAATTGGAGTTTGTCAGGCTGTAACTACCATTCTAGAGCCAAGTCAAAATGTTCTTTGGAAGCTCTGTCAACATGGAGCAGTTATGACTGACAGCTCTCGGCCAATAGCAGACAGATCGTTCTACAGCCTCGGCGCTTTGTATCAGCCAGCAGAGCACTAGCGCAGAGAGGAAAAATACTGAGTAGGCGGTTTACCCAGTGCTTTCTTGAACATAGTGATGAATGCATTAACAGAGTCATATCCCAGGATGCCCGCCACACGTTGCACGGATACCCCCTCCGCCAAATGACTCAGTGCGATCATCAAATGCAATTGTTGACGCCAGCGTCCGAAGCTCAGCCCGGTCGTGCTTTCTACAAGCCTGGCCAGCGTTCGCTCACTGGTTGCAAGCCGAGTGGCCCACTCGCGCAACGTGGTTCGGTCGCCTGGATCGGAGAAGAGCATATCCGCGATTTGTTTGATCTTGGGGTGGTCTGATATCGGCAAATGCAGCTCTTTCAGCGGAGCATCGGAAAGCTGCTCAAGCAGCACTGCAACCAGCCGCGCTGTCTTGCCCTCGGAATCGTAAGCAGGTTCCTGTTCAGCGAGATGCAGGATCATCTCCCGAACAAGGGGCGTAATGGCAACCGTGCAGCATTCTTCAGGCATGGCTGCCGCACCGGGCTCAACGAACAGAAAGCAGGTCCGGGCGTTTTCGGTCACTCGGCAACTGTGCGGCGTGCCGCCCGGGATCCATACGGCGTGCTGGGGAGGGACAAGCCAGAGTGCATTTTGCACCTCACAGCTCACTGCGCCATGCAAAGACAGGATCAGCTGGCCTTTGCGATGATCATGCGGACGGGCACCCGAACCATTGAGGTCAGGCGCAACCTTGAGCGCAATCGCTGCCTGGGCGAAAAGGTCTGAATCGAAATCTTCCGGCGAGGAAACGACATTTTTTGAGCTTGGCATAATTTAGATATCAGGTGTCTTGATATCTATATTAGACGATTCTGAAGTTCTCTACATTTGTCTTCTTTTAAGAGGACAGATAAAGAATATGTCAGATACAAAAAACAAGTGGCATGCCATCGCGCTCGTCGCAGGCATTCTGCTTATCGCCGTGAACCTGCGCGTTCCCTTTACCAGCATCGCGCCCGTTTTGCCGCTGATCCAGAATGATTTTGGCTTGAGCGCCTCAGCTCTAGGCCTGCTTACTTCACTGCCATTACTTGCCTTTGCAGCCTTCTCCCCGCTCAGCGCATCGGTCGCCCGCAGGTTCGGCATCGAGCGCACGCTTTTCGGTGCACTGTTGGTCATTTCAGCGGGCATCCTGCTCCGCTCCGCAGGCAGTGCCTGGGCGTTGTACGCCGGTGCGGTATTGATAGGCACCGGGATCGCCCTGGGCAACGTGCTGCTGCCCGGCCTGATCAAACGCGACTTTTCAACAAAAATGGCGTCCATGACCGGCGCTTACTCCATCACAATGGGCGCAGCAGGCGCTGTCGGTTCAGCTGTGATAATTCCGCTGACCCAATCATGGGAATGGCCGATTGCCCTGAGTTTGTTGGTCGCAGCCCCTCTGTTGGCGATGGTGGTGTGGCTTCCGCAGTTGAAAAAACACGAACACGTAAATCTGTCCGGTCCGAAACAAGCGCCAACCGTGGCCGTCTGGCGTTCGCCGCTGGCATGGCAGGTCACGCTGTTCATGGGGCTGAACGCGATGCCTTTTTATGTCGCCGTCGGCTGGCTGCCGACCATTCTGATGGACCATGGCATATCCCCGGAGCAAGCAGGCACGGTACACGGCACGCTTCAACTGACCACGGCCATTCCCGGCTTGATTCTGGCGGCCACGCTTCGTCGTCTCAAAGACCAGAAACTGGCAGCCGCTACCGTCAGCCTGTTAACCGCCTCATCCCTGATCGGGCTCATTTACGCGCCAGACTACGCCATGTTGTGGGCCGCGGTCCTGGGCTTCGGCTCTGGTGCCAGCATGATGCTCGGCCTGACCTTCATCGGCTTGCGCACAAAAAATGCCGGTGACACGGCGGCACTTTCAGGAATGGCGCAGTGCGTCGGCTACCTGATGGCAGCCGCAGGCCCCTTGCTGCTGGGCCAACTGCACGACTGGACCGGTGGCTGGACAGCACCGCTGCTGATCACAGCCGCAATCTCCGTAGCCGGCGCATTCACCGGCATGCTGGCCGGGCGCAACGTTCAACTTGAATCTGCTGAATCATCGTCGCGAACAAGCCCAGCAATCCAGTCAGCGAATGCGCTCACAGTTGGCGATAAAAAGCGCTGATGCGGGTATAGCAGGTGCACAGGAACCGATGCGGGCTGCCAGTCAGCAAGCACTTCGACCAGTCGCCCTTCTCGCAGATGCTCGCTGACCACATTCTCAGCGAGCTGCACCAGCCCGAAGCCTTCAAGGCACATTTTGATGTAAAGCCCAGTCTCGTTGACGGCCGCTGTGCCGTTCACCGGGACTGAGATTTTTTCGGTACCACGGGCAAAACGCATTTCACCTGCTTGCCTTGCGCGGCCCGAGAAGTAATGGATGGCCCGGTGGTGAGACAAATCTTGCGGATTTTGCGGAGTGCCGTTCTCTTCGAGATAGGCGGCAGACGCACAGGTTACCCAGCGAAACCGACCGAGTGGGCGCGCAACGAGCGTTGAGTCATCGAGCTCGCCTGTACGAATAACGCAATCGACACCCTCTTGAACCAGATCAACCTGCCGATCGTTGACGCCTATCATCAGGTAGATATCTGGGTAGCGCCTGTAGAAGTCTTGCAGGTTTGGCATGACGATGAAGTGTGCAATGCCACCCGGCATATCGACACGCAAACGCCCCTGTGGCCGTTTTACGGAATCCGTCAGGCTGGTCTCTGTGTGTTCGATCAGCTCCAATATTTCCCGGCATTGCGCCAAATATTGTGCGCCCTCAGAGGTCAGGCTGACACGCCGCGTTGTTCTGTTCAGCAGGCGTACCTGCAAGTACTTCTCAAGACTTTTAACGCTGCTGGTAACTGTCGAGGCCGGCAGTGAGAGCGTCTGCGCCGCCTGGATAAAGCTTCCTGCTTCAGCCACACGTACGAAAACCTGCATCGCTTGAATACGGTCCATGACTGTTAGCAGCCTCAAAGCAGTGATCGGGGGAAGTCGTTATTATTCGTAAATATTGAATAATAAAAACAGTTTAACCATCTTTTTCCCGCGGTACCGCATTGCGTACATTGCTTCCAACGAAATTTGAAGAGGTGTACAGAAAATGGCTGAATATAACCGCAGCATTGTGCAGGCCCCGGCCGCTCCGGCCGCCCGCACCCTTATCCGCGGCGCCACTGTGCTGAGCATGGATGGCGATATTGGCAATCTGGCGCGCGGCGATATCCTTATCGAAGGCAGCACCATCACGGCCATAGGTGAAAACATCGAGGCTGGCGACGCCGTTGTTATCGAGGCATCCGGTATGATTGCCATGCCTGGCATGGTCGATACGCATCGTCACTCATGGGAGGGCCAACTGCGTCGAATCAATCCGAATGCCGAAACCCTGGAAGACTACTGCAACGCCACGCACTTCTCGTTCGCCAAATACTATCGCCCGGCTGACATGTATATCGGCAACCTGCTGACTGCATTGGGCTGCATCGATGCGGGCATCACGACCGTGGTCGATAACTCGCACAACAGCCGTACCGGCGCGCACTCCGATGCTGCGGTAGAGGCGCTGCTTGATGCTGGTATCCGATCTGTACACGCCTCCGGTGCGCCAGTTTCCGGTGAGTGGGACAAAGCCCACTGGCCCGGCAACCTGGAGCGTCTCCAGGAAAAATACGTCAATAACGGTGACAACCCGCTGCTCTCGCTGGCGGTGATGGCACAGCTTGAACCTGAGCTGTGGGCTGAGGCCAGGCGTCTGGGGCTGCCGATCATCACCGAATTTTTTGGCGGGGACATGGCAGCTGAGTTGGAGGGTTTGCATCGCGAGGGCCTGCTGCGTCCCGATAACATCTTCAACCACTGCACCTCGCTACCGGACGCCGGCTGGAAAATCCTTAGCGAGGCTGGCGTGCGGGTCAACGTATGCCCGCGTTCAGATGCCCACTACGGCATTGAAGATGGAATGTTCGCCATGCAGTCGGCCCAGCGCCACGGCATCAGCCCGGGGCTGAGTGTCGATAACGAAACCTCCTACAGCGGTGACATGTTCATGGAGATGAGGGTGGCTTTCTACCTGCAGCGCGTCATGGGCATGCATCAGCAGCGCTGCTGCGGCGCAGAACATCATCCGGTGACCCTGCCTGCTCATGGCCTGCTCAAAGCCGCCACTCTCGACGGCGCTGCCTGCGCCGGATTGCAGGAGAAAGTCGGCAGCCTGGCCCCCGGCAAACAGGCCGACTTTCTCCTTATAAACACGCAGGACATCAACCTTTACCCGTCAGGCAACGCATTCGGCACCGTGGTACACGCGGCCGAACGCAGCAATGTCGACACAGTCATGATTGGCGGGTGCATCGTCAAACGCGGCGGCAAGGTGCTGGGCGTGGACAGCGCAAGGCTGCGTGCAGCAATCGACGAGTCCCGTGAGCATCTGTTTGCTGCCGCAGGCTACCAGCCCGATATTTTTGCCGAGACATTCATGCCGCTTGAGTCAGCCAAGTAAGGGGGCGCGAGATGAACGCAGCTTACTACCTGCTGGCCATCGCCGCGGGGCTTGGCATTACCCTGCAGACCACGCTGAATGGTCAACTCGCTAAAGGTGTGGGTGGAGATTCCGTAGCGGCGGCGCTGTTCTCATTTACTGCAGGTGCGGTATGCCTGGGCTTCTTTTCATTGATGCGCGGCGGGATAGTGGCCTCACTGGCGGCTATACCTGCCCAGCCCTGGTGGAGCCTGTTGGGCGGTCTGCTGGGTGCCGGTGCCTTGCTTAGTTATGTGGTGCTTGCGCCAAAAATCGGTCTGTCAGCCCTGCTGGGCCTCGCTATCGCAGGTCAGATTATCTCTTCACTGGTTATCGATCATTTCGGATTGATGGGGGCATCGGAAAGGCCGGTGTCTCTCGTCAAGTTGGCCGGGGCGATGGTGATGCTCGCAGGCCTGGCAATCGCCTTGTTCGGTGATAGGTGGTCAGCGCTTTTCTCCAACTGACTGCCTTGTTTGCCCCATCCTGTTTCGTAGGACGCAACCATGTTTAAAACCCTAACCGGCACCACAAGTCTTCTTGGCGAGTGCCCTATCTGGTGTGAAAGAACCGAACGCCTGTTCTGGACCGACATCTCCGGTTGCGAGTTGCGTGCTCTGGACCCCGAAAACGGCGAAGTGCAGCGTTGGTCCCTGCCAGAGCCGCTAGGGTCATTTGCCCTCACGGCAGACGAAGACATATTGCTGATGGGACTGGCATCCTGCCTGGGCTACTACAACCTGAGCACTGGTCGTTTCAGCAAAATCACAGCCACCCCTGGCGTGGCAGGAACCCGGATCAATGATGGCCGCTGCGACCGTATGGGCAACTTTGTGTTTAGCACTATGGATGCCGGTGAGCCGGTGCAAACTATAGGGCGATTTCACCGGTTCAATGCCGCGACGCTCAAGACTGAAACGCTGGACCTTCCCGAAGTGGCGATCCCGAACAGCATCTGTTTTAGCCCGGACGGTTCCACCATGTACTACGCGGACTCCCTGCAAGAATGCATTTTCTGCTGCGATTACCCGTCGCTAGAAAACCAGCGTGTATTCACTACAGTCAACGGTCAGGGTGCTCCAGACGGTTCTTGTATTGATGCGCAGGGCTTTCTCTGGAATGCGGAATGGGGCGGTAGCAGAGTCGTGCGTTACGCGACTGACGGCAAAGTTGACAGCGTGATCGACTCCCCGTGTATTCAGACAACTTGCCCGGTGTTAGCGGGACCTGGTTATAAAACGCTTTACTGCACCAGCGCACGGATAGGGCTGGATAAGCCGGCAGATTTCGATAGCACGCTGATAAAAGCCGAAGCCGTTTTAGCTGCCGGATCCCCTGAAGAGCGATTTACAGGACGACTGCACTGAATAGTAGGTTCTAGCCTGTCGCGCCGTTCTGAATGCCAACTTGGTAGACGCGTATGAATGACCGGTTCTGGCCGTCTGCTGCCTGTCGCAACGGCAGTTTTTGGCGAATGCTGACCCTCACTCTAAACCGTTTCATTCACTTAACTCACGGGTGGCTCGGGACATCCGCCTCCCCCGCTGCTACGCTTTCGGCTCCTTCATTGGAGTCGAAACAATACCCACTGAATATTCACTGCCTGATGTCCTTGAGCGTCTGTACCAAAACCAGTTCGCCTTAGAGGCGGCGGTGATGGAGTTGACGTTGTGGATTGAGCGCAAGGGTACGACGGACACAGGCGACAATATCCGCGGCGCGCTACAAACGATTGGAGAGAACGCCGGACACATCAAACAAGGCTTGGCAAAACTGAAGGCCCGAGGCCCACACTAATTAAGCTGTCCACGACGTCCCGCATGCGACAGCCTTGCTTGGACTTTGTGCGCATACAGTCCGGGCCATCTGTTCGGCGCAAAGGATGACCCCACACTTTACAGTTCGTCAGATACAAATCCCAAACTCCCTGAGTTTATGTAAAATGGCATAATATGCCAACGATCGAAACAATATGTTTGCCCAGAGTTGGAGCTAATGATGGCGACGCGAAACGTTGTGCTCACCCCTCACCAAGAACAGGTTATCCAAGACCTGGTCCAGTCCGGCCGTTATCAAAATGCCAGCGAAGTGATGCGAGAAGGTTTGCGTTTACTGGAGCAGCGCGTCGCCGAAGACACTGCCAAAATTGAGGCGCTGCGTCTGGCGACCTCGATCGGCATCATGGATCTTGAACACGGGCGCTTTACTCAATTGAACGAAGGGCATCTGGAGCTTTACCTAGAGGGCTTGAGCCTGGAGGCCACCACTCTCGCGAGCGAGAAACACTGAGCATGCCGCAGTATCGGATTTCCAACGCGGCGCGCGCCGACATTGTCGACATCCTCAGGCTCTCCCAGACGCAGTTCGGCGATCAAGCACGGCAGCGCTACCAGGCGCTGATACTCACGGCGTTGCAAGCTCTTGCCAGCACTCCTTATTGCATTGGCAGCCACGACCGTGATGAGCTTGCACCGGGCCTTCGCAGCTATCACCTCACCTATTCACGCCAGCAGGTCAAACACCCCCATGGGAGGGTCAAAAGCCCACGCCATATCGTGTTCTATCGTGTGGCAAATGACGCCCTGATCGAGGTCGTCCGACTCCTTCATGACGCCATGGAAGTGCAGTTGCACTTGCCGAACGACTGATCACCGACCGGGCACAACAGTTTAACCGGCCATGAACAGCAAAGGTAGGCGCCCCCTCTACATCGCAACCTGAGCCCCTCCCCCGCTGCCAGCCGATTCGGCGGCCAATTGAAGCACGATGCTCTGGCCCCGACCGGAATATCGAGATCCACGACAAGAAACACGATGTTCAATTTTGCCCATCGCTTTCAATGCTGAACAACCGCTTCGTAGGCGTTTTCCGTGCCTAGGCGCCTCGCATTACGCTGCAACTGCCGATGGACATGCGGATCAACGTCCCTAGCATCCAGAGCCCTGGCAACATCACGCAGAGCACGAGCATCTCTGGAGTCAATTTCAGGATAGGTGCAGAGAGAAAGACCCAACAACACCATTTAAGGATATCGACTCATTACCCATATCCTCTTCCGGACGAGCAAGGGTTTGCCAGATACGGGTTGCTAATCCAGTATACGGAGGCGCACTGAATACCAGCCAAAGCCACCCAAGTCCGTGCCAGAAATCGCCATTCGCGATCGCTCGAACACTACGCGCAACTGGGGGGATAACTGGGGGCATAATTCGTTTTTTTCAGGCTGCGACTACCGTGCTAGAGCCCAGTCAAAATGTTTTTTGGCAAGCCTGACAATCTCTGAGATACCTGCCGATTGCACCTTAAAGACAGCCGAATAGTCCTACAGACGCCATGGATAGCTCCTACAGAAAACCTCCGCTCCAGCCCCGAAAATACAGCGAAATCAATCAGGCTAAGCGCATGCTTACTCAGTCACGCGAACTAATTTCAATGAAAATAAAATCTTTATGTTTTTTAATACTCGCATTTTTCGGCGGTAATCTGTGGGCAGGCACATGCACATTTACCGACGGTCAAATCCCGACCCCGGCGCTTTCATTGTCCGCACAGGATGCTGCACTACCGTTCTTGATCTCAAAAAACTGGCACGAGGTCAGCAGCATGCTGGCATCATGCAAGGGCTTTGAGAATGTCAATTTTTACTCACTGGCTAACAACGTCGTCTCCCTATCGAGCCAACGCATTATCGTCGACGGCGAGAGCTTCGCGATTTACAACTCAGGTATAAGAGGTGTGGGAATTATCATGTCCGCTGGAGACATCAATGATGTTTATAAACCATTTACAGCCACGGAAATTAAAATGTGGGGGTCCAGTACTTCAGTGGTCGCACCTGTCGCCGGCAGCAAATATCGAGTGCGTTTTGTTGCAACGGAAAAGCTGCCAGCAGGCTTCCTAAACATACCATCGGTTCAGGTTATGCGACACGGAATGTTCATCGGAACGGGTTATTTCGGTTGGGGTGCGATAACAACTAAAAGCACAACGATCAACGTGAAGTACCCCGCCTGCCAACTCAAACTGCCAGCCACCATAAAACTGCCCACTATAGAGACACGATATTTGGAGGAGCCAGGCGTAACCGCAGGAGATACTCCGTTTTTGATTAGTCTTGAATGCGCAACCACCGCGACAGACGTCAATGTGAGATACACGCTCACTGATAGCTCCTCTCCAACCAACACGACTTCGGCCTTAGGCCTTACGAAAGCGTCAAGTACAGCTGCTGGCTTAGCGATTCAAGTTCTGGAAGGTGGCTCGCCCATTAATTTTGGTTCTGACTCATCAGCGGCCGGCGCGATAAACCAGAGAGATTTTGGCAAACTGACCAATACAGTCGGTAGACTCAGCAAGCCTTTTACTGTGCGTTACCTCCGAACAAGCTCGCCTTTGATACCAGGTAAGGTGAATGCGGCGATGACTATTACACTGTCATATCAATAAGCAACGAATTTTAGGCACGGTGGACTCTGAAAGTATTCGGCATGCATAACGACCAGACACTTCAAGTTCCGCTTTTAACTTTACTCCAAATACGCGTACGTACCCGCTCCGACTTCAGTGGCAACGGCTCCAAAGGAAACAGCGTATCCAGCACCGCTTTCGAAGGATAGACACCGGGATTGTCCCTGACCTTTTCATCTACCAGGCTGCGGGCATCCTTGTTGGCGTTGGCGTAACTGAGATAGTTGGAGGACTGCGCAATCACTTCCGGGCGTAGCATGTAGTCGATGAATGCAAGCCCTTGCTGAGGGTTCGGCGCGTCGCTGAGTAGCACCAGGCTTTCGACCCAGACCGGCGCGCCTTCTTTGGGGATGCTGTACTGAATCTTCCGGCCATTGCCAGCGGCGTCGGCCGCTTTCTGGGCGTCCATTACCCCACCGGCCCATCCCACTACGGCGCAGATATTGCCGTTGGCCAGATCCGTAATAAACCGTGAAGAATCGAAGTAGCGAATGTGCGGGCGCAGCTTGAGCAGCAACGCCTGGGCTTTCACATAGTCATCGGGGTTTTGGCTGTTATAGGGCAAGCCCAGGTAATGCAAGGCGATGGGGATGATCTCGCCTGGTGCATCCAGCATGGCTACGCCGCATTCGCCTAATCTGGCGAGGCTCTCTTCCTTAAAAATCAGATCCCAGGAGTTCACCGGTGCTTCGGCGCCCAGAATTGCCCGGACTCTATCCACGTCGTAGCCAATGCCCGTGGTACCCCACAGGTAAGGCACGGCGTAACGATTGCCGGGGTCGTTGGTTTGCACCTTTGCCAGAATATCCGGGTCAAGGTGGGACAGGTTAGCCAGTTGCGCGCGGTCCAGCTCCTTGAGTACACCCGCCTTGATCAGGTTCGGCAACAGGTCGCCGGTAGCCACTACCACGTCATAACCGCTGCGCCCGGCCATGAGTTTGCTCTGCATGACCTCGCTGTTATCGAACACGTCATACGCGGCCTGGGTACCGGTCTGCGCCTGGAAATTCTTCAGTGTGTCCGGGGCAATAAAGTCGTACCAATTGTAGATATTAACCTTCGGTTCGGCGGCCTGAGTACACAGCACCACGCTGCTGAAAAGCACAGCCAAACTCCATTGCATGCATCGAATGACGATCATGAGAACTCCCGATTATTGTTATGAGGGGTTAAAGCGCGATCAGCGAATCAGCCATTCACGGCGGCCGTCGGCGTGTTCCACGGTCTCACCGGGGAGCGTCAGGCGGCGGTCATTGAGGTAGTGATAATCCACGCGGGCGGCTTGGACGTGCGTCAGGTCAAGGCTGATGCTCTGTCGTGTTTCGTCGCGCCCAGCCTCCAATAGCACACGGCCGAACGGGTCGATCACGGCGCTGCCGCCGGCAAACACCAGGCCGTCATCGCCCTGCCCCGCGCGATTGACCATGACCGTGAACACCTGGTTTTCCTGGGCCCGAGCCATGATCGCAGTGCGGTGCACCGGGCCGTAAGGGTCCATGTTGCCGTTGGTGACGATGATTAATTCGGCGCCCAATTGGGCGAGTGCGCGTGCTGTTTCCGGCAGTTCGATGTCGTAGCAAATCAGAATGCCGATACGCACACCTTTGAAAACAACAGTGCCGAAACGGTCGCCGGGCGTGATGTCGCCCCGCTCTGAAGACCACAGGTGGGTCTTGCGGTAAGCCAATGAAAGCCCTTCAGGCGTGATCAATACGGAAGTGTTGTAGAAGACACCCGCGGCGTTCTCGACCAGGCCGATGACCACCGAAACACCCCGTTCGCGGACTGCCTGATGCACAGCTTGCAGCGTCGGGCCTTCAAGGGTTTCTGCAACCTGTACCAACTGATCACCGGCGACGAAGCCCATTAAATGGGTTTCAGGAAACACCAACAGGTCGGTGTCCACGTCACAATGGGCGATGGCTTCCAAGGCGCGCCTGAGGTTATAGGCGGTATCGCCATTGCGACCGTCTAACTGCATGAGTTCAATCTTCATGGCTGATCCTTGCGTATAGTTGAGGCCGTGCTGACACCGTGTGTACGCAGGCCTGAAACGAGTATGGGCTGTACCCATGTGGCAAAAAATCACTTCGATGGGGTACCCCCGAATGGGTAGTGAGATGAATCTGACGTTGCAGGATGTGGCTTGGCATGACTCGGTCGGCCGGTTGATCGAGACCCTGGACCGCCCGCACTTCTGGCGCTCAATGGCGCGCCTGCTCGGCAGATATGTGCCGATGGACAACTGGGTGGTGCTGATTTTCGGTGCCGGCAGGCCCCAGGTTCTGGCTGAATCCCAAGATGAGGATGGCAGCAGCGATTCGCTGTTCCAGGACTACCTCAAGGGCCTCTACCTGCTCGACCCCTTTTACCTGGCCAATCGGGAATCGCCGAAAAGTGGACTGTTCCAGCTCGATGATGTTGCTCCCGAATGTTTTGAGCAGACCGATTATTACCAACGCTACTTTCGCCTGAACGTGGTAGCCGACGAGATCCATATAAACGTACAACTGGACCCTGATCAGACCCTGAGCCTTTCACTGGGTAGCCATTGCCGCTTCAGCCAAGAACAAATCGCCTTACTGCGGCTGATCCAGCCGTGGGTGGCCGGTTTGATGCGCCAGCGATGTGTGTTTGAACAGGAACTCAAGCGCACACCGGAGCCGGCGCCGGACTGGCAGGAGCGCCTGCAATCACCCGCGCTGCAAATCAGCGCCGCGTTGTCGACCCGCGAAGCAGAAGTCGCTCAGTTAATGCTCAGTGGCTGCTCGAATAAAGAGATCGCACGCAAGCTGGCGATCTCGGCCGAGACCGTGAAGGTGCATCGCCGGCACATGTACAACAAGCTGGGGATCAAGTCCCAATCTGAGCTATTCCTGTTGTTTCTTCAGGCTCAGGACTAGGCCCTCAAGACGCTGCTTTCCAACCGACTTTCGCCATCGCCGCCAACAGCTGGTCAGGCTTGAGCGCCAGGGCTTTTCTGCCGCGACCTTGCACGTCGTCGGCGGCCAACATCGCGTTGAGGATGGCCTCCTCGACAGCATCCGCTGCGGCCACGAACAAGGCCGATATGTAATCGTTGTTGACCATGTGCAGTGGCGTCGTCGCCGGGCCTGGATGCCCCAGATTGGCAACCGGCAGGCCGCTATTGCCTACCGAGAACGCGATAAAAATATCCCCACTGTCGTCTTCCGTACCGCCGCCAACCCGCGCCAAACCGATGCTCGCTCGCTGGGCCAGGCGCGTGCACTGGTGAGGCAGCAATGGCGCATCCGTAGCGATGGTGATCACGATGGAACCCATGCCAGGCACGCCGACGTTCAGCGGGCCGTCGTAAGGCGACGGAATGTCTTTCAACACACTGCCCACGGGGTAACCCGCAACGCGCAATGCGTCGCGTACACCATAGTTGGCCTGCACCAATGCACCGACCGTCCAACCGCCCGCCTCGCTGCTCAGTACCCGCGATGAGGTGCCAATGCCGCCTTTGAACTCATGGCAGATCATACCCGTGCCGCCGCCGACGCAACCTTCCTGTACCGGGCCGCTGCGGGCATCGGCCAGGGCGGCCAGAACATGTTCGGCGCTGACGTGTTGGTCCCAGATATCGCTGAGGATGCCGTCGTAGGTTTCCAGCACCACCGGCATGCACCAGTAGGTGTGCTGCTTGCCCATCTCACGCTCGGCAGCCACCAGCGCATCACGCACCACGCCGACGCTGTGAGTGTTGGTGTAGGCGATCGGCGTGGTCAGCAACCCCGCCTCGCGAATCCATTCCAGGCCGGTGGCGTCACCGTTGCCGTTCAGTACGTGGACGCCCGCAAAACACGGCGCCAAATGTGCCGCAACCGGACGCGGCTCGATAATGGTCACACCGGTATGCATCGAGCCATCAGCGCTTTCAGCATTGAGGGTGTGATGGCCGACGCGTACGCCAGGCACATCGGTGATGGCGTTGAATGCCCCAGGTGTGCCTGAACCGATTGCAATGCCAAGGTCTCGTAAGCGCATGTTTTAACTCTCAATAGTCGAGTGAAGAACGTGCTGGAAGTCTAGGTTGGGGGCTGGCCGTTGGCGATAACCCCCTGTTGTTACCCCTGGGGCGTTAGCCATCACCACGACGATGGCGAGTGACTCCTGGTGCCGAATACCGCTGGCAGCGGTAAACCGCATATTTAAGCGTGAAATCTGGATTAGCTCTGTTATAAGCTGCCAATTACTTTATTTTCCGTCCAACCAGGTGCTGTATGGATCCGCTGTCCGACGTCCTCTCATTGTTGAGAATCCGTAATTACCACTCCGCCACACTCTCCTTGGGCGGCGATTGGGCCTTCACCTTTCCTGAGCGCGAAGGCATCAAGTTCACGGCTGTGGTCAAGGGCAGTTGCTGGCTGCAAGTGGATGGCGAACAGCAGCCGCAGCGCCTGCAACAGGGCGATTGTTTTCTCATGACGCGCGGCATGCCTTTTTCTCTGTACAGCGATATGTCCCAACCGGTGATGAACTCCGACGGTTACTTTCAAACCCTCGCGGCGGACGAATTGGCCCTGCATTACGGCGGCGATGACATCCAGTTGGTCGGTGGCCGCTTTGACTTCAGTGGTGTCCCCACCCAGTTGCTGCTCAGCAGCCTACCCTCTCTGGTTCACGTGCAGGCCAATGATCCGCAGGCATCGCTCCTGCGCTGGGCGCTGGAGCGGTTCACGTCGGAGCTGCAACAGAAGCGCCCCGGCCGGTCGCTGATGAATGAGCATTTGGCGCACCTGATGCTGGTCGAAGTCCTGCGGACCCACCTGGCGACCCTGGACAGCACTGGCATCGGTTGGTTTTACGGCTTGGCCGACCGCAACCTCAGCGCTGCCCTGAGCGCGATCCATGCCGACCCGGCCCATCGCTGGAGCGTCCAGGAACTGGCGCAACTGGCAACCATGTCGCGCTCGGCATTCGCGTTGCGCTTCAAGCAAGTAGTCGGTGCGGCACCGATGGAGTACCTGACGCACTGGCGCATGCTGCTGGCCAGCGACCGCTTGAAAAACTCCGATGACGCCGTTTCCACCATCGCGTTTTCATTGGGCTATGAGTCCGAGAGCGCCTTCAGCACGGCGTTCAAGCGCGTCATGTCGCAGTCGCCCCGCCACTATGTGCGCGAGCACACCGCCCAGGCTTAATGCAGGCCGCCGCCGATTATCAGGGTTTCACCGGTAATCCAGCTTGCATCCGACGACGCCAGAAACGCGACGGCGGGTGCAATATCCTCGGGCTGACCGATGCGACCCAGCGGCGTAATGGCTTCGATCTTCTGGCGGAACGCCTCTTCGAAAAAACCGCTGGCATGCACGCCCTCGGTGACCACCAACCCTGGATTGACCGAGTTGACGCGAATATTCCTGGGCCCCAACTCATTGGCCAGGGTGCGGGTAATCGCGTCGACCGCCGCCTTGGAGGCGGTGTATACCGTCGAGTTGGCCGGTGTAAACGAGGTAACGCTGGAGCTGATGTTGACGATGCTGCCGCCCTTGGGATTGAACACTTCAACGGCTGCCTGCGTACATTGGATCAGCGCCAGGACGTTGAGGTTGAACTGGCGATGAAACTCCGCCTCGGAGATGTCGGCCAACGCGCTGGTCGAATAGACGCCAGCGTTGTTGACCAGAATGTCGAGGTGACCATGCTCATGCACGATGGTTTTGAATAGCGCCTTAAGGTCGGCGCTGTTAGAGACATCGGCCTGCACTGCGTAGGCCCTGGCGCCGGTCTGCAAAATCTGTTCGACCACGCGGTCGGCATCCTCACGACTGCTGGCGTAGTTCACGATCACAGTGGCGCCATCCTGGGCCAATTGCTTAGCAATGGCCGCGCCAATGCCCTTGGACGCGCCGGTCACCAGCGCGACTTTCTTATGCAGCTTTTTCATGTTCACACCCTTCTGTTACTGGCTGAAAATCAGTCAACTCAGCTTAGGAGCAACCCCCATGCGGGTTAATAGCCAGTCCTCCAAAAAAGCTTAGCGATCGTCCAGCCGACAACGTACAGATTACTTGCACCCATTCATCTCGCCCGAGCCGCTTACCCTCATCCCTGGACGATGACGAATAAAGCCTGGGGTTTCGGGCATGGGTGCCTCTCGCCCTGGCCCGTATCATTTGCCAATGGGCCAAGCCCTCGAAAACCCATCCACATCCCTCTTGCAAACATTCACTCGGCAAAAGCCCTGAGCGCTGGGCTGGGAGACTCATGTCCGTCGATATCACTAAACACAGCTCAAAAGGCCTGTTGTTTTTTCTTGCTCTGTCGCTGACTGCAGCGCTCATGAACAGCAGCGCACCCACGCCGCTGTACCCGTTTTACCAAGACCATCTGCGGCTCAATGCCGTGGACTTGACGTATATATTCGGCGCCTACGGTGCCGGTGTTTTGCTGGCTTTGATGACCCTGGCGCGCATCGCCGGGCATGTCAAAGACCAGCGTTTTCTGCTGCTTCCAGCCATTGCGCTGGTGCTGATCGGCGCCTGGCTGTGTGCTGCATGTGATTCGCTGTGGGCCCTATGTGCCGCGCGTGTTATTTCTGGGCTGGGTGCGGGAATCATGACCACCGCTGTGAACGTGACGCTGGTCAGGTTCGGCCCGCTCGACAACGGCAAGCTGGCGGCGACGCTGGCCACGTTAGCGATGATCATGGGACTGGCCCTCGGCCCGGTGCTCAGCGGCGCCGCGTTGCAACTGAACCTGTACCCGGCCAGCCTGCCCTTCTGGTTGATCATGGCATTGGTGACTGCGGCCGCCGTCGGCGTATTGCTGCTCTGGCCGCGCCACGCGATCCAGGCTAACACCCTTGTGCACCACGAACAGTCGTCGTTACGCGAAGGCTTGCGGGGTATTGGTCGGCCTTTCCACTTGTGTGCTTGGTCAGTGTTTTTCAGCTGGTCGTTCACGGCCTGCGTCTTCGTGATCGGCCCCGGCGCCGCCGAACAGCAGCTGGGCCTGAGTGATCGCGGAGTGTTTGGCTACAGCATGGCCGTTTACCTGCTGATTGCCGGTGCCAGCCAGCTGTATTGCAAACGCCTGGAGGCGGCCCGTGCGCTGCGTTCAGGGCTGCTCGCCCAGTGTGCAGCCTTCCTGCTCTTGCTGACGGCTTTCTCGATTCATTCGCTGACGCTCGCTGCGCTGGCTCTGGTGATCGGCGGCTATGCCTATGGCGCCATCTTTGTCGGCAGTGCGCGGCTGATCAATCAACTGGCACCCGCCAACTGCCATGCCAAGTTGGTGGCGTATTTCTATATGACCATCTACCTGTTCAATGCAGTGCCCATTCCGCTTGGGCTGCTGGTGGACTCGATTGGGCTGGCCCCGAGCGTTCTCGCCGCCTTGATGTTTTTTCTGGGGCTCGGTGCCGTGTTGGCGGTTCTCGCCACACGGGCCCGACTGCCTCACGCGCATCAACAAGCTCGTTGAATGCTTGTCACCGTTGAGCCCCTCGGGCTCTTAATTTGTTGTCTTACGTCAGTACCGGAATCATGAATAAAAAACTCACAGTGTGCGTCACGATTGCCGCAGTGCTCGCCATTGGCGGCGCCGTCGGCTTGTACCGGCAGTCCACCTCCGCTCGCCCCGCCGATGCGACGAATGCCGCACCGGCGCCTGCGATCCAGGTGGCCGTCGCCACAGCAACGCAAGCCGATATGCCCAACACCGTGGCAGGTATCGGCGAACTTGAAGCCACCCGCCAAGTCATGGTCACCGCCGAAAATGGCGGCCTGGTACGTGCCATTGCGTTCCAACCGGGCGAGCGGGTGAAAGCCGGGCAAACCCTTGTGCAACTCAATGACGCGCCGGAACAAGGCGAGCTGGCCAGGCTCCAGGCCCAAGCCGCCAATGCAAAGGCCCAGTTGCAACGGACCCAGCGTTTGCTGCCTCAACAAGCGGCGACGCAAGAGGAACTGGATCAGGCGCAGTCCACCTACTCCCAGGTGTTGGCCGATATCGTACGGATCAAGGCGCTGATCGATCAAAAACGCATCAAGGCGCCCTTCACCGGCGTGCTGGGTGTACGCAAGGTCAACCTGGGCCAGTTCGCGCAGGCCGGCGACGCCATGGTGTCGCTGACCGACGCGCAGACGCTGTACGCCAACATCACCTTGCCCGAACGCGCGCTGGCACAACTGAAAACCGGCCAGGAGATGAGCATCAGCGTCGATGCCTACCCGCAACGCCCGTTCAAGGGCCGCGTCAGCACCCTCGAACCGCGCATCGACCCGGGCACCCGCACTGTGCTGGTCCAAGCCACGGTGCCGAACCCGGATAACCTGCTGACGCCAGGTATGTACGCCCAGGGCGAAGTGCATTTGCCAGCCAAAAAAGACGTGATCAGCGTGCCCGAAACGGCCGTGAGCTACAGCGCCTACGGCGACTTTGTCTACGTGGTCGAGGGCGCTGATACGCAACTGATCAACACCGTCCGCCAGGTCTACGTGAAGACCGGTGAACACACGGAAGGCCGGGTCGTGTTGCTTGACGGCGTAAAGGCTGGTGATCGCGTGGTTACCTCCGGCCAGTTGCGCTTGAGCAGCGGCGCCTCGGTACGCATCGCGCTCAAGGACACCGTCGGGCTCGATCAGACCTCGAGCCGCTGAGACACCAAGGATCTAAAAATGAAATTTACCGACTTGTTCGTACGGCGCCCGGTGTTGGCGCTGGTGGTCAGCACCCTGATTTTGTTGATGGGGCTGCTGGCCATAAACAACCTGCCGATTCGTCAGTACCCCCTGACGGAAAGCTCGACGCTGACGATCACTACGCAATACCCCGGTGCTTCGCCGCAACTGATGCAAGGCTTCGTCACCCAGGCCATCGCGCAATCTGTCGCCACGGTGGAAGACGTCGACTACATGAGCTCGACATCGACCCAGGGCAAAAGCGTGATCACTGTGCGCATGAAGCTCAATGCCGACTCCAACAAGGCCATGACCCAGGTGATGGCCAAGGTTAACGAGGTCAAATATCGCTTGCCGGAGCAGGCCTATGACCCCGTCATCGTGAAGTCGTCCGGCGAAGCCACGGCGGTGGCTTATGTTGGGTTTTCCAGCCCAACCCTTTCCACGGCGGCCCTCTCGGACTACTTGCAGCGCGTGGTTCAACCACAGTTGTCGTCCATTGAAGGGGTTGGCAGCATCGACCTCAACGGCGGGCAGAAAATGGCCATGCGTATCTGGCTCGACGCCAATCGTATGGCTGCCCATGGCATTTCCGGCAGCGACGTGGCCCAGGCACTGTTGAATAACAACGTGCAGGCTGCGCCAGGTCAGGCCAAGGGTTTGTATGTGGTGTCCGATATACAGATCAACACCGACCTGGTCGATGTCGCCGAGTTTCGGCAGTTGGTGGTCAAATCCAGCACGGCCGGTGTGGTTCACCTCAGTGATATCGCCACCGTGGAACTGGGCGCGGCGTCCACCGACACCAGCGCCACTATGGATGGCGTGCAGGCAGTGTTTTTCGGCTTGAATGCCGCGCCCAATGCCAACCCGCTGGTGATCGTCAAAAAGCTCAACGAGCTGCTGCCGGGGATCCGCGCCAACCTGCCGCCGGACGTAAAAGTCGCCGTGCCGTTTGAGCTCGCGCGCTTTATCAGCGCCTCGATTGATGAAGTGGTGGGCACCCTGGGCGAAGCCATCGCCATCGTCGTGCTGGTGATTTTCTTAAGCCTGGGTTCGGCGCGGGCGGTGATTATTCCGGTGGTGACCATTCCCCTTTCAATGCTGGGCGCGGCCGCGTTCATGTCGATGTTCGGGTTCAGCATCAACTTGCTGACCCTGTTAGCCATGGTATTGGCCATCGGCTTGGTGGTGGATGACGCGATCATTGTGGTGGAGAACGTCCACCGTCATATCGAAGAAGGCAAGTCACCCACCCACGCCGCGCTCTTGGGTGCGCGTGAAGTCGCGGCGCCCGTGATTGCGATGACCCTGACATTGGCGGCGGTGTACGCGCCCATCGGCTTGATGGGCGGGCTGACTGGCTCGCTGTTCAAGGAATTTGCCTTCACCCTGGCCGGATCGGTGGTGGTGTCGGGCATCATCGCGCTGACGCTGTCGCCGGTCATGAGTTCGCTGCTGCTCAACAGCCAAATAAACGAAGGCTGGATGGCACGCAAGGCCGAGGGCTTTTTTCATCGGCTGGGCAGCGCCTATGGCCGGGTGTTGGATCTGTCGCTGCATCACCGCTGGGTCACGTTCACGATTGCGATCATCGTGCTGATCAGCGTGCCGTGGCTGTACAGCCGCGCCCAGACCGAACTGGCGCCGACGGAAGACCAGTCCACCGTCCTGACGGCCATCAAGTCACCTCAGAACGCCAACATCGATTACGTCGAGAAGTTCGGCAAGCAATGGAACGACGTCATGGTGACCTTGCCGGAGCAGAGCAACCTGTGGCTGATCAATGGCAGCAACGGCGTATCCAACAGCATTGGCGGGGTCAACTTCGTCGACTGGGAACAGCGCACGCGCAATGCCGACCAGATCCAGGGCGATATGCAAAACCGCGCCAACACTATCGAGGGCAGCAACGTTTTTGCCTTCCAGTTGCCTTCGTTACCCGGCTCTACCGGTGGCTTGCCGGTGCAGATGGTGATCAAGAGCGCCGGTGACTACAGCGTGGTCTTTGAGGCGATGGAAGCACTCAAGCACGCCGCACGCGAGAGCGGCTTGTTCATGGTGGTGGACAGCGACCTGGACTACAACAATTCGGTGATCAAGATCAAAGTCGACCGCACCAAGGCCAACAGCCTGGGCGTGACCATGAAGGATCTGGGTGACACTTTGGCGGTGCTGGTGGGCGAAAACTATGTCAACCGCTTTGCCATGGACGGTCGTTCCTATGATGTGATCCCGCAGAGCCTGCGTGGTGAGCGGCTGACGCCCGAAGCGCTGTCACGCTTTTATGTGACCAGCGCCACCGGTGGGCAAGTACCGCTGTCCAACCTGGTCAGCGTCTCCACCGGGGTCGAGCCCAATCAACTGACCCAGTTCGACCAGCTCAATTCGGCGATCTTCCAGGCGATTCCTGCCCCTGGCGTGGCCATGGGCGACGCGGTGAAGTTCCTCGAAGCGCGAGCCAAACTGCTGCCGCCTGGGTTCACCTACGACTGGCTTTCGGACGCCCGCCAATACCATCAGGAAAGCGGCGCGCTGGTCATGGCGTTCCTGTTCGCGATCATCGTGATCTACCTGGTACTTGCCGCGCAGTATGAAAGCCTGCGTGACCCGTTGATCATCCTGATCAGCGTGCCGATGTCGATTTGCGGTGCCTTGATTCCGTTGGCCCTGGGCATGGCTACCATCAATATCTACACGCAGATCGGCCTGGTGACCCTGATCGGCCTGATCAGCAAACACGGGATCCTGATGGTGGAGTTCGCCAATGAAATGCAGGTCAAGCAGGGCCTGGATCGTCGCGACGCGATTCTGCACTCGGCGAAGATGCGTTTGCGGCCGATCCTGATGACCACGGCGGCGATGGTGGCGGGTTTGATTCCGCTGCTGTTCGCGTCCGGCGCTGGCGCCCATAGCCGCTATGACCTGGGCCTGGTCATCGTCGTGGGCATGTTGGTGGGCACGCTGTTCACCTTGCTGGTTTTGCCGACCATGTATTCGTTCATTGCCGTCGACCATCGTACGGCGGCCAACACCCCTCGCGCCCGCGCGCTGGCCGCTGCCGATGCAGCCGACGCCGCCGCGGCCCATCCTGTGTAAGGAGAGACACATGCATTCCTTCAAGACCTTCGTGCTTCGCCCGCTGGTGCTGCTGGCCTGCTCGGCCTGGATGGCGGGCTGCACCGTTGGCCCGGACTACCACGCCAGTCAAGAGCCCGCGGTACAACTGACTCAAAGCCCCGACGCGGCGCTGTATAGCAACACACGCCTGCAACAGGACTGGTGGCGGCAGTTCCAGGACCCGCAGCTGGATGCGTTGATTGATCAAGCGTTGTCACGCAACCATGACCTGCGCATCGCCCAGGCCCGGTTGCTGGAGGCACGTGCGGTGCTGGACCAGCGTCAGCTAGACCAACTGCCCACAGTGACCGCCAGCGGGGCTTACTCCCGCAGTCTGTCCCAGGCCAACCCCGGCCCCAGCGGTGAGCGCAATTTGGCCAAGACCTATCAGGCCGGCCTGGATGCCCAGTGGGAGCTGGACTTGTTCGGCCGGCTGCAGCGCTTGTCGGAATCGTCTTCGGCACGCGCCGAGGCGGTCGCGGCAGACTTGGCACAGACACGTATCGTGGTGACTGCCGAAGTGGCGCGTCACTACTTCGAGATGCGTGGCGCACAACGCCAACTGGCGGTGGCCCGCGCCAACCTGCGCAATCAGGAAAAGACCGTCGAATTGGTCCAGGGCCGGGTCGATGCCGGACGCGGCACCGCCGACGAACTGGTCAGCGCCCTCGCCGAGCGCGCACGGGTGCAGGCCACATTGCCTGGCCTAGAAACCCGTCAAGCCCTCAGCCGTTATCGACTCGCCGTATTGACGGGCTCGAGGCCCATTGACCTGCAAGCGCTGACCGACCTGAAAGCCTTGCCGGCACTGGTCACACGCTTGCCGATTGGCCAGATCAGCGACTTGCTGCGCCAGCGCCCCGATGTTGCCAGCGCAGAACGCACACTGGCGGCCTCAAACGCTGACATTGGTGCTGTGACCGCCGAGCTTTACCCAAGGGTCGACCTCGGTGGTTTTCTCGGCTTCGTGGCCTTGCGCGGTGGGGATTTGGGTGAGAGTGGCAGCCGCGCGTTCAGCGTAATGCCCTCGGTCAGTTGGCCCGCCCTGCACCTAGCCAGCGTCAAGGCCCGGCAGCGCGAAGCCCAGGCGCGCGAAGTGGGCAGCCGGGCGCGTTATGAGCAAGTGGTACTGAATGCGATTGAGGAAACCGAGGGAGCGCTGACGACCTATAGCCTGTCGCAGCAGCGGGTGCGCAGCTTGGCTGAAGCCGCAGCACAGAGTGAACGCGCAGCGCGGTTGGCACATGCACGGTATGAGGCGGGCGGCGCGACTTATCTAGTAGAGCTAGATGCTCAGCGTACGCAATTGGATGCTGAGGATGCACTGGCTCAGGCCGAAACGGCTTCGTACATGGATGTGGTGCAACTCTACAAAGCCCTGGGTGGCGGCTGGCGATACGCTGAATCCAGCGTATCGAACTGACTCTACCCGCCGCCACCGCTTAGGTGGCGGCTTTATAAATCAGCAATAGTATCCTCAACCCTTTGGATAAAAACGTTGATCTCTACGTCAACACTTACCGCGCCCTCCCGAGCAACCGCCATTTCCAACTCCCGACACATCTTAATAAGCGTTTTCGCCCTGCCGACGGCCAATGCCCCACGAATGCGATGCAGCAACCTCACAACTTCCTGGCTGTCGCGCTCACTCTCCCGTGCTTTGAGCTCGGCCAAATCATGTGCGATGGTCTTGAGGAACAGTTCGAGCATACGTTCCGGAATCTGCACTGCATCGATACGATGAGTGTCGGGCGCAGACGCCGCGCTGGCTTGAGACGCACCAGAACCCAGTACGCTGCGCAAACACAAGTAAAGCCCCTGAATATCCATCGGTTTGGATAACCAGCTGTTCATGCCCACACGTACACAGTGTTCACCCTCCTCGCGCATTGCATTGGCGGTTACGCCGATAATGGGAATATCCACGTCCTGCTGGCGCAATGTCTGCGCCAGCACGTAACCATCCATCACCGGCATATTCACGTCGGTGAGCAGCACATCGTAGGCCTTGAGGTCCAACTGATGCAGGGCTTGAACGCCATTTGACACCACATCGACCGAACAGCCGATTCGCTCCAGCTGCTCCTTCATCAGCGCCTGATTGACAGGATTATCTTCGGCTACCAGCACACGAAGGCCCAGTTGAACGCGCATATTGGCCGGTGCTGCCTCTTCCACGCTCGACATGGACTCCCCGGTGATTGCCATCACCAAAGCCTGGCAGATGGCCGACACGCAGTTTTGGTTCACCACCACATCCCGGCCGATGAATTGGGGCACGCAGCTGAAATCATGCTCGGCGAATACGTGGGCAGACTCCGAGCGAGCCTTGTCCATGTGTCGAGGCATCACCTGCAATACGGCGTCAGGCTTGGCGAAAGCATCGTCACCCAAGACGCACGTCTGGGCGCCATAATGCTCAAGCCAGCTGCAAAGATTATCCGTCAGCGCCGCACAGGGTGTGTGAACATCAATGCACTTGCCGGCAAGCCCTGGGATCGATTGCCGGGCGGCGTCCAGCGAGTCAAGGGTCAGTTTAAATACAAAGCAGCTGCCTTCATCCGGCACACTGGCGACCGTCAACGCTCCCCCCATCAATTGGCTGAGATGTGCGCAGATTGACAGCCCTAATCCGGCACCCGCAATGGTATGCGATGCACTGTCGGCCTGGTAAAAACGCTCGAACAATCGAGCTTGAACCGCTTCGGACATACCGGGCCCGGTATCGACCACAGACCATTGCAACGTCACCTCGCCGGAGGTAGAGCTGACCGGTATCAGGGACACACCGACATGCCCCGCGCGGGTGAACTTGATAGCGTTATTGAGCAGGTTGCCGACGATCTGTTGGATACGCAGGCGATCCCCCTGCACCAGGGCCGGTACACGCGGATCAACGCAACAATACAACGCCAAGCCCTTGGCTTGCGCCATTGCGCAGAAACCTCGCACGACGTCTTCAAGCATGTCTTGTGGCGAAAACGCCACTGACTCCAGCACCAACTGCCCGGCTTCGATCTTGGACAGATCCAGCACATCGTTGATCAGATGCAGCAGCACCGCCGAAGAACTGTCGATGGTGCGTATATAGGCGCTTTGCCGCTCATCCAAAGAGGTCATGCCCAATAGCTCGAGTGTTCCGAGCACCCCATACAACGGTGTGCGTAATTCATGGCTGAGGGTGGCAACAAACTTGCTCTTCTGAGCATTTGCCGCGTCTGCCGCCTGGCGCGCGCCAAGCAGTGACGCGGCCGCATCGCGGTGGGACGAAATATCAGTGAAGGTGCACAGCAAAACGCTTTCGCCCAGATACTCGGTCGGGGTATAGCGCACATGCATGGCGCGGGCGCCCAAGATCAAACACCCTTCTCCTGCTATCGGCAGCCCTTGCTCAAAAAGCGGCCACAACGCCATAAGCTGCTCGAAGTCATGCGGTTCGCCCAGCCATTGCAGATACAGGGTATTTTGCGTCACAGGCTCGATCTGCGGTCCTTTAACAACACACAAGGCCAACGGCACGGTTTGCAACAATGAGTGGTTGAAATCGTGATTGTCCAGCAATTCACGAAAGTCAGTGCTCGCCGGCACAACAATAAACCGTCGATACCAGCGGCTAATTGACCAGCCACAGCTTGCGCACAACGCCAGCAACCCTACCAACCAGAACAACTGCCAGCGGGCGTCCAGAAGCAGTTGCCTATAGCTGATACGATACAAGGCCTGCCAAGTGCCGAATTCGCCTGCGCTACGTTTGATTAGCAACCCCGAGCCGGTCAGGTGAAAACCATTTTCATACTGGAAGAGTTGCGTTGAGCGTTCACCCACCACACGAGTGCCATCAGGCGCAATAATGTCTATTTCGTCGAACAGTGGCAGATCAAAATACTGTTTTTCGATTCTCACGCTCCGGGTATCGAATTCATCCCAGTTGAGCAGCGTGGCCGCAACAAGCTCTCGGGATGGCCCTTCAGATTGCCAGTCCCGAGCTTCCACACGCGCCGAAACATAACCGAGGATCTGCTGCCTGTCTTTGTCGCCCATGAAATGACGACTGGGTCGCCAACGCACAATCAAGTCACTGCTTCGCGCAGGCAGTTGCCTTGTCGCCTGTTTGATCTGAGCCAATACCCGAGAAAAATTCGCGTGTTCCAAATTCGCCGCGGTGACGTCGGCCGCAATAGCAGGTACGGCGATGTCGAAATCACTCGCCAGGTCAAACAAAAACATTTGCGGCGGTGTGAAGGTCGTGCCACTCCAGAAATCGCCATACACATTGGCCAACGCAATACCCAGTTGCAATTGTTGGTCCAACACCCCCTTACCAGCATCCGCCACTGCTATAGGAAGTGCCGCCGAGAACAAGGTGGCGAACTGAGAGGATTGCCCTTCGTAGATACGCAGATTGCCCTCGGGCACTTGCTTGAGGACATAACCGACCGCATTGAATACTGGCTTATATTCTTGCTGCCCACTCGCCTTGATTACCCGAAGCAGGAAGATTTCATGATCGTAGGCGCGGTTGACCAATCGCATGAAGTGATAGTCGACCTTGAGCACTTCCCCGCGAATGACTTTGTATGTGACCCAGTATCCGGTCACCGCGAAAAACACCAGTAAAAGCAACGTGACGAGTAATCCGAAACTCAGCCGTACCGAGACTTTTTCCAGCTTGCCAACGGTCGACTGCCTATAGCGCATAAGCGATGCCATCTGCTCGGTTCATTGGAGATATCAGGACCTTAAATTGTGCAGGGCGGTTCTCGGGGTTAAGCACCTATCAATGAGTCTATAGGTTTTTTACTCACGGTAAGATTACTCCTACGTAGCACCTAGAAAACGCTGACGTATCTAGTAAAGCGCATCCCTCAAAATTGACCCATGGTCATCCCTGGAGGGCATCATATGAAAACCTCAGCGTCGCTATCAATTCGCCCCATTCAGACTTCACCTTTAACGGTCCAAGAGCCTGACGCGGCGGAGTTGCGCCAAGGCCTGTGGGACGACGAGTTTATTGCTTTCTATCAACCTCAGCTGTCGCTGAAGGGGGGAACCATTACTGCAGTGGAAGTGCTCGCACGCTGGAAGCATTCTCATAAAGGGCTTTTGACACCCCATTTTTTTCTGGATGCCATCGAACGCCACCATCTGCTGGATGAAATGTTTTTACGTCTGTTCGAGCAAGGGCTGGTCCTGCGTGAGCAGTTGGCGAGTCTGAATGTACCCTTGATGATGTCCTTCAACTTGCAGCCATCTCAATTGAGCAATCCTTTGTTGAAGGATGCAATCAAAGTGCTTTTGCATGCGCATCGATGCCCTGCCAAAGCTATTACCTTTGAAATTACTGAAACTGGCACACTCAATCTTTCCAATGCCGCCACCAGCAACCTGCTACAACTCAAACGGCTGGGGTGTGGCTTGTCCATGGACGATTTCGGCACAGGCTTTTCTTCGCTGGAACGCCTTTGCGACCTGCCCTTCAGTGAGCTAAAATTGGATGCCAGCTTTGTGCACAAACTCGACACGCACTCAGCCTGTGCCACGATTGTCGCTCACACCATCAGCCTCGCGGATGCATTGGGGCTTTCGTTGGTGATCGAAGGCGTTGAGAGCCTTGCGCAACTCAAGCGGCTCAAAGCCATGGGTTGCTCGGTCGTGCAGGGTTATGCCATCGCCCCCCCCATGCCAGGTAACGCGTTGCTGCCTTGTATTCTTGAATACATCGCCAGCTCCAGAGTCACGCTGACCTCCGTATAAGCCCCCTTCCCCCGTCTGATTTTCAGCCAACTGGTCACACAAGTGGCCGGTCTTGGCGTACGCGTCTTTTACCGCCAGGCAACCATCATGTTCAGCGCACATACCCTTTATGTTTTCTTCATTCTCCTGGTGTCGACTGTGACTTTGGCAGCACCGCCCCAACAATCGATCCCCTTACAGCCACTGTACTTGCTCAGCCAGATGAATGAGCAGCCACAGAAGCTGGAACTCCCCGATCGCGACTGGGCCTGGCTGCGTCAACGACAATCCTTGACCCTTGGGGTGGTAGCGCCGTTTGCCTTGCCATTTGACATGATTTACAGCAAGGGCGACTACGAAGGCATCAGCGCCGATGTGATGGCGATGATCCGACAGCAGCTGGGTTTAACGATAAAGGTGATTGCGTACAAAAACCGCACCGACGCTTTGGCGGCACTGCGGGCGGGCGCGATTGACCTCGTCAGCCGCGCAAGCGAGTACGATCGAGAGTCGTCCGATACAGCCCTGACAGCACCCTACGCTGCTAACGCGCCGTCGCTCTACCGCCGCCAGGACGATGACCGCCCGATCCCCCTTGACCTCAAAGACCTCACGGTCGCCGTCGCGAAAGACTATCTACCTTATGCGGATTTGATTGAGCGCTACCCACACGCTCAATTTTTCACCTACAGCAACACGGCTCAGGCTATGGCGGCCGTAGCCTTCCAAAACGTAGACGTTTTTCTGGGAGACTCCATCTCCAGCCATTACTTGGTCAATCACAGCTTCTTCGGTTACCTAAAGTTCGCCCGTTTCATAAAAATGGATTCGGGGGGCTATGGCTTTCTATTGCGGGACGACGATCAGCGCTTGCTGGGAATTTTGAATGCGTCCCTCAATTCTTTTGGCCCATTAAGAATGAGCTACGTGATCAAGCGTTGGACGGGGGGGGGCGCGGTTATGCCAGACGATAACGTGCAACTGTCACAGCAGGAAAAGCGCTGGCTTACCAATCACCCCGTTGCACGTTTCATGATCAACGATGACATGGCGCCTTCCGCGTTTTTCGGCGCAAGCGGCCATTTCAATGGCGTGATCGCCGATCTGTTTGAAATCATCACGCAACGCACCGGGCTGCAGTTTGAAATCCAGCGTACGGACAGTTTTGAAGGTATCCAGCAGGCCTTGCGCGACGGTAATACCGACCTCGCCGTGCTGACGCCCAGTCCAGATCGACTGGGTAACTTTCGCTTCAGTCATCCGTTTGCAACCAGCTCGTTCGCACTGGTGATCCCCACGGGGATATCAGGACGCGAGCGCTCAAGCCTGGGAGCCCTCACAGGTCAGCGACTCGCAATTACCAAGGGGCATGTGTTGATCGATATCCTCCGGCATGACTTCCCGGATATCCAACTGCTGCCGACGGAAAACAACCTCGATGCCATGAGCCTGGTGGCCAAGGGACAGGCCGACGCGGTGCTGATGACCTTGTCCATGGCGCGTTACTACACCGCTCGCCTGTACGAAAAGGAATTACGCGTGGCCGGCATTGTCGATATCCGACCGGCGACGGCCAACTTCGCGATGCGCCGTGGCGAAACGGAGTTGCAGTCGATCATCGACAAGGCCCTGCTGAGCATCCCCCCCGACGAGCTCAATGCGATCACCATCCGCTGGCGAGCCAACGCCGCAATGAGTGGCCAGACCTGGCGCGACTATAAGCGTGTGATCCTGGAAATCGTGTGCTGCGCCTTGTTGATCCTGTTGATTTCGGTGCTCAGAATCATCCAACTGCGACGTCAGATCCGACGCCGGGTCGCGGCTGAAAAAGCGCTGAATGACCAACTGGAATTCCTGCAGACCCTCAACCATGTCATGCCGGTACCGGTGTATGTGCGGGATCGGGAAGGGCACCTGTTGTCGTGCAGTCGTAGCTACGAGCAGGTCATGCAGCTTTGCCAATCGCAAGTGCAGGGTAAAACAGCCCTGCAGATCCACCATGAAAATGTCGAACTGGCGCCTTCGCTTCACCTCAGTTATTTGCAAGCGATGGAAGACGGCGTAGCAGTCGAACAACAACTGGAGATTACCGTTGCAGGGCAGCCTCATGTCATCGAACACTGGATCCAGCCCTTTCGCGACTCCACGGGCACCATTGCCGGTGTGATATGTGGCTGGCAGGACGTTTCGCAGCACTATCAACTCATCGAGCAATTGCAACAGGCCAAGGACCAGGCGGACGAAGCAAGCCGAGCAAAAACCCAGTTCCTGGCGACCATGAGCCACGAAATACGCACGCCCATGAGCGCGGTAATCGGCACCCTGGAACTGGCACTCAAACGCGCGGATCATGGAGTGCTCGATCGACAGAACATCGACATCGCCTACACCTCTGCCAAAAATCTGTTGGAGTTGTTGGGCAACACCCTGGACATCGTACGTATCGAGTCAGGCCGCTTGAGCTTTTCGCCACGCAGAGCCAACCTCAAAAGTCTGGTGGAAATGGTAGCCCGCGTATTCGAGGGGCTCGCGCACAAGAAAAACCTGGCACTCATCCTGGAAATAGACGCTGGCACCACCCTGGATGTGTCCATCGACCCACTGCGTTTCAAGCAAATACTCTCCAACCTCGTGAGCAATGCGATCAAGTTCACCGAGCGCGGCAGGGTGACCATTCGCCTGATCTGTCACGTGGAGCCCCCACAGACGCTAAATATGCATCTGCAAGTACAGGACAGCGGGATTGGTATTAGCGAGGAAGATCGCAAGCTTCTGTTCCGCCCCTTCGCACAAGTGACTCAAGCCGATCTGTCGGTGCACGGGGGCAGTGGACTGGGGTTGGTGGTATCTCGCTCACTATGTGAAATGATGGGTGGCCGCATGGAGCTGGTCAGTACGCCAGGGCGAGGTACGACCGTCAATGTCACCCTCAAGCT
Organism: Pseudomonas sp. GW823-FHT02F05; assembly: GCF_058797315.1. Lineage (NCBI taxonomy): Bacteria > Pseudomonadati > Pseudomonadota > Gammaproteobacteria > Pseudomonadales > Pseudomonadaceae > Pseudomonas > Pseudomonas sp. GW823-FHT02F05. The sequence goes on from NZ_JBXAJM010000002.1 coordinate 204,285, forward strand.
GAAGTTGTTGCCTATATTGCCTGAAGTCTCTATGCCCACGCCTGCCCCCCGTGAAACCCTCCCCGGCTGGGCCGTACGTGTACTGATCGCTGACGACAACACCCTCAACCGGCAGATGTTAAAGGCTCAATTGGAATACCTCGGCTGCGCGGTCACCGAAACCACCAATGGCTTGCAAGCTCTGGAGGCCTGGCGTATGTACCCATTTGACTGGCTGATCACCGATTACCATATGCCGGTTATGGACGGTGTCGAGCTGACGCTGGCCATTCGTCAGGAAGAACAATCGCGCAATGGGCACTTGACGATTTTGGGCCTGACAGCTGACGCTCAACAGGAGGAAATGGACCGTTGCCTGAATGCTGGGATGGGTGATTGCCTCATCAAGCCCGTGAGCCTGGCGATCCTGGAACAGCGGCTGACCGCCTTGCCGACACCTGCAGGCGCAGAACGAGCCGCAGCAACACGGCCGGCGTTCAATATGGATAAGCTCTCCCCTATCACAGGCGGCAACCCGCTGATTATCGAACAACTGAAGGGCGAACTTAAGCGCAGCAATCAGCGGGATCTGGACGAGTTGCGCCATTTGAACACCACACAGGATATGGCGGCTCTGGCGACGCTATCCCACAGAATGCGCGGCAGCGCTGCGCTGATGCACAACCAGTATCTGTGCGAACTGTGCAGTGAGCTGGAGCGCTACTGCGAGGATGAGATTGATGCAGTACTGGTACAGACCCGCCGTATAGAAGAGGAACTGATGCGAATTCAACGTACGCTGGAGGAGGATTGACACCTGTTATTCACACCAGACCGTTGCGCTTGGCCAACTCTCCAAGCGCGATCAAATTTTCGACACTCAACTTGCGTTGCAGGCGTATTTTGTAAGTGCTGACCGTTTTGTGGTTGATCATCAACTCATCGGCAATGGCCTGGTTGGTCATGCCCCGCGCCAACAGCTTCAACACCGTGATCTCGCGGTCAGACAGCTGGGCGATCAGCAAGCTTTCTTCACTGGCCGCCTGGGTGTTATCGCGCAATTGATGAATAGTGTTCGCAGGGAAATAGCTGTAGCCCGACAACACGGCTTTCACAGCCCCTTTCAGCTCGTCCAGGTTATCGTCCTTACAGACAAAACCCGACGCTCCGGCCTGCAAGGAGCGCATGGCGAAGTTTCGGGTGTCCCCGGAGGTGAGGATCAATACGCGAGTAGAAATGCCGATGGCTTTCAGGTGAGCAATGACCGAGAGGCCATCCATTTTCGGGATGCTCAGGTCCAACACGATCAAGTCCGGGAGTAATTTACGGATGACGTCGACTGCATCCACGCCATTGTCGACTTCGGCAACAATCGCGTGCCCTTCCTGCTCAAGCATCACGCGCACAGCCATGCGCATTAATGGATGATCGTCGACGATGACTATATTGCCCATTTTGAAATGCCACTCCGGATCTTTGGAACGATGAATGATGCACTGTGAGGGCAATAAAACCTAGCGCCCAAGCTCAACATCGCTTGCCCCCCCAATTCGGCTGCGCTGATCAGTCATACATAAAGGTGACAGTAACACCTGACGTTAACAGGCCTGGAGACATTTTGCTGCCGATGCGCACGTATCGCGCAGTGAGTTGTTTAACGAGTGTGCTTACCCCCGCCCCACTCACGTAACCGATAGTCTGAGTATTTAAAGTGGTGGGTGACGAACCAAAACGTATGGGGCGAGGACCATCCACGATTTGAATGGCTATTCCACGGACGGCCCCCTGACCGGAAAGCGTTAACCCCGAATTGCTCCAGCTATAGGCGTCCGTCATGTAAAACTCCACGGTATAGCCTACAAACGCATCGGCACACTTAAGAGTAAGTTTGAAGCTCGTATCGCCAGAAGTATCACCGACAGATTGAAATTTTGAAAAGTTTGATTCTGGCAGCTTTACCAAACTGGGAGAGGACAAAGTGCAGGACTTCGACTTTGCAACTAGAGTCGCACCAGAAGTGGTAGTTCTCCCCATGAAAATGTCTTGAGTATTAGTGTTAAAGTACGAGCTCACTACATTAAACGACGGAATGCTATACGAGCCAGAGTTTAATGTTTTACGACTGGCCACAAGCCTGATTCGGACACCAAGTGCCACCGGCTGTTGTTTTAACCAGACAACGGTACCATTCGTAGTCCAAGAAACGAACCCCGGCGCCGACACTGGATACCAAACGCCACTAACGGTTCGTATTTCCATAATATAACCAACACCTTCTATCGGCGTGGCATATAGCGCATAGTTTTTTGAACCATAAGAATAATTACCTAAGCTCGCCCCAGAGGCATTATGAATAAATGAATATATACCACTCCCATCGCACACCGATACTTTTGTGTTCAGTGCAGTATGCCAGTCACTAGAGATCATGCCGTCAGCGTGGCTTTCGTTCTGCCAATCAAATTGGTTAGGTAATGATATTCTTAATGCTGTAGATACGGGCGAACAAACGATCGCCGCATAGCAACTTGAATGAAGTATCAATAACAAAAAAAACCATCTCATACGAATATCCGCTCATTAAAGTATATTTTAATATCAACAGCTGGCCGCTGTCCCCTATGAAATACTATTTACCCACACACACCGCATCATATTTTTCGTACATCAGATCCCGATTAACCGCAGGCACGTCGTAGGTGACATGGCAACTGCCATCACTCCAGCGAACTTCAAAGTCGCCTTTATCCTTAACGCCAAATACCAGCAACTTCGACAAGTTATCAAGGGTCCCTAATATCCTGCCACCTTCACCAACCGCTTGCGCACCAAACGGAAGCTTCTGACCATTATTTGTACGCAACGCGAACTGAATCCGGCGCCCGGATTCAGCTTCAAATTTCGTCTTGACTACCGCGCCACGCGTCGGAACGACTTGCCGTGAAGTTTCTGCGATTTCGACACTGCTGTTGAAAGTAGCCGTTTCCAAGTTGATCCAGTTATAACGGTACGGCTGAGCATACGGTACAACCGCATACCCACTACTGTCCGTACGAACAGCATTGGAAGAATCCACACCAATTCCTTTGATATTCGGCACCTCGACCAAAGCGAATGTTTCGCCGACGGGCTGTCCCAAAGTAACGCCGTCGCGGTGCACCACCACAGAACCCGAGGCGCCAACGTCCAAATGCTTACTGTCTCGACCCTGCCCGTAGTTACCGCTGACTTTTGCGGTGGGAGCATCCCAGCTCAAACCCAGGTTGGCAGAACTGCCCGCTGTCCTACTGTGGCTGCCCTGCGCCGAATAATTGAGGGTGTTCTGATCATTCAAGTTACCGGATATGCCCGTCTGAATCGCCGAATCGCCTTGGTTCGAGGTCGTTACGCTGGTGTACAGCCGCTGTGAGCGGCGAACATCGCCAAACGGAATACTGAACGAGGCCGTCATTTGGTTATCTGCACGCTGGTTTCCGCCCTGCCCCTCGGTACGGGATACCGCGAAGCTGTAGCTGATATCCGAATAGCTGCCGTTATACCCAAACTGCCAGCGTCGGTTACTGCCCTGTCGATTCCAGTAGCTGGTTTCTCCCACACTCAAGAACACCGAGCCGCGGCTTGCCAGTGACTGGTTGACGTTCATGTCAAATCGACTTTTCTGCCGACCATAGTAGGGTGTTGCAACCTGTTCCTGCCCTTCAACATGCTGGCTGAACGTGCGATAGGACTCAGTGGAATAACGGTAACCGACCATGGTGAAGGTCGTATCGGTTTGGCTCAACGTCTTGGAATACAGAAACCGGGCACTCTGACCCATATTCTTACGCCCGGAACGTTCCTGGGAGCTGCTATTGGTCACATCGAAGGATAATCCACCCCAGGGAGAGTTGACCCCTACCCCCAGGTTGAGGGCCTTATAGGCCTGTGCAGCAATCACTCCCCCATAACCGGTAAAGTTGTCGGTGACGCCATATACCAGAGTGCCCTGAGTAAATTTTGGCGCGGCCTGACCTTGGGTCTTGTATTCACCGGCCGCCAGGCTATAACGCGTGTTGCCACGGCGAGTCATCACCGGCAAGTAGGAGTATGCCTGGGAGTACTGGCGCTCGCGTCCGTCGGCTTCGATGATCTTGATACTGAGATCGCCGTTTGAACCACTGGGGTAAATATCACTGATTTCAAACGCGCCCGCAGGTACCGTGGTCGAGTAAATCACGTAATTATTCTGGCTGATCTCGACCGTTGCATTCGTTTCAGCAATACCACGCACCACAGGGGCGAATCCAACCTCATCATCTGTCAACATCCCCAGTTCCGAAGACAATTGCGCACCGCGAAACCGCACGCTGTCAAAAATTTCGCCTTGGCTATAGAGCTCCCCCGCCGAGAGCTTGCCCTTTAAGCTAACAATGTCGCGTTCAGCGTAGGTGCGGTTGCTGGAGAACTTTTCGCGCTGACCGGTGGAGCCGGATATCGACGACTCGTTGCGCAGACGCCAGACGCCAATATTGAAGCCATTGCGCAAGCCGACATAGCGGTAATCGTTGGTGTACCCCTGGTTGATATTGCGGCTGAAGTTTGTCTGATAGTTGGAATAAAACGCTGTAATCCCGTGATCCCATAGCGAGGGGTCAACGTAACCTCGGGACTGACGCTGTACATACGCCTGAGGCATGCTGATCTGCAGCGCCAACGCAGTCACATCAAACTCAACATCGGCGCCTGCCACGAGAGATCCGACATTAACGGGTGTTTTATCATCGCTCTTGGCAGCGATAAGTTTTTCTTGCTCCAGGCGAGCAACATTGACACCGATCGATTTTAGAACGCCCAGAGGAATAACAGGCTTTACCTCCCCCTCTTTCTGATCGACTAAAAACTCGATGCTTTGGCGCAGTGTTAATTGCTGATTTAAGTAAATGTCGACATTATAACGACCAGGGGCTACTGAGCTGCCCTGCTCGAAATACTTAAGTTCAACGGGTGCACCTTGCTTGCTTAGAAAGGCGCCGTTGAACTCCACGGCGTACGCCACACTAGGTACCGATGCGCCGAGCACAACCAAACCCGACGAACTCAGACTCCCGAACAACGTGATTGCGCGCTGACTCCCTGAACGAAATGCCCACATAAACTTCCGCCTTACATCTGAACTGTTAACTGCTTTCGGCAATTACTCTATTGACCGTGCACTCGCGGGCACTCGGAAAATATCAACCCGCCGCCACATCACTGACAAAAGGTTGGGGGGCACCATAATCATTAATTGCTTTGTATTCGACGCTAATGTTACTGCGCGCCGACAGCACACCGACTCCATCAATGGCGAACTTTAAAGTCTGCCCCGGCCCAATCATTTTCGACTGAACGGCATAGCGCTTACCGTCATGTTTTAAATTGACTTCCCCAAAGGAAATATAAAACGGTGATGCATTGCTAGCGACGAGCCACGACTTACCTGTTTCATTGATTAACTTCCATTTCAACTGTTTGGCAGATTCCACTTCGGACCCCTTGAGCCCAGTCGGCCGATAGAACAATTTGATACGTTGGCGGATCGCAATCTGCAGAGTGTTATCGTCTTCCGACTTCTGAGGGATTTCCTGAACGCTTAACCAGAACACCGACTCTTTATCGGCGGGCAATCCCTTGCCTGAGTAAAAAATGCGCAGGCTTTGCTGTTTTTGAGCGCCCAAACGGCTAAGAGTCGGGGTCAATGCAAAAGGAACGTCTTGCTCCGGAAAAGCGGGGTCCGGGTCTATCCAAGATTGAACCATGATGTCTTTTTCACCATCATTCTTGACCATGATGGACGTTTCCTTGAGTGTTTCAGGATAAATAATCCGCGTCCCACCCAAAGTAATACCTGCACTGGCCACGCCAGTGAACAGCAACGCGAATCCTGCCAGGACGCATCTGGAAATCGAGTTCATATTATTTCCTGTGAAAAACCAGAGAAGTACCTTCGTACTTCTCTAGTTACCAACTTATTCGTAAGTTAGGGTAAATGGCAATTCGCCATTTGCGGTACCGGGTGTCATGGCTGCGCCATTAGCGACATACGCTGCGCGCATGTTCAGATTAGCGGAGTATTTAAAATCAGGATCGGTACCCGTCTTTACCAGCGCGGCATTGAATGTACCGTTACCAGCCAAATTAATCAGGTTATTGCTGCTGTCATAAATGCCGATGCCCACACCGGTGGCAACACCTGTAGTTCTCAGCAAATTATTATTTTTCAAGTCGACGCCCGAACCGGAATTCGGGTCAAACTGCACCTTTACTGTGGTCAGGCCAGCAGCAGTATTGCCACAGTCAAGATTGATGTTAATCGCCGTACCCGCGACGATCCCGGTAGGACTTCCCCCCAGGGAGTCCATAGTAACCTTCCCCAGTTTTACATCAATTACTTGCTTACCTTTACCGCCGGTAACAGCGGTACCAGCCCCTTGTGATGCAGTGCAGGATGCGGCAGTGATTTCACCCGTAAACTTAATGGTGCCATCCGCCGCCATGGCCGAGCTTGCAAACAGGCCGACGAGAGATGACGCTAGAATAAGCCGGATCGGAATAGACATAGTTATAGGACCTCAAAATTAGCAATGACAATTAATTAACTTCACCCTTTTTATAAGAGTTCGAGAATTTTACACACTCTGCAAATCCTACCTACCGCAGAAATCCATCTGCACCAACAGAGAAATCCATACTTGCTGTAGGATTTTACTTACACCACGACAACCAATCTACACAATGCAATTGAAGGCGCACGCTATTGGGCAGAACAGCAGTTCATCGTCGTTATGGGCTGTTTTTAAGGAAGGTGGGTGCGTATGAAATGAAGAGCTCCGTTGCGAAGTTCAGAGTCTTTATCTTTTGCGCTTCACATCAGGGAAGCTGTCTTGGAAGGCGTCACGGAGGCGTCTTGAATCCACCCCAACAAGTAACTTATAGAGTAATCAGGCCTATAAGCAATCGCGCCATACTTAGTCCAGATAAATTCCAGCTTATCTTGACCAAATGCCCCTCTACGCCAATCTGTGCTTGCACGCTGAGGCACAGAAAACACGCAGAAGGGAGGCAATATTCCTAAAACGAATACAGCATATCTATTCGTCAGACCTATACTGCCGCATTGGAGAACCAAGGCGTGGGTACGTCGGTTTGCACGGTCACGGTTTTGATCTGGGTATACGCATTCAATGTTTCTCGGCAAAATTCTCTACCGATTCCACTATTTTTATACCCCCCAAACCCCGTACCGTCTGTTATGTTTGAGTAGCGATTGATCCACACCGATCCCGCCTCCAGGCGCTCTGCTGTCTCCATGGCGTATTTAAGATTGCTGGTATAGATACCTGATGCCAGGCCATATTCGGTATCGTTGGCTTGGGCGATCATCGCTTCATAGTCATCCCAGAAAATCAATGACAATACTGGGCCGAAGATCTCTTCCTGGCAGATGCGCATGTCGTTGCGCGCGAGCAGCAACGTTGGCTGTATGAAGTAACCGTGTTCACAACCGGGAACATCGGCCCTGGATCCTCCCGCCAGCAGTTCAGCACCTTCCTGAATGCCCAGATTGATGTATTCCAGTACACGCTTGCCCTGGCGCGCATTGATCAGGCAACTGACACTAGTGCCTTCCTCCAGCGGTGAGCCCACCGTAGTCCGCTTGAAAGACGCGATCAATTTTTGCTTAAACACCTCAGCAATGTCCGTATGTACAAACAATCGCGTACCGGCCAGGCAGGATTGGCCATTGTTATGAATCGCGGCAAACGTCGCGTTGTCGACCACCGCGTCAATGTCATCGATATCAGGGAACACGATGTTGGCGCTCTTTCCGCCCAACTCGAGAGTTGAAGGCACGAGCCGCTTTGCGGCAACACCTGCGACTATCCGGCCCACTTCAGTGCTGCCGGTGAACGACAGTTTTCTCACCAGTGGATGCTCGCTTAGCGCCGCACCCGCGATCTCTCCCAATCCGGTCACTAGGTTCACCACACCGGCGGGAAAAATGCCATTAATCAGTTTGCCCAATTCAAGTGTCGACAATGAGGCATTTTCATCGGGTTTCAATACCACAGTATTTCCCGCCACCAACGCTGGAGCGAGCTTGAACGCGGCCATGATTGCTGGCGCATTCCACGGGATAATCTGCCCGCAGACGCCCAGAGGCTCACGCCTGCCGATCGAATAGCCCCCTTCAATTTCGCGCCCGATGTCTTCATGAGCCATGATGACTGAGGCGAAATACCGGTAATGACGAACGGCGGTGAGGTAGTCCCTACGTACTTCGCTGATGCAGCGCCCCACGTCATGGGCATCGATGCGAGCAAGGCGTTCGCTATGGTGCTCTATTTCATCCGCCAGCCGATTGACCAGGCGAGCGCGCATTTGTTGTCCCAGCGCACGCCATGCCGGAAAGGCGGTCTGGGCTGCCTGGACCGCACGATCGACATCGGCCGCCTCGCAATAACGGATATAAGCCAAATGCCTACCTGTCGCAGGATCAACGGCGGCAAATGCACGTTCTTTATCGCCATTTTCAAATTGGCCGTTTATCAACGGGCCATAAAAGTTATCGAGAGAAACTTGCATGCTGAACCTCATATTTACGTGTGATTATTGGATTAACTCTGGTGTAAAATGCCAATTAAATTATTTTCCGTCCAAAAAGGTGGTACATAGATCCTCTGTCCGACGTCTTATCATTATTGAGAATTCGTAATTATCATTCCGCCACGCTCACTCTTGGGGGCGACTGGGCATTCAACTTCCCCAAGCGCGAGGGCATCAAATTCACCGCTGTCGTCAAGGGCAGTTGTTGGTTGCAAGTGGACGGCGAACAACACCCCCAACGCCTTGATCAAGGTGACTGCTTTCTCATGACCCGGGGCATGCCGTTCACCCTCTACAGTGATATGTCCCAACCGGTCATGGATTCGGACGGTCACTTTCAAACGCTGGCAGCGGATGAACTCGACCCGAGCTACGGCGGCGATGACACTCAATTGGTGGGCGGCCGCTTTGACTTTACAGGCCTTCCCACCCAGCTCTTGCCCACGCTGGTGCACGTGCAGAGCAAGGAACCACAGGCTTCGATCCTGCGCTGGGCCCTTGAGCGATTCACCTCGAAACTGCAGCAGAAACGCGCCGGCCGATCGTTGATGAATGAACACCTAGCGCACATCATGTTGGTCGAAGTGCTGCGCGCGCATTTGGCGACGCTGGACAGCATAGGCATCGGTTGGTTTTTTGGCCTGGCTGACCGCCACCTCAGCCTCGCGTTGAGCGCAATGCATGGCGAACCTTCCCACCGCTGGAGCGTGCAGGAACTGGCGCAGCGGGCCACCATGTCGCGCTCGGCGTTCGCGTTGCGTTTCAAACAGGTGGTCGGCACCGCGCCGATGGAGTATCTGACCTATTGGCGCATGTTGCTCGCTAGTGACCGCTTGAAAAACTCCGATGACTCGGTGTCCACCATCACGTTCTCCTTGGGTTATGAGTCGGAAAGTACGTTCAGTACGGCCTTCAAGCGTGTCATGTCACAGTCGCCCGCCACTATTTACGCGAGCATGATGCTCAGGCTTAGTGCAGACCGCCGCTGATAATCAGAACCTCCCCCGTTATCCAACTTGCATCCGCCGAAGCCAGGAAGGCCACTGCCGGAGCGATATCTTCAGGCTGGCCAATGCGACCCAACGGTGTAATAACTTCGATTTTCTGGCGAAACGCATCTTCGAAAAAGCCACTGGCGTGCACACCTTCGGTCACAACCAGGCCAGGGTTCACCGAATTGACACGGATATTCCTCGGCCCCAGTTCATTGGCCAGGGTTCGAGTAATCGCATCTACAGCACCCTTGGAAGCCGTATAGACGGTGGAATTGGCCGGCGTGAATGACGTGACGCTTGAGCTGATGTTTACGATGCTGCCACCGGCCGGGTTAAACACCGCCACCGCCGCCTGGGTACACTGGATCAACCCCAGGACATTCAGGTTGAACTGGCGATGAAACTCCTGCTCAGTGATGTCGGCCAATGGGTTGGTTGCGTAGACACCGGCATTGTTGACCAAAATATCGAGGTGGCCGTGTTCGTGCACAATGGTCTTGAACAGCGCATTGAGATCAACACTGTTGGAGACATCGGCCTGCACAGCGTAGGCACGCTCACCGGTCTGCAAAATCTCCGAGACGACCCGGTCGGCGTCCTCGCGGCTATTGGCATAATTTATAATCACGGTGGCACCATCCTTGGCCAATTGCTTGGCAATCGCTGCACCAATACCCTTGGAGGCACCGGTTACGAGAGCGACTTTTTTGCGCAACCTTTTCATGCTCTTTACCTTCTTTCACGAACTCAAATGAGTGAATCCAGCTTAAAAGCTACGTTGCAAACGGTTAATAGTCAGTCCTCCATAAAAGCTTCGTGATCGTCCAGACGATTGACCTTGAATTCAACTTATCAACGGTAGCGCATCTAGATTGTTTACCCCCGAAGACATGCTGCGCCATTGTCCACGGCTTTTGTATAACGGATGTTTTTTACTGCTCTTTTCATGCGTAGGAGAATGGACGTGAGCCTTGAGTAAAGCGTCGACTACGCTTTCGCCAAAGAACGACACACAGCCCTATGCAGGTTAGAAGAAAAGGCATCAGCACAATATTGATTAACTTCACCTGCTCCCCCAATTGCTCGACTTCAACATTGAGTTGGCGAGCCACATGGCGCATGTCTTTCTCGATCGCAACTTTCTGAGCACTGAATTGGTCAAGAGTGGCTTTCTGCTCTGCCGTCAGCGGCGTATCGCTGCTGTGCCTTTGCGCCAAAACGGCTAGTTTGTTTTCAGCCTCGTCGAGTTTGCCTCGCAGGTCCCGGCTCATGTCACGATGGCGCTCGCGAGCCAGCTTCTGTAAGGCTCCGACCACAGTAAACGTTCGGCTGAAGCGGCCCCGAGAACGCAAGCCGATCAAGGCATCCGACCCGGACAGGCTATCCAGCGCGTTGAGCACGAACATACTGTTGTCGGCCCAGGGGACTGTGACCTGTCGATCCCCGTGGCCCTGAACATCAGCCCACAGGTTGTCACTCAACATATCGGTGTCGGCCACTACCACAACGTTTATCTGCTCCGTCGGACTAACCGCTTCGGACGGGTTGGCAAAAGCCGAATGCGCCGGGCCTTGAAGGCGCACCGCTATCAAGTAGCGTTCACCCGTAGGGTGGAAAGACTTCGCTAGTTCACCCGGGTTTTCCAGATGATCCAACCGTGCCGTCTTGAAGGGCATCGCTTGCTGCGAACTGTGAAGCAAGGGTGTGAGAGTCGTAGTTGCACCCGCCACTGCGCTCAAGATCCCGGCGGTCGTGAGGTTGATACGGCCGAGACCTGCCGTGATCACATCCTCAGAATTCATTGCTGCCATCGGCAACCCCAGGGCCGTCGGCTGCCAGTCTGGCTCGGCACGTTGCCCCAGGGACACAAATTGCCCGTATTGCCCATCGCCCAATACGCTATCGGGCAAAAGTTTGACACCCCATGCCTTGAACAACGGTGCCAGACTGGATGACTTGTCTTTACTGGGGATCCCAAAATAATTGTCGCCCACGTCCCGCTCACTGTATGGATCGACAAACACCAGCAATCGACCGCCACGCAGAACAAACTGGTCAATGCCACGAAGTGTCGTGTTGGAAAGGCGTTTCGGATGCACCAACATCAACACACTAAGGTCGCTTGGCAGGGTAGCCAGGTCCTGCGCCAGTTCACGCACCTCAAATGCGCTGGCGATCTCGGGCATGATGCGCCAGGACCGCCGGGTGAGCCCCGACTGCGGATCGAAGCCGCCCGACAGTGGCAGCGAGGACATCAGGCCGATCACGGGTCGCGCAGTACGAGATAACACCTGCAGCGTACGGCTGATGTCATACTCAAGAAACGCCTGCTGTTCAAGCTCGAAGAATCCGATGCTGGCGTGATGGCCCGAGGCATCAGTGATGGCCAAGCCAAAGTAAACCGGCGCGCCTCCCTGGCCGATGGGTGCTGCCCGCAGCCCAAGTTCAAGTGCCCGCGTTTCGTCTGCAGAAAATGGCTGCGGGTCAACGATATGCACCCGCAGCCTACCGTTCGACGCGCGCTCGTACTCACGCAACAATAACTCGACACGAACCGCATAGCTGCGCATGACCATCAGGTCTTTGGCAGCCTGGCTGGAAAAATAGAAATACAGATCCGTGGGTTCGGTGACAGCCTGAAGAATCTGGCGGGTGCCAGGGCTCAGGGTGTAGAGCTGCTGTTCAGTCAGATCCAGCCGCATCGGCGCAAGGCGCGGCGCCAATTCAAAGTTGACAACCACGAACCCGACAATGATAGCGGCCAGGCGCAAGCATGAACGTTTCGTTGATTTGAAAGACATGGCCTCACACCGCCTTTTTCAATTCAACCGCAATGACGGTCGCAGCGAGCCAAACAATTATTTGACTGCAGAAGTACAGCAGGTCCCGTGGATCGACGACGCCCTGGCAAAGCCCCTCGAAATGCGTAAGAAAACTAAGAGAAGCAATGCCATCGAGCCATGGCAATGCGACCCAGGAGCGGAAAAGATCCATGACCACTGAAAAGCCACAGGCCACAAAAGCCAGGCACATCGCCAGAGTAGCGAGAAAGGCAATCAGTGGGTTTGTAGTGAGGGCCGACATGCACCCGCCGATTGCCAGGCAAGCACCCGCCAGCAACCAACTGGCCAGATAACCGCAGAGAATGACACCGTTATCCGGCTCTCCCAGATAGTTGACGGTTACCAACAGCGGAAATGTCAACGCCAGTCCAAGCCCGCAGAGCAGCCAGGCTGCCAGGAACTTCGCGGATACGGCGCTGGAGGTACTGACCCCAAGGCACATCAACAGCTCAATCGAACCAGTCTGTCGTTCTGTAGACCACATGCGCATAGCCAGTGTCGGTAACAGCACGACGAACAGCCAGGGAAGGTAATCGAAGAACGGCGCCAAGTCAGCCTGATTGCGCTCGTAAAAGCTGCCAAGATAAAACGTGCTTACACCGCTCAGCACCAACAGTAACATAACGAATATGTAGGCAGTCGAGGTGATGAAATGGCTGTACATCTCGCGCTTGAACAGCGGCCATAAAGTGCTCATGGTCAGCCCTCCCGGGTCAACCGGCGGAAAACTTCGCCTAATGAGCCACGCTCTACCTCTTGGCGGGGCACCTCCCAGCCTCGGCTCAAGATAAGCCGATTGATCGCCGGCACGATGACCGAACCCGCGCGCGCCAGTACCTTCACACTATGGCGCTCAGGCCCGGCTTCGATCCCCGCAACGCCGGGCAGCATTGCCAGCGTCATCACGTCCAATGGCCGTGTAGAGTACAACGTCACCGCCTGGTGATATCGTGAACGGCTTTCCAGTTCGCTGGGGCTGCCGTCCGCAAGTAGGCAACCTTTGTCCATGACGAGTACACGACTGCACAATGCAGTTACCTCCTCCAGAATATGCGTAGAAATAATCACAATTTTATTGCGGGCCAACGTCTTGATTTGCTCACGCAGTCGGTATTTCTGATTCGGATCAAGGCCATCGGTGGGCTCATCCAAGATCAATATTCTGGGATCATGGAGGAGTGCCTGGGCCAGGCCAACGCGTCGTTGAAACCCTTTGGAGAGAAGGTTGATCGTCTGGCCCCGTACTTCAAGCAAATCGAGTTGCTCGAGCGTGGCCATGACCCGCATTTTCTTTTCGCGGCCACGCAAGCCTCTTACCTCAGCGATGAACGTCAAGAAACCAATCACGGACATCTCGCTGTAGCAAGCGCATTTCTCCGGTACGTAACCGATCAGCCCCTGCGCCTGGCGGGACTGACGGCGGATATCAAAACCACATAAAGTGGCGGTACCGGAACTGGGTGACACGAAACCGGCGAGCATACGGAGCTTTGTTGACTTGCCTGCGCCATTGGGTCCCAGAACTCCAAGGACCTCTCCCGCTACTGCCTTGAAAGACACATTGTTTACTGCAACGGCATTGCCGAATCGCTTGGTTAAATGGGTTATATCAATCATGACCGTCGAATCACCTAGAGCAGCGGCTCGAAGCACGTGCGAATACGCACTTCATTTCTCGAAGCACCTTAACCACAGCGTGTAGTTCATGAAACATCGTCGACAGTGAATCCGATTCTTCCTTGAGAGCTGTCGAATTATCTATGGCTGCGTAAGGATTATCTGACAACCTCGTCAGGTTCGACTGGCTACTCTGAATACGGGATATTCCCCTACTCAGCCTATCGAGCCAGACCAGTCATGCTATTACGAACAATCGAAGTGCCTGACGCCAGCAGGCAATCACTTAATGCCGTCGCCCTGTGCTGCTTCACAGTCAGCAGTATAAAAAAGACATTTTTGGCGTATAGCCTTAACGAGAAAGGAAGCGATGATTTAGTCAAAATCTACCTCTCTTCCGTTGAAGGCGACGAAAAAATACTGAGCATGTACGACGCTCCACATGAAATACTCACAACAGCAGTACAAGTGCTCAAAAATATTATTCGTGATGCGTGTGCATTGCCCTCCCGGCAGAGCGACTCCACGTATGTATTGCTCGATCTGACCGAGTCAGAGGTGCGATGCACCCAAGTAAGCAGCCATTACAGCTTAAAGATCAGCGAGCAATGGCTGATGAGCCTCTTAGCATACAATCCACTAACATGCCCAAGCGCGCATTCAACCGCTGGCGGCACGCCACAAAATAAAGATGAGTACCAACCTGCGCTCCCATCTCCACTTAACGAAATCATTTCGGAAACATGCAAGACTAGTATCATAGCGTCATATGAAAGCGTTGCGCCGGCAACACCCGCCACGCGCGACCATTCGGATATAAAATATGAATCCGCTCACCACATTGACGAACCAAGCAAATCTGAAACAATTCAAGAAAACCTCAAATCACTGATTTCCAGTTTCGCCAACCACAAAGAGACACTACTGGGTAAATATGTAAAACTTGACGAGCAACAAACTCTTTTAAAACATAAAGAGGAGTTATTATTAGCCCGCGAAATGGCAGTAGTCAAACGCGAAGAAGATCTGCTCATCAGTATTGAAGCGTTAAAGACAGCTGAAAAGCAACTCCGGAGCATGATCGAATATTAGTCGTGTACCGCACTACGGTCGTTTATATTAAGTTTTTGAAAAAACAGACCGAGCATTGAGCACGATATCTGACGCAGCGGGAAAAGGTTGCCATGCTCACACGACACAAGCTCGCCAGGGGCGGTGAAGCGTTAAGGCTGATCATTTCTGCCTTTCGCCAAGCCATGGAGGTCGATTCACTTCCGGCGGATTGCTACATTGGGGGCATATCTGAGGGAATGGTTTGAAAAGGATGCCGCCAGCCTGAGGCTCGACAGCACACTGATCACGATTTTTCCCTAATAAATACAGCTGATATACTCAACTCTGCGCTGACAGTTACAGGCCACTGATTGATTTGATTTCAACTCAGACCACCGAGTTGCTCGCGGTACCCTCGTTGTTAGCAGGGGACCCCAATAGTCTGTAATGAAATTCCACTAAATCCCATAAAACCATCGCCGCCGCACTCAGGGACATTTGCCAAAGGCCAGCGCTAAAGGACTCTGAGCGGTTTACAGGCTTTTGGTCGAGAATCATCAAGGTGATCGCAAGGATGAGCGCCTTGAGAGGGTGGCTATTGAGTCGTTAGGTACGAAATGTGCTCAGTTGGAATCCGTAGCGGCTGGCGAAGGGTTGAGAATCTATACCGAGCTCAATGAGAGCCTAACGAGGAGCACGATTGAGCAGTCCGAGTTCGCCAACGCTTACACCACATCACGAATAGCGGCGCAAAGGCCCAAATTCGGACGATGAGTGCGGGGCCGCAAGCGCTGGACGCTGCGCTACGCGGCTTCGATGTGGTCGAGCTGAGGGGCACCGTTTCACAACGAAGACGTGTCCGGAAGCAGTTCTGACGATGTGGGCGTGCGACACGATCTCAGGAGAGTATTGCGAACTGCGGCCCTGGAACTGCGTCGCGTCTATTTAGCATCCAGCCATTCAGCTTGGAGCTGTCTCCGAAACCAAGGGCGATTCATATCAATCCCCCTCACAACTCCAACTTCGCCTCATTTGATCTAACTCGCACAGTAAGTCATCCGCCAGCGTTACTGCGTTGTGAAGCCCTCGTAAAATAATTGCATCTTTCAACTGGTCACAAGTTCTGACGGATGCTGCTTGATCCAGTACCAACAGTGCTCCTTTGAGACGATGCAATCGTCCCAAGAAACGCTTGGTGTCCTGAGCCTCCAGCGCGGTACGCAAGGCTTTCTCATCAGCCACCCATCCGGCCAAAAAAGCAGCTTGCATGTCTTCCATCTGCCAGCGCTGGAAAGACATTGCTCCCCCACTCACGGAAGCGTCTTGGCGGCGACCCAGCACGAGGTCTAGTACGGCCCTGACCCCTTCAATCGTGACAGGTTTACTCATGACCCCGGCGAAACCAGAGTCCTTTCGTAGAGAATCGCCCTCCGTCTCGGCGGTACTCAGGACAACAGGCGTCATGATGTCGAGCTCTCGTAGCGCCGACAACAGCGATCTGCCATCCATGATCGGCATACCGAGGTCGGTGATAATAACGTCATACTTTTGTGAGAGGCAGAGATCCAGCCCCTCTTTGCCGTTCGAAGCACTGTCTACAGTGCAATAACCAAGCGTTTCCAGTTGATGCTCAAGGAGAGTCCTGTTGAGCGGGTCATCCTCAACCACCAGCACACGAGTCGCTGAGTGCACCATATGCTCCAACGCCTGGATTAAGGCCTCTTTTGCAAAGACTTCATCGCGGTTGCCACAAGCTTTCAACGCTAACTCCAACATGGCGTTTGAGAAAGAAGTCACGTGCAGCTCATTGCCTTGACGCTCGGGGTACAAAGGGCCGCCGGCCGTTACCACCAATGTATCAAGATAAGATGATGCATGCGCCTTCCAGGAAGTAGCTGATAAATCACTAACACCGACCAAAAGTAAGACCGTCTGGTTGTTTCCGCCATACGGCGCTTCACCTGAACTGCTAGCTATCACCTCGACATTAGGAAACCACAACTGTAATTGCTTGATCAAGTTGTGTTGCCAGAGCAGCGAATCGCAAATGATAAAGACGCGGTCGAACGCGTGATCTGAAGGTCCACTTGAGGGGGGTCTATCGATATCGCGGGTGAGAGGAATATGGACGGTGAATAAGGAGCCCGTCCCAGGCTCGCTGTCCACGGTTATAATGCCCCCGGCCAACTCAACGACTCGCTTGCATAACGTAAGGCCTAATCCGGTACCACCAACATGCTTGCTCACAGATCCGTCAGCTTGAGCAAAAGGCTCGAAAATGTACTGCTGTTGCTTAAGGGGGATACCGATACCTGTGTCAGCAACCAATAGCCGGACCCAGACCTTGCCTTTAGCCGCTTCACCTTGCGTCGCACGCAGCGTAATAGTGCCCGCGTCAGTAAACTTCCGTGCGTTACTCAACAAGTTCATCAAGATCTGGTGGATCCGGTGACCATCACCCATCCAATAACCGGATAACTCTGGATCAATCAGACAAACGAAATTTACGTTTTTTTCCAGAATGATCGGCGCAAATGTTTGGGCACACCGCTCCATTAACTCATCAAGTTGAAAGGGCTCGGGGCTCAGGCGCATTTTTTTTGCTTCGAGCTTGGACAAATCAAGGACATCATTAATGATCGCAAGTAACGAGTCGAAGGCCTTGCGAATAGTCGCCACCCTCAGCTGCTGGCGATGTGTAAGACGTTCCAAGGCGAGCAATTCAAGATTGCCCAGCGCGCCATGTAAAGGCGTACGAATCTCATGACTCATCATTGCGAGAAATAGGCTTTTCGCAATATTCGCCTGATTGGCCGCCTCTTTCGCCTCTTCCAACAATGCGACGGCGGCCCGCTGCTCAGTCACATCGACCAGTCCAAACAACACCACCTCCCTGCGCATATACCGTGTTTGAATAAACGTGACAGACAATTCGCGTTTCTCACCATTGTCCGTACTAATCGAAGTATCAACGGTGTGACCTTCCTTGACACCTGAGCACGGAGCGCCGACCTGCTCCGCCCCGCATGCGTGTTTTTCCAGAAGATTGAGATAAAACTGATCTTCTTGCGAAGAGAACCCCAGTAACGCCCGAGCTTTATCGTTTTGCAGTAACGTTGTATGGTCCGATGAATCGAAAACCGTCACGCCAATGGGTAACGTCGTCAATATTGTCCGGTTGAACGCTTCACTCTCATACACTTTCCTTGCATCATCACGTAGAGGGGTAAGTACCATTTTGGCCAAAAACAAAATAAACATCCATAACGCAAACAGTACAAATAATGTCACAAATGCAACAACCAAGAAGGAGTATTTTAATTGGCCGAAAAACTCCGCCCACGTGAAGGTACGTATGACCACCCACTCAGGCCCGACAATGTTCGCATGATAATAAAAAACACCGTTGCTATAATGCACAAAATTATGATCCAGATGCGGAGCATCCGAAAGTTTTTTCAATGCGGATTCTGCGATACCAGTAACATGCGATGGCACATTATTGCCATTATAAATAACATCCAATTCCTTGGAGGCTACATAATAACCATGATAGTTTTCGGAAGAGTTAAAAATAGAATTGAAAAAATCACTTGAATATCTTATTACCCTAATGGCTACCACTTCCCCGTTGTGAGAAACAGTCGTTGCAAAGCTCCCAATATCTTTTGCATTATCCCCATGCACCCAAATGCCTCGCTGTTGCCCAGGGGAAGTTGTAATAATACCCTTAACAACCCGATCTACGGAATTGATAAACCGCTCTATAAACGCTCGGGATCCTTCTATTTTGACCTCGCCCACCTCGTCATCCTTAAGGGGGGGCCAGAGAATCAAAGAACTGTGGTCAACAGAATAAACGTACATCTGCGCTGGAAAACCCAGTGTGCTGGAGAAGATCAGAGAGTTGGCTGAAGCGTTTCTCGCAATGCGAAAGACCTCCGCAAAATACTCCGGCTCATAGTCCACATCAGTGTTCGCCAGCAGGGTAAAGGGAACCAGTGTTACGTCTGGCCCGGTAGGCACCAAACCTTGATTATTCACCAACCTATCCCAATATAGCTGGACAGGAATTTGGCTACGGTCTCCTTCATGCAGTGTCCACAGTACCTCATCGGCTTGACTGCGTTCATTGGACCGTAACTGGATACCGTTGACTTTTTCCTGCACCTGCCCTTGCACGCTTTGAAAGATAAGACCTGCGCCGTAAAAAAAACGCCAACTGAGCAAAATAGCAATAGTAATCGCTGCTAAAAACACAGCAAAACTTACAATCACGCCACCACCGACCAGCAAACGGCGATAGTAACGATCTGTGAGCTCCGAAGTTCCGAGATCACTACGAATTGAAATTCCCAAACGTAGAAATAACCGTCTGCACAGCGATCCCAGCATGATCAGAACTCCTCGCTAGTAAAGCTTGCTGAACACATTGACTAACTCAATGTCATTGTTCGCACCTAGTTTTAGCATGGCTCTCTTTTTCTGCGTGCTGATTGTCTTGACGCTGCGAGAAGTATAGTGGGATATTTCTGTCACCGACATGCCCCGGCAGAACAGTCTCAGCACTTCAAGCTCACGACTGGTGAGTTCGGTTGACACGCGCGCATGACGAGAAGTTTGATTTGCAATCATATTATCGATCATTAGCTTCGAAGTATTAGCATCCAGATACCGTTCACCCTTGTGCACACGACGGATGATGTCCGGCAATATAGACAGCTCCTCGCTGACTTTACTCAAGAAGCCCGCCACCCCAAGCTGCATTGCCCGCTGTACGATCATCAATTCATCGTGTGATGTAAGTAAAATGATATTGAGCAATGGATAAAGGCGGCAAATCCGTTCGAGTAACAACATACCGTCCGGCTCGTCGTCGTCCTCAAACGAGTAATCACAAATCAATACATCGCACTCAGATGTGTGCAAGTGCTGAAACAGTCCGGAGATGTTGGTTGCCGTGGCAACCAGGTTTAGATCACTCACGCCCGCCACCATCTTGGAAATGCCCAACACCACCACGGGATGATCATCAGCCACTATTACATTTATGGCACTTTTACTATTAAACATAGACCCTTCTTTTTATGGCCTTTAGATAATCTCTGGGCTCTCACACAATGAACATTAAGGGCCGACGGGTAATGAATCCGAACCTTTGCCTCTGGCTAGAATAGCTCAGATTTTCTGATGCCTTTAGATTGCCTGCCAAGACTACGCAAGCTCTATCACACTATCGTCAATTTTTCGGTTTGGTGAACGTCGGCAGCACTCAAGGCGCCGTAACGCTAGCTAGCCCTTTGCCTGAGCGCACACCGCGCTGATGCGCTCAAGCCCGGTTGCCGACCTCACGCCCTGCTCAGTCACCAGCGAGTACCTTACCCTGCACTGCTCAGATTCGCTGTCGCCCCATTTGACCAGCAAGGTGCCTTTCTCGTCCAAGCCCCGAGCCAGTATTCGCCCCCCTTGGGCGACAATGCCGGTCCCTATCCCTGTCTCATTGATAACCTCGGTACCAAAGGGAATGATGAGCCCTTCGGCAATTTGCAGATCAATGATAGTCGTGCGCCCCTTGACCGTTTCAAACTTGGCCATCAACACAGCTCCTGCTGCAGGGATAAGCTGTTCGCTGGTTGACTTGAGTTCGACATCTGTCGTTATGCCTGCCGGGTCGATATCCAGGTGATTACGCCGATAAGGCGTCAAGTAGGGCACTACCGCGTAACCGTCACCACCTACGCTGACACCTACCTGAGAGGTGATCGCGGCCCCTGCTGCCCCTGGAGCCTCGACGATGGCGAACGTATCACTGACGCGCTGGCCAAAACTTATTCCGCCTGGATGGGCAACCACAGAGCCGGACGCGCCAAGCGATCCTTGATGGTAACCACGCCCTGCGGTGGCCGAAACGCTCAACATACCCGACGAACCTGTATAGCCGCCGCTGAGGGAAGTGGACTTGGAGCGCTCTTCATCGATATTGGCATTGGCCGACCATGAGTACTGGTCGCGGTCCCCGGATGTGCCGAAGACCCCCGCTTGAGTATCAACACCACGGTTCGAGAAGCTGATGGCCGACGAAGCGCTTACACGGTTTCCCAGGGGCACGGAAATCGTAGCACTCACTTGATTTGACCCACCATAGTCGTTCTGGGACCGCATCGCCGAGACACTGTAAGTGAAATGCCGCGTGCTGTTTCTATAACCCACTTGGTAATCCGTGGTTGCCCCGCTCCGCTGCCAGTAAGCCCTGGAGGAACCGGTCAAGTACAAGGAGCCTGTCCCGATGGCTTGGTTCAACGTGACCTGCATCGAGCTGCGTTGACGATGAGATTGGGTCAAGTACGATCGCCGCTCGAACTCGCGACTGAAATCGCCATTGAAGTAATCGTTATCCACATAATCTAAATAGCGCTGCGCGTCATTTTTTGCGCGATTAGCATCGACTTTCATGCTCATCACATCCCGCAAGCTGTAGTAACCACTACTGGAGTAGCGGTAAGCCGCCACCGACACCGTGCTACCCCAGTCAGGAACGGATTTACTGTAGGACAAGCGAAGGCTTTGCCCAGAGACTGTGCCGGCGCCCACCTCGTGCGGCGTTCTAGTTGTTGCTTGGGTGAGGTCGAGCCCGAACGCGCCGACCGGCGTGTTCATCGCGGCGCCGATCATTGGCGAGAGGTAGCCTTGAGCGGCCAACACACCGGTGTAGCCGGTAAACAGATTATTCAAACCGCGCTCGTAAGTCAGTTGCCCTACCCACTCCTCACCCTTATTTGAATACCCGTCGCGATATTGCCCGAAAGCGATGTTGTAGCGCTGCGCCCCGGGGCGCAACATCCGAGCAACGGCCGCGTACGGAACGGAGAATCGGCGCGTATTACCGTCTGCCTCAGCCACTACCACCTGCAGATCCCCTCCATAACCCGAAGGATAAAGGTCGCTGATTTCAAAAGAGCCCGGCGCCACAGTCGTCTCATAAATGACATAGCCATTCTGGCGAATCGTGACCTTGGCATTGGTATTGGCAATCCCCCGGACCACAGGTGCATATCCGCTTTGTGAGTCCGGCAGCATGCGCTCATCGCTGCCCAACTGGAGCCCACGCACAGTGAACGAGTCGAACAGACTACCGGTGGTGGAAGAGTCACCCAGCGTGAGCTGTGAGCTCAAAGGGCGGATTTCTCGCTGCACATAAAGGGAGCGCATTTGCCATGAGTGGCCGTCATTATCGCCCCTCAACGATGAGTCCGAGCGCAAGCGCCAGTCCGCAAAGTTCAAGCCGGCCTGCAACCCAAGATACTGCTGGGCGCCACGGCTCTGCGCGGAACTGTAGAAATGATTGAAATCGTAATTGAGCATACCGGCCGTAACGCCCGTATCCCATTGTGACGGATCAACATAGCCTTGTGCCGTTCGCCGCAAGTATGCCTGAGGAATGCTGATGCTTATGCGCTGATCACCCATGTCGGGGACCACACTGGCGTCCGCGATGTTAGCCAGCAACGCAACACATGCTTGTTTATTGAGTTTATCGACAACCGTCAATTTGAACAGATCGACACCCAAGCGATCCAGCAGATCGACCGTCAAACAGGGTTCAGCGCTCTTACCAGCCACTGGTGTGATAAATCTGAGCTCCTCACGAGCAGTGATTACCCCGTTAACTTCGAAATCAAGTTGGTAGACGCCGGGCGCAACGTAATCTGCATGAGCAACTTTTTCCAAATCAGAATGCTTCACACCGCCTTGCAGGAAAATTGGATCGAACTCCAACTCTGTGCCATGCGCACTTCCGTGCACGACGAACAATGATCCCACAAACAGGCACGTCGCGGAGCTGAATGCGAGCCAGCTTTCATGACGCTTGGGCAACTCGGAGCTCAAAAAAAAATTCATAATAGGGTCATCATTGAGGCGACAGCAGATTAAGCCTTAAACAGGGCTCGACCAGTCACTACAGTTAAACAGCTGACAAATTATTGCCGACTCAATACGGCGACGAATTCGCGCGCTGCACCATAGTCATCAATGGACGAAAACTTTACTTGCGTATCGAGAGCAGGAGCCACCGCCAACGCGAACTCAATTTTTTCAAAGGGAGCCACCATGCCTTCACCAATGGAGGCGCTGGTCTGCCCCGCAGCTAAAACAATGTTGACCATGGAAATATGAAAGGCGCTGGGGTTCTCACCTTTCAACTTCCAACCTCCGCTCGAGTTGACGACACTCCATTTCAAGTTAGCTGGAGCTTTAGCGACGTCGCCGGTTAGGTGTTGAGGCCGGAAAAATAACTTTATTCGGGTTCGGATCGCCAACTGAATAGTGCTCAAAGATTGCGCATTATCCGGTTTCGGGCGTATGTCCAGTACATTCAGAAAAAAGACTGACTCACGGTCTTCCGGCAGTTTTTCGCCGGTGTAGATCAGACGCAAAACCTGGCTCTTTGCCGGATCAATTCTCGCCATGGGTGGCGTCAACAGAAATGGCACCTTAATCAGGCTTGGGTTTGTTGAAATATTGCCAGCGTCAATCCATGACTGAACAACCGAAGGAAGACGCCCTTCATTGGTTATTCTTACTGTGACATCCTTCTCTTTTTGATTATAGATAACTCGGCTGCCATCTATCACAATAGAAGCCTGTACGCTGAGTGAGAAAAACAAACAAACCGCGCACACGCCCCATAAGTTGGAAGCTTTTGCAAAAGTATTCATATTACCGTCAAGCCTGTAATAATCGCCGGAAAAAAGTCCACAGACTTTCCCCGGCGTAAGCATTAAGGGTAAATAACGCTGTAGGTTACAGAGCTATTCAAGGCACCCGCCGTTACGCCAGCGCGGGCGGCATAGTAGCCAACCAGGTAGTTCAGCGTTGCGCCGCCCGATACCAATGTCGCGCCTTTAACAGTGCTGCTATCACCTACTTTGATTACTGAATTGTCTTCATTGCGCAGCTCCAACTGCACGTTCTGTGCCGCGCCTTGGGTAGTGAGGCGACCGGAAGCGACATCGGTAGTGGCGCCCACTTCAAAGCCGGCCTTTACCTGACCGGTAATTGCTGCTTCACAGCCGCTCAGCTTAATGCTGAATCCTTTGAAACCTGCAGTACTGCCCGCAGTAGCCAGCGCCGCCGTGCTGACCTTATCCAGCACCACGGTAGTGTTTCCGCCAGCCGTACCACCCGCCTCTACCTTACAGGTATTGGCAACTACAAATCCCGACACAGCGATGGTGCCATCTGCGGCAAATGCAGTACCGCCGATCAGGCCGGAAAAAACACTCAGGGTGAAACCGATAACTTTCTTATTCATAACTACTCTTTCCGAATTAATGAGGTGTATGTTTCGCAATGTCCGTCAGCAGGCCAACTCCTTTGCGGTGCACACTATGAAAGAAATCGGGTCAACTAGAAATTGCCAGAATTCTTATTAGCAAAGCCACTCCAATCCTATTCACGAGTAGGAATATTCCTACTCGCTGCGCGGCAATAATTTTAACTCCTTGCTGGTAGGACTATTCCTATTTCCATATAGGACAAAGTGTTATTTTTTTTGCATCTAAAGCAGAGCAGAATGATTGCTCTCGAGCGCTTTGAGTGCTCCAAACCTTGACGCTCTAAATAAAGCCATGAACATGCAAAAAGCTCTAATCATATCTAATGATGCTCAGCGCCGGAAACAGGCTAGAAGCACGCTTGAAGAATACCACTCACACTATCGATGCCGATCTGTCAGTGGAAAATATGCGCTCTCGACATTAGATCATGAACATTGGCACCTGCTGATTACTGATCTGGATATGTTGGAAGTCACAGGTTTGCAACTGATCAACGTAATTGCGACAAAGGGCCGTGATACTAATGTCTTGCTGCGCAGCACGCGTTGCCCGACGCTTGACTTGTCAATCAATGCCTATGCTGATCACAAAGGTGTGAATGTGAAAATCGCTCACCACCCTCTGTTATTACTCAGTGATTTAGGTTGCCTAATGGCGCGTGCCAAGGACGAGTCCATGCAGCTCCAAAATACTCAGCGATTACAATCATTGTTCGCTCAACATATCGTCGCGTACTTTCAGCCAATACATTGCCCAACTACTGGGAATTTACATGGTGGTGAAGCGCTGATGCGCTGGATCACCGCGGAGGAAAGCATTTGGGGCCCAGAACGCGTCCTTCCGCTGCTGCAAACCCGTGAGTCACGCCTGTTGCTGTGGCATAGGATGTTTGATCAAAGCCTGGCGATGCTCAAGTCACTGCCTTCAAACGCACAAGACATCTGCATTGGCGTCAACGTTACAAGTGATGTTGCGAGTTCTGTTGAGTGGGCTGAAAATGTCGCGCAGCAACTTTCCGAGGAAAAGATCAACCCGGCCCGCCTGTTGATTGAAATTACAGAACAAGAGGGTGATAAGTTCGACAGCGGCTTGGCCGGTTGCATCAGCCAATTGCACCTGCGCGGCATCAAATGCGCTATCGACGATTTCGGCACGGGCTTTTCTTCGTTGCAACGCTTGGCGCGTATTCCGTTCAGCCTGCTGAAACTTGATAGGCAGTTTATTACGGATGCACGCGCGAGTGTGCGAACTGAAACCATCCTGAAAAGTACCATCCAACTCGCGCGAGATCTTGGTCTACAGGTCGTCGCAGAAGGTGTTGAAAACGACGAGGACCTCACTCGAATTAAGCGATTGGGATGTGACTTTGTGCAAGGTTATTACTATAGCAAACCTGTTTCTGCTGCTGAATTTTTGGTCTATGCAGATTTATTTGGTAGAGACGCGGCCTAATAGTTGACTCTCTTAAAATCTAACTCAGTATCTTTGAGATATTCTTATGTGCCGTGCAAAACTCAAGCACCACTTACTTCGTTTTTTCTTTTTAATCGCCTGTCTGGCGAGCAATCTATTTCTTGCCCAATCGGCCTTTGCGCAGTCCAAATGCGGCACAGGTCATTTGAGGATGGGCGTAGGCCACTTATTTAATTCAACCTTTCATTACTCCAGTACTTCCGGCACTGACAAGACGCTACTCGAGGTCGAAAATACACTTCAAAATACTATAGACCTGGAATGTCCCCCCGGGATAACACTTTATGCCGTCACAGAGAGTAATAAAGGCCCGATCATTAATGATATTTTGCCAACTGGCGAACCCGGAGTTGGCGTTAGACTGATCATAGATGGTCGAACGTTCTCAGGAAGGCAAGAACTTGGTGACGGCATTCGTTACGACACGGTTAATATGCAGATCATGCAATACGGCCCCATTGCGTCAGGATCCGTTTCGATGGCGCATTATACTATTGGCAACGTAAGAATTTATGGATCGGACGACCCCGTAAACCCGTTGGCCAGTATCTCGATAAGTACTTTTGGCAGAGCAACTTTCAGGGATGTTATGTGCAGACTTGACAATAACATAACTCAGGTCACTCTACGCAATGCCTTACTCAGTGAATTTAAAGGCGCCAGCACGCGACTTGCGCCGCAATCCTTCAGCATCGGTATCAGCAAATGTGCTACAACCGTCGGGAGCTACAATCTGTCCTACCGTGTAGACCCTATGCATACCTCTTTCGGGCAGGGCGTTTCAGGGCCGTCACCTGACTCAACTGCCAAGGGTATCGGTATACAAATACTTAACCCTGGCCTTAAGACTTTAGAGTTTGGTACCAACTACCCAGTCATTGGTTCTGGCTCTAATAGAAGCATTGATCTCTACGCCGCGTATTACCAGCTTGAGAACAAACCCTCCGCTGGCACTGTCAATGCGTCGTTTATGTTGACGCTACTGGTAAACTGATGAGGGTTTCCCGTATGACTCCACTTCGGATCATCATCGCAAGCTCGCTCTTAAGCGATCGGACAAGTATCGAAAAGAGCTTGGCGCGTAACGGCTGCTATCGTGTTGTACCTTTATCGTCCCTGGATGACGTGATTAAATTATCGCAAGTCCCTGGTTGCCCCGTGGACCTGTTGATCATTGACGAAAATATAAATTCCATCCGCTCTGACAACTACGTTTCTGATACCGTCGTTCTCAGCAGGCCGTCCGTCCACTTTATAGTGTTCTATAGTAGTGCCCGAGGTGTTTCATCGATTGATCATCTTTTTCATAGTCACTACAAATATTATGTAGCAGAGAATCGATTGAGCGACCATTGGTTGAGCACAATCACTACGATGATTCAGGCTGTCCTCGCGCAGTTCAATACTCAATAATCACTACCGGCCGGTCAATGCAAGTCCCCTACCCCGTCCCTCCTGCATATTTATGGATGCTGGTTAGGGAGCTTGCTTAATAACGACACTGCTCAAGATATGGTTCGATAAGCACATCTCCCTACACATCAGACCGCTAAGGTAGCTCTGATAGGTGAGCACGCCCTGCTTCCATAGAGACCTTCGAACCTCACGCTTGAGACTATTGCTGGGTGTCATGAGCAACCAGCTCCAGGACAAACCAGGCTGCTCAATTCTGAGCCTGCCAGGTTCTTCCCGATTTCCAACCAGATCCCAAAAGATGTTTTTTTGAAAACCAGCATCCATCTCCTTTTGGACTGCGACCGTCAGTAGTCGGGGACCCGATCGGACACCGAGTGTTCAGCAGCTTCTGCAAGAAGAACATGGGGCTGCTGAAGCATCTTTTCGGCCTACTTTGCGATGGCGACGACAACGTGCAGAGGGTGCTGCTGTCTTGGTTGAACAGGCGCTCTTACAACGATGTCCGGTTCCCGGGTTACAGGGGCTGATGGCGATGCTGCGCAAAGATACCCACTTCGAAATCCATCACCTGAATGAACCGAAACTGCTCAAGGTCATCACTCTGGATGAGTTCATCGAACAAGGCCTGGCTGTTTGTGCCGGAAGCGCTGAGTTCGGTGACCCGGTGCTTTTGCTGCCAAACGAACAACGGCTACGGAGCCCGCATCTGCTCTCATTGCCAGTGGGTGGATTCCTGATCCCGGAGCCATTGATCGGCGACTTCGACAGCGCGCGGCCACACCTGCACACCCCTAAAGATGCGAATGTCGTGCAGCCCGGCGATGTCATTGCCATCACACCAGGCAACGCGATGGTGCGAGTGCTCTATCGACGAAGCTCAGACAGCAAGCTGCTGTTCATGACCGATCGTTGCAACAGCCTCTGTCTGATGTGCTCGCAGCCGCCCAAAGATATCGATGACCGTTGGCACATCGAGGAGAACCTACGGCTGATCGACCTGATGGACCCGGGCGAGGAAAATCTGGGAATCAGCGGCGGAGAACCAACGCTTTATCGCGACGGTCTGCTCGAAATCCTGGCCAAGTGCAGAGCCGTTTTGCCGCAGAAATCTATTCATGTGCTCAGCAACGGGCGTCTGTTCCAAGACCCGAGCTGGATCGCAGCGCTCTCTGCCATCGGCCACCCTCAGTTGAGCTGGGGCATCCCGCTGTATGCTGACAATGCCGAAGACCATGACCATGTGGTGCAGGCTCCAGGCGCGTTCAGCGAAACCCTGCAAGGTCTTTACAACCTGGCGCGGGCCAACCAGATCATCGAGATACGCGTGGTGCTCAATCGCCTGACCACGCCACGCTTGCCCGAGCTCGCCCACTACGTGTTCAGGAACTTGCCCTTCGTGCGGCATGTTGCGCTAATGGGTATCGAAAGTACCGGCCTCGCCAGGAAGAACTACGAAGAACTATGGGTTGACCCGCTGGACTATCAAGAGTCGTTGAGCCAGGCCGTGTATTTCCTTTTTAACCGCGGAGTGCCGGTTTCGATCTACAACTTGCCCCTGTGCCTGATCCCGGCCCACCTCTCGCGTTTCGCCCGCCAGAGCATCTCGGACTGGAAGAATCTGTTCATCGATACCTGCCAACAATGCGCTGCCGTCAAACATTGCTCTGGCTTCTTCAAATCCCAAACCGACCGCTGGCAGAGCCGCGGCGTACAACTACTATCGACCGAGGCCTTTAGCGCCTATGCAGGGAGCGCACAGTGAAATTGCTCGACCGCTGGAAAGTCCTGATCAGTGGGATCAGCTTGCTGCCAATGGCAGGTACCACCCTGGCACAGGCGGGCCATCTGTCGCTCGCCGATGCGAACTGGCAACCCAACGACAAGCTACAGCCCCCGGTATTTGCCGATACGCTCAATGCGTCAGACACCGTCAACATCTATGCGGCACATCGCTCGCACAGTTCACACCGGTCCCACAGCTCGCATAGTTCTCACTACAGCGGCTCGGGTGGCTATAGCGCACCTCGCTACTACAGACCACCCGCTGCCAGTACCCGAAGCTACAGCGCGCCGAGCTCTTCGAGCAGCACCTCAAGCAGCAACAGCCTTTATCAGTCGTCTGGCACTACCAGCGGGATAAGTTCGAGCACTTCAAAGAACCGCGCGACCAATGAGCAGAAAAGCAACCTGGTCACCCGTGTGCAGACCGCACTGATGGTGCGCCAGTATTACCAAGGCACCATTGATGGTGTGATGGGCAAGGCGACACGTGGTGCGTTGATGGCTTTTCAGATGGACAGCGGGCTGACCGTGAATGGCCGGATGGATACGGCATCGCTGAATGCGTTGGGTATCAAGATTCCATAAGTTGTTGGCGCTGATGCGATTTTGACGCAGGCTACCGGAATTCATTGACCCACCCGAGTACTCAAGAAATGATTACCTTGCGGGTGATTTCGGAGGCTGCGTGTGGGTCAGTCAAAATCAGCAACCTGGGTCAAAATCGCATCAGCGCCGACAATCATGGGCTTATCTTGCACCGCAAATAGGTCGATTGGCTGGAGATGCAGCAAGTCGTCACCAGCCACCGTCGCTGCCACCAACCGACACGGATCTGACTACTCTTAGATAAGCCGATGCTCGCGCAGAAACCTCACCTCCCCGCTGAAATCTAGGAATGTGCATGACTGCTGCCATCAGTGATTCAACAGCTCAAATCGCGTTTTCAATGTTTGAAAACAAAGGCGTCTACGCAGTGCTTCTTGGCTCGGGGGTATCACGCTCGGCGGGAATACCGACCGGCTGGGAAATCACCATGGAGCTGGTGAAACGATGGGGCATAGCGTCTGGTGCCGGCGAACAGGAAG
Source organism: Pseudomonas sp. GW823-FHT02F05 (assembly GCF_058797315.1). Taxonomy (NCBI): domain Bacteria; kingdom Pseudomonadati; phylum Pseudomonadota; class Gammaproteobacteria; order Pseudomonadales; family Pseudomonadaceae; genus Pseudomonas; species Pseudomonas sp. GW823-FHT02F05. Next base: position 234,491 of record NZ_JBXAJM010000002.1, read on the forward strand.
ATTGGCTCGCGTGGTACGTAGGTCAAACAGGAGAGCAGCCCAATTACTCCACGTTGCTCGAACGCCTGGCGACAACCCAGACTGAACGGCGAGCGATCATTCAAGGTTTTCTGGAACCTAGCGAAGACGAGTTAGAGGATGGCCTTAAACTGCCTACCCCAGCACATCGAGCGATCGCTGCGATGGTCAAAGCGGGTTATGTGCGCGTGATCATCACGACGAACTTCGACCGACTCATGGAAAATGCACTGCGCGATGTCGGCGTTGAGCCAACTGTCGTCAGCTCAGAAGACACCCTCGGAGGAGCGGAGCCACTCACTCATGCGTCCTGCTACATCCTGAAGATCCATGGTGATTACAAGGATGCCAGGATCCTCAATACCGATGGGGAGCTGGGCAAGTATCCGCCAGCGTTCAATACGTTGCTTGACCGCATCATCGATGAGTTTGGGCTGATCGTCGCGGGCTGGTCAGGTGAGTGGGATCATGCGCTGAGGGCGGCGTTTTTGAGGGCGCCCTCCCGTCGCTACCCGACCTACTGGCTTTCGCGAGGAAAATTGAGCGAGCGTGGCCAAGAGCTCATCACTCAGCGGCGCGCCAACGTCGTGACGGGCCTGGATGCCGACACCTTCTTCGATGGGCTGAACCTCAAACTGGAAACCATCCAGCAATCCCGCCTGCAGAACCCAGCCGGCATCGAGCTGACTCTCGCTATGGCCAAACGCTTTATGGCCAGACCCGAACACAGGATTCAGCTCGATGATTTAGTGACAAGCCAGGCTCATCAAGCGATCAGCCATCTGGCTCCTCTATTCACAGAACGACCTCAGGGCAGCACGTCCAAGGACTTTACCGATCTGGTTGAGATATACGAAGCGGCCATCGAGCCACTAGCACGCCTTTGTGCAGTGTTAGGGCGATGGGGTGCAGGTGTTGAGCATTCGATCGTTTTGGATGCGATCAAGGGCCTGCACGCTGCGTCTCAGGTCGAGCAGTCAGGCTGGGTAGCTGGACTTGCATTGAAGAGTTACCCGATAGCACTTGTTACCTATGCGTATGGCATGGGACTTGTACGGGCCAATCGCCTGAGCGAGCTAAACGAGCTGTTTAACACGACCCTTATCAACCGGCGCGAAATGCCTTTCCCTGTGGGAGTTGATCTATCACCGTTCTACGTTGAGGGAGCCAATGGCCTGCTTGAATTATGGAGGAGCTTCGAAGACCAAAGTAGAGCTCTTACCCCCTTGTGCAACCGACTCCATGACCGTCTTGCGCCTCGGTGGGCGCCTGACTTCGCAGGTCTGCAGGATCACGGGCTGCTTTACGAACGGTTTGAGTTTTTCAGTTTCCTGTTCTTCTGCGAGCAACGCGGAGTCAGTGAAGAATCGCTCGCGGATGCGGTGAAAAACCACGATTTCAAGAGAATCGCATTGGGCCGGCTTTCCTGGCATTCAGAGACCATCAACCGCTTCGCTCACGAATATGCGGCCGAAGAGTACAGGGCCCCGCTGCTGGCAGCAGGGTTCGCACTTGGGTCGCAAAGCTACCTGGAGCAAATGCTTGAAGGACTGAAGCGGCTGTCCAGGTACTGACGCCTCACGCATTCCAATTAATGCAAATACGATTCAAATGGGGTACATGCGTTTGCTGCTGAAAACCTAGAACAAGTTTGGATTCTGGCAGCGGGCATCGAGGGAGGGTGATTTATGCGTTCTTCATCGGGTCACTGCCACTCCTGACCACCTCACCAGAAGAGGTGAGCGTTTTGGTGACCGCGCTACTGCCCCCCGAGCTCATGGCTTACTACGTGTACCTGCTCATAGCATTCGCTATCGTCAGCATCTTCACGCTTAGGGTGACGTTTCGATCCTTTCACCTCATTGGAAGGTCGCGGGAAGTGCACACGTTCTTCATCAACGTAGGAGGTAGCTTGCTGACTGCCTGTAGGGCTGCGTTGGGGGCGATGATTGGTGATCTGCTTGTATGGTGATACCGAGCAGTTGATGACGTGAGTGCAGGAGGAGTACATGCAGTGATCAGCTACGCCTCCTTGACCCTGAAGTTCTGCATTGGCCTTGCGTGGACAGATGAGCCCCTCAGAGACCCGCATACCGTTAGCAGCTACAAATGATGGTGGCTGCCAGTAACTCCGGCACAAATGCCTGGCGCGCGTTCATCACGGGGTTAACCCAACGACAGACTGAGACGCTCTGATGACCAAAAACCTCTGTCCCTGTAAGCCCGAGTTTTCGGCCAATGGCTACTGTTTGGCCTGCGAGGGTACCAAAATCAAGAATGCTAACAGAGAGAAAACGCTGAATAGCAATCTGCTCCGGCGCATTCCTAGCTGGGAGGAATATCTGAGCTTTGATGGCGCCCATTGCCACCAGCTATGGGCGAAGCTTGATGATCATTGGCGATGCCCGTGCTGCGAACGGACACGATACCAATTGCTACGTTGGACGATGCTTTACCCGAACAAATCGCATAGGCGAGAAGGCTGGGCTGTAGGTCTCCATACTCACCATGACCATGGAACCGACCTTTACGTACGAAAACCGCTTCTTGGAGAACCTCATCGGATCACCACATTTGCTCCCGTCATCATCTGCGAGCAATGCAACAGTGCTGACGGCGCGGTTAAGAGACGCCTAGGCCTTCCACCTTCCTTTACATTTGCGCCACTTGAGATCCGTCAGTTCGTGTGGCCAACGCCTCACGGCAAGCACATCATTCATTACGAGCGAGCCCAAATGATCTACCACCATGTCACGACTCGAGCACCGTTGTTTTTTGGCTGACTGGTTCAACTGAAGGGCATCCAATCAGCAGTCAAGCCAGACCACGGCTGTACTTCGCAGCCAAGCTGCCCGTAAGATCGACATCGCACCTATCCGAGTAGGAGTGACCCTTTTGCCGAACGTGTTCTTTTCTTATTGCCATGCTGACGAGGCGCTGCGCGACCAGTTGGAAAAGCAGCTTTCGATGCTCAAGCGCCAAGGCGTCATTGAGACTTGGCACGACCGCAGAATCGGAGCAGGCCAAGAGATCGATGCTGCCATTGATGATCACATCAACAGCGACGAAATTATCCTGTTGCTGGTAAGCCCGGATTTCATCGCTTCCGACTATTGCTACAACATCGAGATGGCTCGCGCGATGGAGCGCCATGCCGCTAAAGAAGCGACTGTCATTCCTGTGATTCTTCGCCCATGCGATTGGCATCATGCCCCCTTCGGCAAGCTGCTTGGTACGCCCCAAGATGGTAAGCCAGTGACCCTTTGGCCTGATCGGGACGAAGCATTCTTACAGGTTGCGAAGGAGGTTCGGAAGGCCGCTGAGCGACGCAGCCGTGGCCAACCGAACACTGCTCCGCGAGCCGAACGCAACGATTTCAATGGAGGTTCAGCGCCCTCCCTTATCGCCCCGGCTGGCCCTAGGTCGAGTAACCTTCGAATGACTAAGAGCTTCACCCAGCTGGACAAAGACCGCTTCTTGCTCGACAGCTTCGAGTACATCGCCCGCTATTTTGAGAACTCGCTGCTGGAGCTCCAAGCGCGCAACTCAGGGTATGAAGGGGTGTTCCGTCGGGTAGATGCAAATCGCTTTTCTGCGAATATCTACAAGGACGGCCACGACGTTGCAAAAGCGGCAGTGTTCACCGGCGGCCAGATGGGCGCCGGTATCTACTACAGCCATGGAGACTCGTTTGGCGGCGGCTCTTACAACGAGGCGCTCACCGTAAATACGGACGACCAATCCATGTACCTGAAGACCTTCGGCATGGCGTTCCACACTCGGCAAGACCAGAAGCTTTCCCAAGAAGGCGGTGCCGAGACGCTTTGGGGCCTTCTCATCGCACCGCTACAACGCAATCGGTAAATCATTGCTGGGTGCGAATTAGAAAGAACCCAGGGGGGCACTCGGCCTTGACGCTGCCCCCTACGACAAAGAAGTAAGACTCACATAGAAGGTTCAAACCATGGAAGTAGTCCTGCTCGCCCACATCACATTTAACCGAATAGGCTCGGCCAGTGGCGGAGGCTTTCAAAGCCAACGCCAGGTCAAGTTTTCCGCTGAGCTACCAGACACCGACCAATCGGCCTTAAGGGAATTGGTGATCGAGATCGCCGAGGCAAATGGTGAAGCGGCGGGAGCCTTGAGAGAATTGAGGTACGAGCGAAGCTACGGAGGGGAATTGGTACTCAACATCCAAGGCCCGAGCACCTCATACGGCACCGCTTACGCCCAATGTCGCATCATCCATGCGCTGAAAGCCAAAGGGCAGTACTTCGAGCTTCAGGCGGTAGAAGACAGAGACGTCACACCATATGTCTCATCTCGGCGGGCTAAGTAGTTCGCATATCGACTCATCGAACCACCAAGGATTTGCCGGATTCGGGTTGATCATCCAGTATACGGAGGCGCACTGAATACCAGCCACGGCCACCTAGGTCCGCGTCAGAAATCGCCATTCGAGATCGCTCGGACACTCGGAGCAATTGGTGGCATAACTGGGGGCATAATTCGAGTTTTTCAATCTGAAACTACTGTTCTAGAGCCCAGTCAAAATGTTTTTTGGCGATCCCGAAAGTTTATAGGGACCATGTGGCAGGCTGTTTAGCTGATCATTTCTGCCCCTTCTCATCCCTGGGAAACTCATCCACTCCATTCGACGACGCGGTGCACCGAGACCTCTTGGAAGCAGTTGACCGCGTCCTGGCCTTCTCCATGTTGGACTCTCAGCGTGCAGATATTCATGAGCGCTACAAATCGCGAGAAACCCGTCAACCGCAGGGCTTTCTCCCGCACAACCCCATCATGCGCTGGGTGTCTTGAGGCACGAAGACCAGCGGCGCCACGATCTCCCGCACGCCCGAACTGTCGGTCAGCGGCGCGGCGTTGCCCATTGTGATTTGCGACGCGGCCTTCATGACCCATGCGTCGACATTCGCGTCGCCCGAACCTGTGAGCATCGTTACTTTCGGCGTACCGCTGTCTGACGTGAAGCGATAGGACAGCCGCACGCTCTTCTTCTCGCCCGTGGCATTGACCGCTTCAAACACTTCCCGGACAGCCAGCCGCCGAGTCTGCAGTTTGAGAAAACTCGTCAGCCAGATTTGCTGATAACGTTTCATTTGGTCTTCAGTCAGCGGTTGTCCTGCCAGACGCAGACGATTCATGGCTTGCCACTCTTCGTCGCCACAGTAACGGATTGCGCCCAGATAGAGTGCCAAGGCGCCAGGCAAATCCTGCGGGCCACCCTTGCCTTCCTCCATTAAACGCCCCAGCGCCAGCACGGCATTGTTGCCAGACAGGCGATAGAACTGGCGCGCCTTGGCATAGTCCACGGGCTCACCCTCGCCGCGTTCGGCCATCTGACCCAACAGCACATTGGTGGCCGGTTTAATCTTGGCGGACTCTACGAACAAGGCACGGGCCTTGCGAAAATCCTGATCGACGCCGTGCCCGCCTTCCTGATACAGCTTGCCCAGCATGGCCATGCAGGTGGCGTTGCCGTAACCGGCGAAGCGTTCGATATAACGCAAGTTGTCTCGGTTGAAGGGCTCTATACCGGCAAGGCCCATGCAGCGAAAACCAACGTGGAGGGAATCGTAATCAGCAGGTCGAAGCAGGCTTTGACAGCCCGCGAGGGTGAAGAAAAACAAAAGAAGGTAGGCTGGTTTTAACATGGCGTCCATGCGTCCTTGCGGTAAAAGCAAGGCATTATGCCAGCCTTTGAGCAGAGGATATCGCCCAAATAGTGGCTTTTGCTGGAGGAAAGACACCCGTGCAACCACCCACTGGCACTCAGGCGCACGCGGTTACAGCTGCCGTAGAAGGGGCGCTCACGTTGGCGATCACGCCGAAGCAACCTCGTCCCGCTATATCGAATCGCAATGCCGTAGCGCTGGCTGCACTCGGTGCTGCACTGAACGAATGATGCTGACCGATAAGCTCAAGAATCTCGGCCAAACCACAAAAACGATCCCTGCGAGAGAAAAACACTGAGTACCAGCGCCTGCCAGACTGGAGTCCTTCGGAAATCGCCATTGGCGATCAATCGCACACTCGATGCGAATGAGGGCAAACAAAAGCGTTATCAACCTGAAAACATTGTCCTGGAGCCCAATCAAAATGCTTTGCGGGGATCCGGATAGCCTCTTTCATTCCTGGCTTTTCAGAGGCTCGCTACCCGGCACAAGCGCTCCTTCTTGCAATTCAATCGCGGCGTAAAAGCGTATTCGGTGCCACGCCAAACGCCTTGCGAAACGCATGGCTGAAATGCGAGAAATCAGAAAACCCAAAGTCCAGCGCCGCTTCGGACACACTGCGTACCTGGCCACGCTCGATTGCTTCTCGGCTGGCATTCAGGCGCTCTTTCCAGATCTCTGCAACGGGGGTTTTCTGGTAGCGTGCGAAGGCCCGTGTAACGGTGCGGGTAGACACATTGTGGGCTTTGGCGATGGCTTCAATCGACAGGTCCGGCTCGGTCAGGTGGCGTTGGATGTACTGCATGATGCGGCCGTAGAGGTCCATTTCCTGATGGCTGGTTTTCAGGTCCTGGAGTTCCAGGCTGATTACAAGCAGATCAAGCACAGCACTTGAGTAACGATTCGAGATGCGCTCATCCTGCAGCGACGCAGGCGTGCTCGCGGCCTGGTGCAGCATTTCACGCAAGGGCACGACGCCTGGGCGCCGGTCGTCGAGGACCATCGCGGTGTACTCGGCAATACGCGGCAGGCGTTCGGTGAGCAACGCTCTGGGAATACGGATCAAGTGGTTTTCGGTACCACCCAGGCTGAAGCGAAACGCCTGGGTTGCGTCATAAAGAAACAAGTTGCCCGTCGCCAGGTTGGCTTTTCTTGAGCCTTGTTCGATTTGCCCATGGCCCTTTCGAGCGAAACCCAACCATAAATCTTCGGCCGGACCGCTGCGCAGGTGCTGCTCGGAACGCTCCCAGTAATGCAGCGGCGAAGACAGCGTACAGATGTCCAGCGCGCCGACTGTATTAAGGGTGAGCGAGCCATCAAAGCGGCTCTGGGACAAGGGTTTGCTATCGGCCGCCAGGCAATGACGACAGACCACTTCTTTCCAATAATCAAACCGACGTGTTGCAGGGACGGCAAGGGTCGAATACTGAGTGTTCGGGTTCATGACGCTGACCTCGACAACGATGCAATAGGCGCTCGAGAAGTTGTAACGTGCGGCCGATTGTCAGCCATCGAAGCAATTAACACGCCAAATGCAGTGGCAAGCCAGCTTCCACATTTGCACCGACGGGTGTCAGATAGAGGGAGGCGGCTGTCAGGCCGTCACGGGAGCAAGCTCCCTCGCCACAGGTCTCGCGTCTATGCCCGTTTAAGGGCACATCACATCACGCCATCAGCCCGTGTGCACCAGCGCAGACCACAGGTGAACCTCCGTAGCAGGACTGTCTTTGCCAACCAAGCGGTTGTCTCGCCTAACAAAGCGCGGCCTTCTCTGCCGGCCTAATTTCCACCTCGCAGCAGCTCATACCCCGCTGATGAGGCACGCCATGCATCGACACTCTGCACCACGACTGGCTGATTCCTCCTGGCTTCTGCAACGGCGCGACCTCGCGCCTGAGGAGTCGGCTTATTGGTTGATTGAGTGGGGGGCCATGCAGCTACTGCACCGACGGCAGGTCGCCAAGCGCCCCCTGCCGCCGACGCGATGACGCCCACCCGTAGGCCTGAACGAAAATAACGAGGAGCTCAAGATGGAATCTGCAATCGACACACATCTGAAATGCCCACGTACCCTGTCCCGCCGTGTACCCGAAGAGTATCAACCGCCGTTCCCGATGTGGGTGGCGCGCGCCGATGAGCAACTGCAACAAGTGGTGATGGCTTATCTGGGCGTGCAATATCAAGGAGATGCCCAGCGCGAGGCGGCCTTGCAGGCTATGCGCCACATCGTCGGCAGTTTCAGCCTGGCAGAGGGCCCGCAGAACTACGATTTGACCCAGCACACCGACAGCAGCGGCTTTGATAATCTGATTGTGGTCGGGTACTGGAAAGACCCTGCCGCCCATTGCCGCTGGTTGCGCTCACCCCAGGTGAATGACTGGTGGAGTTCACCGGATCGCCTGCGTGAAGGCCTGGGTTACTTCCGCGAAATCACCGCGCCACGCGCCGAGCAGTTCGAGACGCTATACGCCTTCCAGGAAAACCTGCCCGGTGTCGGCGCAGTCATGGATGCCACCAGTGGCGAGATCGAAGAGCACGGCTATTGGGGCTCGATGCGCGACCGTTTCCCGATCTCCCAGACCGACTGGATGAAGCCCACGAGCGAGCTGCAAGTGGTCGCGGGCGACCCCGCCAAGGGCGGACGCGTCGTGGTGCTGGGGCACGACAACCTCACACTGATTCGTTCAGGCCAGGACTGGGCGGATGCCGAGGCAGACGAGCGCTCCCTCTACCTCGACGAAATTTTACCGACGTTGCAGGACGGCATGGACTTCCTGCGTGACAACGGTCAGCCGCTGGGCTGCTACAGCAACAGGTTCGTGCGCAATATTGACCTGGACGGCAATGTTCTCGACCTGAGCTACAACATCGGTCACTGGCGCTCGGTGGAGAAACTCGAACGCTGGGCTGAATCCCACCCTACCCACCTGCGTATTTTCGTGACGTTCTTTCGCGTGGCCGCGGGTTTGAAGAAGTTGAGGCTGTACCACGAGGTGTCCGTGTCCGACGCCAAGAGCCAGGTCTTCGAGTACATCAACTGTCACTCGCAAACCGGCATGTTGCGCGACGCCTTGCCGCCCACAGCCTGAGCGCCCGCGGCGTTTAACAACCCGGCTTCTACCGCCTGCCACCCTTCACGGGTGGCCCGGTCCCCTGTGCGAGGAATAAACAATGAACAAGATCCACCTGCTGACTCTCTCAACCCTGTTGCCCGCCCTCCACGCCAACGCGGGTGAAGTCGCGCCTGGCGATTACGAGCAATATCCGGTCGGCGCCACTATCGGTGCGATTTATTATCAGCACGCCACTACGGACTCGGCTTACGCCAACGGACACAAGGTCAGCTCTGACTTCAGGGTGACCTCCGACGTTGGCATCCTGCGTCTGCTCCATGTGTATGCGCTCAGCGACACAGTCACTATCGACCCGCAATTCCTCTTGCCTTTCGGGCACGTCTCCGGCGCAGGTGACGCCTCAGCACTGGGCAGTACTCGAGGCGTGGGCGACTTGATCCTCACCGCGCCGGTGAAATGGCGGTTCAACGAAGCCCGCGACACCCTCAGTATCGCCCCCTATGTGTATGTGCCTTCGGGGACGTATGACAAGGACGACGCGCTTAACCTAGGGGAGAACCGCTGGAAATTCGAACTGCAGAGCGCCTACGTCAAGCACTTCACAGAGAAATGGGCGATGGACCTGGTCGGCGGCGCGACCTGGTATGGCGACAACACCGATTACGGTGCCAATGCCGACCGCCTGAAGCAGGACGTGTCCTACGCAGCGCAGATCATGGGGCGTTACATGCCGGACGCCACCACCACCTTTGGTATCGGCTTGGGGCGTACCTGGGGAGGCGAGACAAACATCGAGCATGTCAATCAGGACAACGAGTTGGGCACCACCAACGTGCGCCTTACCGCCACCAAATTCGTCACCCCCACCGACCAGGTGCAACTGCAATTGGGCAAAGACCTCTCGGTGGACAACGGCACCCGCGAAGACTTCCGCATGAACCTGCGCTACGCGCACATTTTTTAACGCCAGAAACTGCGACCGCGCGCCCTTGGCGCCTGGGTGTCCGGCTCAACCAAGTCGATGTCTTTCTCAACCAAGCCGCCGGCTGGATGCGCGGACTATCTTGAGCCCCAGGCTCGCTGATATTGAGCACGCAGTGCTCTTCGGCCACTTACGATAAGGACAGCCCAACCATGGCAATCGCTCGCCCCACCCTTGAACAGCTATTGGATATTTCGAGCAGCCTGCACATGCAACTCAGTGCAAAGCAAGCCGATGAATACCTGGCGCTTATGCAGGCAAGCTTCGACGCATATGACCTGGTTGACGAGCTGCCGGACTTCATCCCGCCGGTCCGTTATGAACGCAGCTCGGGCTATCGTCCCTCGGCCGCACACAACCCGCTCAACGCCTGGTACTTCCGCACCGAAGTCAACGGTGCGCGCGAAGGCAAGCTGGCGGGTAAAACGGTCGCCCTCAAGGACAATATTTCACTGGCTGGTGTCCCCATGATGAATGGTGCCAAGCCGCTTGAAGGCTTCGTTCCCGCCTTCGATGCCACGGTTGTCACGCGCTTGCTGGATGCCGGCGCGACCATCCTCGGCAAGGCAACGTGCGAACACTACTGCCTGTCCGGCGGCAGCCACACCTCCGATCCTGCACCGGTGCACAACCCCTTTCGCCAGGGCTTTGCCTCGGGAGGCTCGTCTTCCGGCAGCGCAGCACTGGTTGCCGCCGGCGAGGTCGACCTGGCAGTTGGCGGTGACCAGGGCGGGTCAATCCGCATCCCTTCCGCCTTCTGCGGCACTTACGGCATGAAGCCGACCCACGGACTGGTGCCCTACACCGGCATCATGGCCATCGAAGCGACTATCGATCACGCCGGCCCCATTACCGCAAACGTGCGCGACAACGCCTTGATGCTGGAAGTGATGGCCGGCGCCGATGGGCTCGATCCGCGACAAGCCGCGCCGCAGGTCGACGCTTACAGCGATTACCTGGAACGCGGTGTCAGCGGGCTGAGGATCGGCATCCTGCGCGAAGGTTTTGAACTGGCCAACCAGGACCCACGTGTGGCCTCTTGCGTACGTCAAGCCATTGCAGCGTTTTCGCGGCTGGGCGCGCAGGTCGAGGAGGTGTCGGTGCCTGAGCACAGCATTGCCGGTTCGCTATGGCACCCCATCGGCTGTGAAGGCTTGATGATGCAGATGATGCACGGCAATGGGGCCGGTTTTAACTGGCAAGGGCTGTATGACCTCGGGTTGCTGGACCAGCAAGCCGGATGGCGCGATCAGGCCAATGACCTGTCCGCCTCTCTCAAGCTGTGCATGTTCGTCGGGCAATACGGTCTGGAACGCTACAACGGACGTTTCTACGCCAAGGCACAAAACCTCAGGCGCGTGGCACGTGCCGGGTATGACGCCGCGTTGGCGCGGTATGACCTGCTGGTGATGCCCACCGTCCCGATCATCGCCCAACCCCACCCGCAGCCGGGTTGCTCGATTACCGAGTACGTGGCCCGTGCACTGGAAATGATCGGCAATGCCTCTGCCCAGGACATCACCGGGCATCCGGCCATGTCGATTCCCTGTGGTCTGGTAGACGGTTTACCTGTCGGGATGATGCTGGTCAGCAAGCACTATGCCGAAGGCACGATTTACCAGGCTGGCGCAGCGTTCGAGGCGTCGGTTGACTGGAAAAACTGTTAGCCGGTAATCCCGCGCAGCGCAAAAAGAACAAGCCGCCAGGCGCTGCCCAGAAGCTCAACGATGAGGAGTCAACTTATGAGCGCACATGAAGCAACCACATCAACACCGGGAGAACGCGCGCAAGCGCTACTGCAAGTGCTCAAACAGAAGGATCTGATCCCCGACGGTTACATCGACCACATGACACAGCTGATGGCACACCAATGGAGCCCGGAGAACGGGGCTCAAGTGGTCGCCAGAGCCTGGGTGGACCCGCAGTTTCGCGAACTGCTGCTCAAAGACGGCACCGCGGCGTGCGCCCAATTTGGCTATACCGGCCCGCAGGGTGAATACATTGTTGCGCTGCCAGACACGCCCAGCGTGAAAAACGTGATTGTGTGCAGCCTGTGCTCCTGCACCAACTGGCCTGTCCTGGGTTTGCCGCCGGAGTGGTACAAGGGCTTCGAGTTCCGCGCCCGACTGGTGCGCGAAGGGCGCACCGTCCTGCGGGAGCTGGGCACCGAGCTGCCGGCCGACGTCATCGTCAAGGTATGGGACACCAGCGCCGAAACCCGCTATCTGGTGCTGCCTGTACGGCCCAAGGGCAGCGAATCCATGGATGAAGAGGCCCTGCGAAAACTGATCACCAAGGATGTCCTTATCGGCGTGGCGCTGCCTTACGTGGCGTAAACGGTGCCCTTTGTTTTTTGCATTTTTCAGAGGTATTCACAATGGATGGCTTTCACGATCTCGGTGGGTTTCAAGGCTTTGGCAAAATCCCTCACACCATCAACAGCCTGAGCTACCAACCCGTGTTCAAGCAGGACTGGGAACACCTGGCCTACAGCCTGATGTTTGTCGGTGCCGATCACTTGAAAAAGTTCAGCGTGGACGAAGTTCGCCATGCCGTGGAGCGCCTCGACGTGCGCCAACATGTCGGCACCCAATACTACGAACGCTATGTCATCGCGACCGCCACCCTGTTGGTCGAAACCGGTGTGATCACCCAGGCGGAACTCGACCAGGCCCTGGGTTCGCACTTCAAGCTGGCGAACCCCGCGCATGCCAGCGGGCGCCCGGCGATCAGCGGCCGCCCGCCCTTTGAAGTGGGCGACCGGGTGGTGGTGCGCAACGAGTATGTGGCCGGGCATACCCGCATGCCGGCCTACGTGCGCGGCAAAGAAGGCGTGGTTGTGCACCGCACCGCGCAAAAGTGGCCCTTCCCTGACGCTATCGGCCACGGCGATCTGAGCGCGGCGCATCAGCCGACCTACCACGTCGAGTTTCGCGTGAAAGATCTCTGGGGCGATGCAGCAGATGAGGGGTTCGTGGTGGTCGACCTGTTCGAAAGCTACCTGGACCACGCCGATGGCACGGTGAACGCATGATGGACGGTGCCTTGGCAGGCCGACTGCCGGTGACGGTGCTTTCCGGCTTCCTCGGCGCCGGCAAAACCACCCTCCTCAACCATATCCTGCGCAATCGCGACGGCCTGCGCGTAGCGGTCATCGTCAATGATATGAGCGAGGTCAACATCGATGCCGAGCAGGTGCGGCGCGACGTAGCGCTGCACAGGGGCCGCGATGAGTTGATCGAGATGAGCAATGGCTGCATCTGCTGCACGCTGCGCGCCGATTTGCTCGAGCAGATCAGCGCCCTGGCACGCCAGCAACGTTTCGACCACTTGCTGATCGAGTCCACGGGGATTTCCGAGCCGATGCCGGTTGCCGAGACGTTCGCCTTCCTCGACGCGCAGGGCTTCAGCCTAAGCGAACTGGCGCGGCTCGATACTTTGGTGACGGTGGTCGATGGCAGTCGCTTTGAGGCATTGCTCGAATCGCCGGACATCGTGGACCGCGACGACGCACCCACGCGCCACCTGACCGACCTGCTGATCGAGCAAGTGGAATACGCCAACGTCATTCTCGTCAACAAACTGGACCTGATCGACGAGCCCGGCTACCAGGCCGTGCATGCGATCCTCGCCGGCCTTAACCCGAGCGCGCGGATCATACCGATGACTCAGGGTAACGTGGAGTTATCCGCCATCCTCGGTACTCACCTGTTTGATTTGCCCAGCCTTGTGGCCTCGCCCGGCTGGATGAAAAAAATGCAGGCCGACGACGCACCGGCCTCTGAATCGGACACCTATGGCGTGACCTCCTGGGTGTACCGCGAGCGTGCCCCTTTTCACCCACAGCGATTACTCGATTTTCTCCAGCAGCCCTGGCGAAACGGGCGACTGTTGCGCAGCAAAGGTTACTTCTGGCTCGCCAGCAGGCACTTGGAAACCGGCCTGCTGGTGCAAAGCGGCAGGCAATTCCAGTGGGACTACGTCGCGCACTGGTGGAACTTCATCGAGCAGGCGCAATGGCCGCTGGATGAATATCGGTTGCAGAACATCATGGCCAAGTGGGACAGCATTGTCGGCGATTGCCGGCAAGAGCTGGTCTTTATCGGCCAGGGCCTGGACACCCAGGCACTGCAGCACGCACTCGACAATTGCCTGCTGAGCGCTCAGGAAATCGCCGCTGGCCCCTCGGCCTGGCAAGCCCTGCCGGGGGCGACAACCTTTGACTCCCTGGCCTTATCGGCGCCGACGCCGTCCTTGCAGGCTGACCCCATTTGACCGAGGTAGAGGTGGCCGCGCAGCCCGCGTGGGCAAAGCACATATTCCAACAATAATAACCAGGTACGTTATGCGCGATTACGACTCAGCAGTCTCATCCTTCGATTATCTACAGCTGGCTGCCCGGGACTTGCACGGCGAACCCGGCGCCTTGAATGCCTGCATTGAATGCTGCGACCGGCATGCCCATGGCAATGGCGTGGCGTTGTATTGTGAAACGCGCGATGGCCACGCCACGCAGCACACCTTCAGCGAACTGCAGGCGCACGCGGCGCGCTTCGGCAACTTCCTGCGAGCCCATGGCGTGCAGCCGGGGGATCGGGTTGCCGGCCTGATGCCACGCACGGTTGAACTGGTGATTGCCATCTTGGGAACCTGGCGCATCGGGGCGGTCTACCAACCACTCTTTACCGCGTTCGGCCCCAAGGCCATTGAACAGCGACTGGACTGTTCCAAGGCGCGCTGGATCGTGACCGACGCCCACAATCGTCCCAAGCTGGACGAGCTCTTCGACTGCCCCCACGTCATCGTGACCGACGCCACCTCACGGCGTCCCAGCGACTACGCGTTTTGGGATGTGCTGGAACATCAACAACCCGACTGCACACCTGAGCTGCTGGACGCCCGTGCGTCGTTCCTGCTGATGTGCACCTCGGGCACCACAGGGCCGGCCAAGCCGCTGGAGGTGCCTTTGAGCGCCATCCTTGCCTTCAAAAGTTATATGCGCGATTCAATCGACCTGCGCGAAGACGACCGTTTCTGGAACCTCGCCGACCCCGGCTGGGCCTATGGCTTGTATTACGCAGTGACCGGGCCACTGGCGTGCGGCCGGGCCACGCTGTTCCATGACGGCCCTTTCACCACGCAAAGCACCAGCCGGATTATCGCCAAGTACGGGATCAACAACCTGGCCGGCTCGCCTACGGCCTTTCGCCTGCTGATTGACGCCGGGGCCGAGTTCGCCGACGCCGTACGTGGCCAACTGCGTGTCGTCAGCAGCGCTGGCGAACCGCTCAACCCACAAGTCATCCGTTGGTTCGCCGAACAGCTCGGCGTGGTCATTCACGATCATTACGGCCAAACCGAAATCGGCATGGTGCTGTGCAATCACCATGGGTTACGCCATCGGGTCCGCGAGGGTTCTGCCGGTTATGCGGTGCCGGGGTACCGGATTGTCGTGCTGGACGATGCGCAAAGGGAGTTGCCGACAGGCCAGCCGGGCGTACTGGCGGTGGATCGCGAGCGCTCGCCCCTGTGCTGGTTCAATGGCTACCTTCACATGCCCACCAAGGCGTTTGTGGGCCGTTACTACTTGAGCGGCGATATCGTGGAGCTCAATGAGGACGCCAGTATCAGCTTTGTCGGCCGTAACGACGATGTGATCACCACGTCCGGCTACCGCGTGGGGCCTTTCGATGTGGAGAGCGCGCTCGTTGAACATCCGGCAGTCGTCGAAACCGCGGTGATCGGCAAGCCCGACCCGCAACGCACCGAACTGATCAAGGCGTTTGTCGTGCTCAATCGTGAGTACCTGCCCAGTGTCGAATTGGCAGAAGTCTTGCGCCTGCATGTCCGACAGCGCCTGGCTGCGCATGCGTACCCACGGGAAATCGAGTTCGTCGAGCAACTGCCCAAGCCCCCCAGTGGTAAGTTGCAGCGGTTCATTCTGCGCAACCAGGAAATTGCCAAGCAGCAGGCACTCGACACATGAGGACGGCTCTCGCGCTCAGCCGCTCGGAGTTTCAGCGCAGAGCCCTGGAGCTGTTCAAGGAGCGTAGTTTCAGCCAGGTCAGCATGCGCGAATTGGCAGCGCATGTTGGCATCAGCCCGGGAGCGATTTATCACCATGTAGAGAGCAAGGAAGCCATGTTGTATGAGTGGCTGATAGAGCTATATCAGGCGCTCTTGTCGCACGTCGACCGGATCAACACCCGTAGATTGACGCCGGCACAACGTCTGACAACACTGATCGAAGGCCATCTTCAATTGCATGAACAGATGACCGGGCACTTCAAGTTAGCGGTCATGGACGCCAATTGCCTGGGCGCTCCGATGCAGGCGAGCGTTGAGCGATTGAGGCGAGCCTATGAGTCGCAACTCATGAAGGTGATCGGCCAGCAGGGCCATCAGCCCGGCGGGCCGTTGCGTGAGGGCGCGCTCACGGCGATTTTGCCCGTACTGAACAGCCTGCCCACATGGCTGAGCCCGACGATTGATAACTGTCAGCGTCGGCTTATTACAAAGACCATCGCCGATGCGGTCATAAAGGCCATTAATTCCCTACCTTGAGTGCCGCTGCCCAGCTCTGAAATGGCAACAGCAATGCAAAGCCAGGTATTTTGGGGATCCATATAGCCTCTAAACGGCCCTTGCAGGCCCAATAGCCTCCTACACGCCTATCGCCTTGGCCAAGGCGCTTAGTCGCTCCTTCTCATGCTGCAGTGTCAGTGTTGCATGCGCGCGTGTGATGAGTTGGTCCGCCTGCCTAAGGCACGCCGTTTTGAACAGAACAGGGTTTATTTCGGCAAGGCTGATAAGGGCTTTCAACAGGCGAGCATCCACTTCGAACACACCTGCACCGTCTCTGCTGATCGGGGCGAAGAAATCCTCAAACAGATCATCGACGTTCAGCCCTCGAACAAATACCTGCTCACACTGCTGATCTGTCTGCCGGCCAGACCCGCCGGGCTTACCCCAGCATGTCAACGTTCTCACTCCCCGACCAATCACATCAATAGCGGTACCTGGATCGTTGACGGCAGGTGACAACGCGCGCGAAGCGATTTCAGAGAGGACGCAGAGCCCGAAACGGGGATCGTGTTCGAATGTGCGACGGTTACCGATGGTCAGCGTAGACAAGATCTTTTCCCTGGTGGCCTGTGTGCCATCGTCTTGCCAGGTGCCCAGGCTGACCACGTGCAACAGTGGCATGCCTTCGTGTACGAAGGTTCCCGGCACCACCTCCAGGTAAATATGCGTGCAGTCGTGCTGCGCGATAGCGCCCAAGGCCAACACGTCGATATGCTGCACATAGCCCGTCTGCTCACTTTCGATGGTCATTGCGCCGGGGGCCAGAGCGTGATCGGTCGGGTAGGCTGCAGCGCCGAGGCAGGGCCATTGGGCGCGTTGGCTGATGGCCGCCATGGCCGCTTTTTCGACGCGGTCGATGGTTTCTCCTACCCTGCCGAGCTTGGATAAATGGTCGATCCACCGCAGCAGGGTGTAGACCACCAGTACAACCACGGCGATGGTCACCGCGAACAGCAGCACGCGACCCTGCGCGCCGTAGGCGCCGGTGCTCAGGGCAATGATGCCTACCAGGCTGAAAAGAAATGAGCCAATAAACGTAGCGAGGGCGTTTTGCGTCGTAGTGTCTTCCATCACCAAAGTGGTGGCTCGCGGGGTCACACCACTACTTGCGGCACCGTACGCGGTGACCATCGTGCTCAACGAAAAGGTCGTGACGGCCAGCATGCTGGACGCAATGATGCCCAGAATCTTGTCCACCGCATCTGCACCGATGCGCGTGGGCAGGGACTCGGGAACGAAGTCTTTGAACACAACGGCAAGCAGTGCCGTAGCGACCCCTAGAAGCGAGAACAAGGAGGCTCTGAACCACAATCGCTTGGTGAGACGATGGGTTGCCCAGCGCAAACGGTCGATCATGTGGTGCCCTCGGTGACTGCGTTGATTTGAACGGAGTGTACATGGCCGTCGATACTGGCTAAGTTGAATTAATCTTGGCCATCTCAAAAATGGAACACTGCCCATGTTCGACCTCAACGAACTCTTCCTCTACGCCAAGGTGGTCGAGCACGGCGGCTTTGCGGCGGCGGGCCGTGCGCTGAACCTGCCCAAATCGACCTTGAGCCGCAGAGTCAGCCAGCTTGAAGCCAGGCTGGGGGCGCGGCTGATACAGCGTTCGACGCGCCAGTTCCAGGTCACCGATATCGGCCAGGCCTATTACCGCCATTGCGTGGCGATGATTGCCGAAGCCGAGTCGGCCGAAGATGTGATTGCCTTCAACAAATCAGAGCCGCGGGGCGTGATCCGCTTGAGTTGCACCACTGCGCTGCTCAACTACTGGGTGGCGCCGATGCTTGCCCAATTCATGGCCCAATGCGCCAGCGTCGAACTGAACGTGAAAAGCTTCAACCGCAAGGTCGACATCATCAGCGAAGGCTATGACATGGCCTTGAACCTGTGTTTCCCGCCGCTGGAAAGCAGTGAGCTGGTCATGAAGGTACTGGCTAAAAGTCCTCAGGTACTGGTGGCGAGCGCGACTTTTCTGCAGGACGCTCCCCTGCCCTCGCTACCGGCTGACCTTGCCGGGCTGGCGACGATCCATTGGGGCAACCCGTTGCTTGCGTACCTGTGGGACCTGACCGGGCCGGACGGCGCGACGGCCCAGGTCGCGCACACGCCACGCCTGGTCAGTGATGATATGTCGACCCTGAAAAACGCAGCACTGGCGGGCGTGGGCATCGCCAACCTGCCGCAGGTAGTCGTGAAAGACGAACTGGCCGATGGCCGCTTGATTGCCGTATTGCCTGAATGGCAACCCGCTGAAGGCGTGATCACCGCCGTGTTCCCCTCCAGGCGTGGGCTGATGCCGTCGGTGCGGTCCTTGATCGACTTTCTGGGCGACGCGTTTGAGGCGCCGTGATGCTCCCACGGATTGCTGGGAAAGTTCCTTGCACCCTCAGCAACAGTCTTTTGTCATCAATCACATTGATAGCTCCCTAACAAAACCCCCATGCTAGAGGGCTGACTCCGCGCTTATATCATTCCGAATGATAGTTACCTTTGCTTCATTCGATTCGTGACCTAGCACCTCCCCGCGCATGATCCGCCCATCTCAAATACATTGGCGGATGCACCTCATGGAACAGTCACTCAAACTTTTGCGCTTCCCCTTGGCGATCTTGGCCGTGGTGGTGATGAGCGCATGCGGCAAGTCCCCGGAACAAGCGGCCGCCATGCCTCCTGCCAAGGTCAGCGTGGCCAAGGTGCTGGAACAGCCGGTCAACGAGTGGGACGAGTTCACCGGGCGCCTTGAAGCGCCGGAAACCGTGCAGATTCGTCCTCGGGTGTCCGGCCAGATTGACCAAGTCGCTTTTACTGAAGGCGCTTTGGTCAAGAAAGGCGACCTGCTGTTCCAGATCGACCCGCGCCCGTTCCAGGCCGAAGTACGCCGCCTGGAGGCCCAACTGGCTCAGACCAAAGCCGCCGCCACCCGCAGCGAAAACGAAGCGCAACGCGGCGAACGCCTGCGCCAGAGCAATGCGATCTCCGCCGAACTGGCCGACTCGCGCACCACCGCCGCCCAGGAAGCCCGTGCCGCGATGGCCGGGATCCAGGCGCAGTTGGACCTGGCCAAGCTGAACCTGAGCTTCACCCGCGTGACCTCGCCCATCAGTGGCCGCGTCAGCCGTGCCGAAATCACCGCCGGCAACCTGGTAACCGCCGATACCACTGCGCTCACCAGTGTGGTCTCCACCGACAAGGTCTATGCCTACTTCGATGCCGATGAGCGCGTGTTCCTCAAGTACACCGAACTGGCCCGTGAAGGCCGGCGCGGCGCAACCACCCCTGTGTACCTGGGCCTGTCCAACGAAACCGGCAACCCGCACCTGGGCCAGATGAACTTCGTCGACAACCAGGTCAACCCGGCCACCGGCACCATTCGTGGCCGTGCGGTGTTCGACAACAGCAAGGGCGAATACACCCCTGGCCTGTATGCGCGCTTGAAGCTGGTCGGCAGCGGCACCTATTCGGCGGTGTTGATCAATGACGAAGCCGTCGGCACCGACCTGGGCAAGAAATTCGTACTGGTGATGGACGGCGACAAGCCGGCTTATCGCGCGGTGGAACTGGGGCCGAAAATCGAAGGCTTGCGCATCGTGCGCAGCGGCCTGACCAAGGACGACACCGTGATCGTCAAGGGCCTGCAGCGTGTACGCCCAGGCTCGCCGGTCGCACCCGAAACCATCCCGATGGCCAGCAAGGAAACCCTCGCCGCCTTGGCCCAACAACGACAAGCGCTTGAAGCCAGCAACCTGGAGCAAGTGGCGCCGGAAAAACCCGCGCCCAAGCTCGCAAGCGTCGCGACTCCACGCGGTTAAGGGATACGACTCAAGATGAATTTTTCCAAGTTCTTCATTTCACGGCCGATCTTCGCAGCGGTGCTGTCGCTGTTGATCCTGATCGCCGGTGCAATCTCGCTGTTCCAACTGCCGATCAGCGAATACCCGGAGGTGGTGCCGCCGACCGTGGTAGTGCGCGCCAACTTCCCGGGTGCCAACCCCAAAGTCATCGGTGAAACCGTGGCCGCGCCGTTGGAGCAAGCCATCACTGGTGTCGAGAACATGCTGTACATGTCCTCGCAGTCCACCGCTGACGGCAAGCTGACCCTGACCATCACCTTCGCCCTAGGCACCGACCTGGACAATGCGCAGGTGCAGGTGCAAAACCGTGTGACGCGCACGCAGCCCAAGCTGCCGGAGGAAGTGACGCGCATCGGCATTACCGTGGACAAGGCCTCCCCCGACCTGACCATGGTGGTGCACTTGACCTCCCCGGATCAGCGTTATGACATGTTGTACCTGTCCAACTACGCGATCCTCAATATCAAGGATGAACTGGCCCGCCTGGGCGGCGTCGGTGACGTGCAGTTGTTCGGCATGGGCGACTACTCCCTGCGCGTGTGGCTGGACCCGAACAAAACCGCTTCGCGCAACCTGACCGCCACCGATGTGGTCACGGCGATCCGCGAGCAGAACCGCCAGGTGGCAGCCGGTGCCCTGGGCGCCCAACCCGCGCCGAGTGACACCAGCTTCCAGTTGTCGGTCAATACCCAGGGCCGTCTGGTCACTGAAGAAGAGTTCGAGAACATCGTGATTCGCGCCGGCGCCAACGGTGAAATCACGCGCCTCAAGGACATCGCCAGGGTCGAACTGGGCTCCAGCCAATACGCGCTGCGCTCGTTGATCGATAACCAGCCGGCCGTTGCGATTCCGATTTTCCAGCGTCCCGGCTCCAATGCCATCGACATCTCCAACGATGTGCGCAGCAAGATGGCCGAGCTGAAAAAGAGCTTCCCGGCGGGCATGGATTATCGCATTGCCTATGACCCGACCATCTTTGTACGCGGCTCCATCGAAGCGGTGGTGCATACCCTGTTTGAAGCACTGATCCTCGTGGTGCTGGTGGTGATTCTGTTCCTGCAGACCTGGCGCGCCTCGATCATTCCATTGGTGGCGGTGCCGGTATCCTTGATCGGTACCTTTGCGGTGATGCACCTGTTCGGGTTCTCACTCAACGCCCTGTCATTGTTCGGCCTGGTGCTGGCCATCGGTATCGTGGTGGACGACGCCATCGTGGTGGTGGAGAACGTCGAGCGTAATATCGAACTGGGCCTGGAGCCGTTCCCGGCGACCGAAAAAGCCATGAGCGAGGTTACCGGCCCGATCATCGCCACGGCGCTGGTGCTGTGTGCGGTGTTTATCCCGGCCGCCTTCATCAGTGGCTTGACGGGGCAGTTCTACAAACAGTTCGCTTTGACCATTGCGATCTCGACGGTGATCTCGGCGTTCAACTCGTTGACGCTGTCCCCTGCCCTGGCCGCCGTGTTGCTGCGCGGTCACGACGCACCCAAAGATCGTTTCTCCAAGTTCCTCGACAAGGTCTTCGGTGGCTGGCTGTTCCGTCCCTTCAACCGCTTTTTCGAAAAGGCCAGCCATGGCTATGTAGGCACCGTGCGCCGTGTGATTCGCGGCAGCGGCATTGCCTTGTTCGTCTACGCGGGTTTGATGGTGCTGACGTTCTTCGGCTTTGCCCACACACCGACGGGTTTCGTACCGGCGCAGGACAAGCAATACCTGGTGGCCTTCGCCCAACTGCCCGACGCGGCGAGCCTGGACCGCACCGAAAACGTGATGAAGCGCATGTCGGAGATCGCCCTTAAACAACCCGGCGTGGAAGCTGCGATTGCCTTCCCGGGCCTGTCGATCAACGGGTTCACCAACAGCCCGAACAGCGGCATCGTGTTCGTGACCTTGAAGCCCTTTGATGAGCGCAAAGACCCAAGCATGTCTGCCGGTGCGATTGCCGGTGCACTGAACGGCCAATACGCCAATATCGAAGAAGCCTACATGGCGATCTTCCCGCCGCCGCCGGTACAAGGCCTGGGCACCATCGGCGGGTTCCGCCTGCAGATCGAAGACCGTGGCAACCTCGGCTATGACGAGCTGTACAAAGAAGTGCAGAACGTGATTGCCAAGAGCCACGGCGTGCCTGAACTGTTCGGCCTGTTCACCAGCTACACCGTAAACGTGCCGCAAGTCGACGCCGCCATCGACCGCGAAAAGGCCAAGACCCACGGCGTGGCGATCAGCGACATCTTCGACACGCTGCAGGTCTACTTGGGTTCGCTGTATGCCAACGACTTCAACCGCTTTGGGCGTACCTACCAGGTCAACGTGCAGGCCGAGCAACAGTTCCGTCAGGACTCCGACCAGATCGGCCAACTGAAAGTGCGTAACAACAAAGGCGAGATGATCCCGCTGGCGACCTTTATCAAGGTCAGCGACACCTCGGGGCCGGACCGCGTGATGCACTACAACGGTTTCATCACCGCAGAAATCAACGGCAACGCCGCGCCGGGCTACAGCTCCGGCCAGGCCCAGGCCGCGATTGAAAAACTGCTCAAAGATGAACTGCCCAACGGCATGACCTACGAGTGGACCGACCTGACCTATCAGCAAATCCTCTCGGGCAATACCGCGCTGTTCGTGTTCCCGCTCTGTGTGCTGCTGGCGTTCCTGGTACTGGCCGCCCAATACGAAAGCTGGAGCCTGCCGCTGGCGGTGATCCTGATCGTACCGATGACGCTGCTGTCGGCCATTACCGGGGTAATCATCTCGGGCGGCGACAACAACATCTTCACCCAGATCGGCCTGATCGTACTGGTGGGCCTGGCGTGCAAGAACGCGATTCTGATCGTCGAATTTGCCAAGGATAAACAGCAGGAAGGCCTCGATCCGCTCGCCGCGGTACTGGAAGCCTGCCGCCTGCGTCTGCGGCCGATCCTGATGACCTCGTTCGCGTTCATCATGGGTGTGGTGCCGTTGGTGCTCTCCAGCGGTGCCGGCGCCGAGATGCGCCATGCCATGGGCGTGGCGGTGTTCTCCGGGATGATCGGTGTGACCTTCTTCGGTCTGTTGCTGACACCAGTGTTCTACGTACTGATCCGCCGCTATGTCGAACGCAGTGAAGCGCGCAAAGCGGCCAAGGCCTTGAAGCTGGAGACACAGCAATGAGTGTGAAAGTATTCCTGCCGAGCCTGTTGGTGCTGGCGCTCGCCGCCTGTGCCGTAGGCCCGGACTACAAGACCCAGCCACTGGAGGCGGCCAATATCACGGCCGCCGCCGACACCAAGAGCTACGACCACGCCAAATACGAAGGCATCTGGTGGCAGCAGTTCGACGACCCGACCCTCAACCAGTTGGTGACCCAGTCCCTGAGCGGCAACCGCGACCTGCGCGTGGCCTTCGCCCGTCTGCGGGCGGCACGGGCCATCCGTGATGATGCGGCCAACGACATCATGCCGGTGGTCACCTCCCGCGCCAGCAGCGATGTGGGCAAGGGCCAGATTCCCGGCCAGACCACCAAACGCGTCAACAGCGAGCGCTACGACCTGGGCCTGGACATGGCCTGGGAAGTGGATTTGTTCGGACGTATCCGCCGCAACCTGGAAGCCAGTGACGCCGACCAACAGGTGGCCGAAGCCGACCTGTACCAGCTGCAAGTCACCATGATTGCCGAGCTGGTGGATGCCTACGGCCAACTGCGCGGTGCGCAACTGCGCGAACGTATTGCCCTGGACAACCTGAAGAACCAGCAGGAGTCGCGTGCCATCACCGTCAGCCTGCGTGATGCTGGCGTCGGTGATCAGCTCGACGTGGAACGTGCCGATGCGCGCCTGGCGGCGGTGGAAGCCAGCGTGCCGCAACTGCAGGCTGAACAAGTGCGCGAGCGCAACCGCATCGCCACCCTCCTCGGCCAGCGCCCCGACAAGCTGAGCGTGGACCTGAGCCCGAAAGACTTGCCAGCGATTGCCAAGGCGTTGCCGATTGGCGACCCAGGGCAACTGCTGCAACGGCGCCCGGACATCCTCAGCGCCGAACGCAAACTGGCCGCCGCCACCGCACGTATCGGCGTGGCCAAGGCCGACCTGTTCCCACGGGTGAGCCTCAGCGGTTTCCTCGGCTTCACCGCCGGGCGCGGTTCGCAGATCGGCTCGGCCGCCGCGAATGCCTGGTCTCTAGGGCCGAGCATCACTTGGGCCGCGTTTGACCTGGGCAGCGTACGCGCGCGTTTGCGTGGCGCGAATGCCGAAGCCGATGGCGCACTGGCGACCTATGAACAGCAAGTGTTGCTGGCATTGGAAGAGTCTGAAAACGCCTTCAGCGACTACGGCAAGCGCCAGCAACGTTTGGTCTCGCTGATCCGCCAAAGCGAATCCAGCCGCGCCGCCGCCGACCTTGCGGCGATCCGCTACCGCGAAGGCACCGTGGACTTCCTGGTCCTGCTCGACGCCCAGCGCGAACGCCTGGCCGCCGAAGACGCCCAGGCCCAGGCCGAAGTCGACCTGTATCGCGGCATCGTCGCAATCTACAAGGCCCTTGGGGGTGGTTGGCAGCCGGATACAGTGGTGGCTAGCAGCAAGTGATGTAAAGAGCTCCTTTGGTTGGTCGCATCCAGCCAATTTTTAGCCCTGCGATCCATTCGGTCGCGGGGCTTTTTTTTAGCCTGGCATTAGCGGATCAATCAATTTGGCCTACGTGTAATACTTATCTGAAAGAAGTTTCCCAAATATTCAAACAGGTTAAATATCTGTCGCAAGGGGTCGATAGCAGGGTGAACCTTTCATCCTATAAGGAGACGAGCATGGATATGAGAGTGGTAATGCCCAATGCGCTTTCTAAGCAGGCAGATGCTTTTGTCATCAAAAACCCAGAGAAAACGACGAACACGTTTACTTTTACTGAAGAGTCCAAAGCCGTTGATGAACTGCGAGTGTGGCAGCAAACGCATCTTGCTGACCTGAAGCAGTTTTTAAAGAGCTATGACATGACATCTATTAGCACTGACGAGCTAAAAGTGGTCGGAAGGCGGTTGTACGAGAGCAATATCATTGATGCAAACGCTTTCGGCGTATTCACATTTGGAGATGGTGCATTTGATGCCAACGGAAAACAAACAAACACACAGGTAAAATTCAACGCAATCGCCCTATTCAACGAAAAGCTGGATGATTACCTTGACTTTGTTAAAAGCAACCCAAGCGTGGGGCGATCGCAAGGCATTCCTGAATACATAAAAGGGATGGTGGATGCTAATCGCGCTATTAATGCGTTGGCGTACTTCTCGAACTCTTCGAAAAATGATCTGTCAGTCGAAGAGCATGCTTGATCCCGACGCAGAAACCCAAATCGAAGTGTGCCAGAACCTCTGGCACACCTTATTTATCTATGGGTCAGCGGCCGTATCTAACGGTACCCGAATAGGACTTTGATTCCCCATCCGGGTTGTGAAGCCTCACTCGATAGGTACCTAAGGTTCCTACCCTGGAAGTATTGGCTGAAAGCGCGTTACCGGCGACGGCTTTCCAGGAACTGCCGACCTCTTGATCAATATAAATCTGAGGACTTCTCCCTGCACCGCCAGCGGAAACCATGGCATTTATATTTGCGCCGGAGCAACCGTTCGCACCACTTATCGTGAAGGGACCATGGGCGACACTATCACCTCCAGGCCCGATTATCCCGGTGAAGCTCTCTGAAATATTCAAGCAAAGCGCAGACACCTGAACAGACGCCACCATCAACGCACTAAAGGGTAACGCAATTAAACGCTTCATAAGTTCACCATCACATTATGGATTGAAAACTTAACGCATGAAGGTCATCACACCACGTGCTCATTCAGCTATAGCAACGCCCTCACAGTTAAGTACTGTGACCCCTCTACCCAAAAGCCTCTGTAGCGGCCGCGTAGGATCACCATTAAAACTGTGCACGATTTTTTGCTTCGGATATGCCAGCCACTTCCTAAAAACAATAAGGCAGGGTCTGTCATACTCAAGCGAAGGGCGCTGTCAGTTATTTCCTGATCCCGCCTGTAACGCCACTTTCAAGCAAGTCAGGTGCCGTCCTGGCGGCCCATTCTAAAAAGAACCTTTTTTAAAATACCAAGTGCTCTTGCACATAGGCCTTGAACGCCTGGTCACGTGCCGGCTGATGCGTGAGCGGGCGCTCGGGAAGCACTGTACCGGGAGGCTGCTGCATTAATCGGTAAACTCCGATCAGCTTCCTGGAGCCCTGGTCCATCGCGTAGATCAACCCTGGCGCGGGGGCGCGCGCAGAGCGTTTGCTGACGATTCTTATGGGTACCTGATCGGTGATCGGTAATTCCCCAAAAGCCGCCTGCGCGGCTTCAATTATCGCGCGGTTCTGCTTGAACAAGTTGGGGTCTGTCTTGAGCTGAGACAGCAGGGCAACACTGGTCATCGTGGACTCCGCGTTGAGATTGCCGGCGCGGGAGCCATACATGTTGACGCCCGTCTTGCCCACAAGGACTGGTGCATCTTCACCTGGCAGGACCAACACTGCAGGGTCGGTATGCCCGTTGGCCAGGTTGAGCAAACCTGCCGCATTTTCTTCATCTGTTCTCAACCGCGTGAGGTAGGCGAGATCAAGCGTACCTCGGCTCACAGGGCCTGGCAGGTGGTCCAATTCATGAATCAACGCGTTGCTCATAGCGCCTTCGTGGGAGCCGAAATGCTGGTAATAGCGCTTGGCACCATCGATGTTGACCTCCATGAATTTCCCCGTCTTATCGACCTTGAAATCTTCCGGGATGACCTGCGCCACCCATCGTTGGTCCCGGGAGCGCATGAACTTTATGTTTCTGGTGGTCAGCGCTTGAGCGTTGGTCTTGAGCCGTGTAAGGCGAGAGGTCATCAGTTTTCGTGCGTGATCAGGTCTAATGCCCTGGAAGCTCTTGAGCACAAAGTCCACGTCTTCAGTCAGCGCAGGGTCTGCTAGCGCTTTAAGTGCATCGTCCACCTTGGACACCATCAGCGGCTGCGAACGCTCGATGAGTTCCTTGACCTCCGCGCGTGTGGCTCTCGGCCCTGGCTTGACCTTGCCTTCGTTCGGTTGCGTCTCCACCGGGCGCTCTTCCTGCGGCTTTTCTGTGCTTTTTAGCGAGTCGCGGCGCATTTGCCGAACGCGCCCGACCCGTTGTTCTTCGAGTTGCGCTTTCCAAGCGGCGCGCACCACGCTCTGGGACTTCTCTCCAAGCCGATACAGGCGGCTTCCTACCCACTTGGCGGCTTTGAGCAGAGGTTCAGAGAGGCCGGCGAATGGATTGAGCAAACCGTTGGTGACTGTCCCCACCGCCCGGGTAGCCGCCGCCAGCCTGGAAAAGCCGGTTTGCGCCTTATCGAACGCTGCAGCCCCCTCCGCTGCACCTCCTGCGACGACAGTAATGGCTACCGCAACGTCGGTGGCGCACCCTGTCAACGCTCTCAGATCTTTTTTGACGTGCCCGGAGACAATGTCGTCGTAGCAAGCCTTGAAGGGAATCAATGTATTTACAAGTGTTTTACTGACCCGTTTGACCCGATCCTGGAAACGCTCCGAGGCCGTTTGCCCCATTGCGGTAGTGAGGAGTTGTTCGGGATCCAGCACCAGATTGCGTTGGGCTACGTAGTCAGCAATCGCATTGGCCCGCTCCGAAAAAAAACCAAGCGGTGCCAGCGTTTGTGAAGATGTCGCCGCCGGCAGTGTTTCGCGCAATGCCCTGATCTGCACCTCGGATGCCCCCGCCCGTGGACCGTCCACGTGGGACTTCATACGGGTCACCCACAACCGCGGGACGATTGCCTCGCCTTTGTCCAGCATCGCCTTGAAGTCGTGCCGTTCGACATAGGTCCCGCTCATGGGAAAAAACTCATAACACTTGGCATCTTTGCCCTGCCCGACGCCGATCAGGAAGCCATAGCGCCCCCTCACCGCCTGGAGTTGCTCATCGGCATCTGTTATGGAAGTACCTGCGCCATTAATGGACTCGGCCTCGACTCGATAAAAGGTCAGTTCCTGAGTGGCCAGTGCCTGCCGGTCCGCGTAGGGCATTTTGCTGAGAATGTCTTTCAGGCCCGTGGAGACGGCCTTTTGAAAACGCTCGGTATCACCCTTGACAGCCTCGGCAAGGGACTGCCCGGAATGTTTCAACCTCGTGAAGTGCACCCGCAGGGAAGCCAGCCTGGGGTCATATTCATCTTTGAACAACGTGGCGCCAGTCATATCCACAAGCCTGGTCGAGGCAAATTCACCGTACTTGAGATTGCCGCTCATGTGCAGGTCAACCAGGCTTTCCTTAAAGCCGAGACTGCGCTGCAACCAGGGTAACCCGGGCACCATATTAGACAGCAACTGGGGAAACCGGTACGCCACGGTATGCATCGGTTCGTTCAGATCGTGCCCCGGAAGCACGCGTTCGAGGTCAGCCTGCGCTCGCGCTCGCCGGTCTTTTATCGGGGTGCTCAGTGTTATAAGCGCCTGATGAGAGCTCTCGATATAGTCGTTGTATTTTGTCGCCGCGACTTGCAGGTCTTGGGCGGTGTACTGATCGTCCGCTCGCCGAGCAATGACCCCGTGCATCGTTGCCCAATCAAGCAGCGGTTCTGTTTCGATGGCATGAAACAACACCACTTGCTCCGGCGTCTGGGCCTGGAGGATGGCGCGCTCCAGCACCTGGTCATAGGTGAGGGTGCGGCTGGAGCCCTCTGCTGACTCCTCCAGCAACGCGACAGTTTTCCTGAGTACCACCCAGGCAGGAGAGCCGATGCGCAACGTATCCGGCGTGTCTGGCAGCACAAACTCTGGAGCGACACTGGCCAGCATGATATGCACAGTGGCATCCACCGCCTCGGGCCGCACGCGCCCATTGCGCACCAGATGCGCCTTCAAGTCGCCCTTGACTTCTGCCAGGGTACGCCCGGCGTTAGCCGGTGAGTACAGGTCATAACCTGCGATATGGTTTCTACGCTGCCCCAGCTCGGGGTCAATGCTCAACATCAGGGCAGTCAGCAGCAATTGGTTGCGCTGGTCGTTTGAAAACCCGGCAGGATCACGCCCAATCGCAGCCAGCAATGTGTTCTGCCGATAGCGATTGAGCGGTGCATGGCTACTCAGATGCCGAGTGATCTGATCATCCATGTTTTGCGTGGTCACGTTCATGCTGGTGAGGATGCCGTCGCCGACATAGGTTCTTAACGCCTCGACCAAGCGTTGGCGTTCGTCAAGGCTCAGGCTTGGGTGGCCTGGCTCGGGTGCCTGCGCAGATGCCCAGGTGTAGTTGCCCAAGGCAGGGCTCGATGGTAGCCCAAGACGCTGCCAATTGATCAGGTTACGCACCTGCGCGGCCGTTCGCGGCAGGTTTTCACCACTCAGCCCTGGAAAACGTTGTTGCAGAAACGCCAGCGCGGTGGTGTCTTTGTCGACGGCGCCAGGACGGGGTGCCAGGTTAAACCGCAGGTTCGCCAGGTCGACGAAGGCATAGTCAGCCTTATCGAGCACACTGCGCTCCAAGACGGTCAACCAGGCTTGCCGGTCAATCGCGTCCGCCTCGCCTTGAGTGAATCTGTGTTGCGCGGGATCCGACCCGGCAACCCACGATGACGAGACCTCAGGGGGGGTAACAAAAGGTGGGGGACCGAAACGCGCTGAAGAGAGAAGAGGTATTGCTGCAGGAACTTTTGATAACACGTCCATGACCCAGCGTTCAATAAGGGTTTCCAGACTGAGAGAAGGTCTGCGCTGGCTCCATAGGAAAAAGACGAGGCGCAAGCCAGACCTTTCGCTACGCTAAATGCCGCCGACTCAACTCGCGTCGCGCAGAATCAGGCTGCGCAAGTGCCCCGGATTGGACCCGGACCACTTGCGGAACGCCTTGTAGAACGAACTGGTATCGGCAAACCCCAACCGCGACGCAATCTCGGCAAAACTGATCTGCGGTTCAGCCAGCCACACAATCGCCAGCTCCTTGCGTACACCGTCTTTGAGCCCCTGATAAGTCTGCCCCTCCTCTGCCAGGCGGCGGCGCAGGGTGGAAGCGGAAATGCACAAGCTGGCCGCAAGGCCCTCGGTTTCAGGCCAGGTATGGGGCGGCATCTGGCGCAGGTCGTGCTTGATGCGGGTGGCGAGGCTTTCGGGATCGCGGTATTTGACCAGGATGTTGGCCGGCGCACGGGCAAGGAAGCGCTTGAGTTCTTCCGGACTGCGCTTGATCGGCAGGTCGAGACAATCGGCTGAAAAAATCATGCGTGTGCGTGGTCGGTCAAAGCGCAGGTTGTCAGAAAACATCACCCGGTAATCGTCACAGAAGTCCGGCTGCGCGCAACGCAGTTCAATGGCGAGGATCGGGATGCGCCGCCCCGCCAGCCAGCAGGCGACGCCGTGGACGATCATCCAATAGGTGAAATAGGTAAAAGCGCGTTTTGGCTCATCAGGTTCCAGCAGGACGATCTCCGCCAGACTCTGTTGGCGAACCAGTTGGGCCGGAAGATGCTCAAGCATCAACGAGAGAAACCCCAAGCCGGTTTCCAGGCCGGCCGCCAGGCTGGGTTGCGCCATGGAGGCGCGACACAGGAACGCCAGGCTACCGGACTTGAGTGTGCGTGGGTCCATGCCAAAAAACTCATCGTCCCTGCGCCGCGCCAGCAAGCGCCACAGACGTGCATAGGCCGTGGCCGCCACGCGAGCGTCGGGCTGCTCAAGCAACGCCGGGTCAATCCCGACTTTGCTCAATGCCTCAACGGTGGCCGCTCCCGGCGCGCAACTGTGCAACAGCGCTTCGCGCACAAGGTGGATGGAGATAGTGTCTTTTTCCGACATGGGGCGTTGAACTGTCCGGCTGCAGTCTGGGTGGTCTGCATCATAAAGGCGGTTGCGCTTCGCCACCACCGTTCAGCCCACGTTCAGCAAAGGTCAATATTTCTTGTTTAGCAATGAGTATCATTATGTTACAACTTAGCTCCCTAACTAGTTGTGCCCGGGTGCCCGATGCTCGTTCCTTTTTTAATCATGCTGCGCGAAGGCATTGAAGCGGCATTAATCGTTGGCATTATCGCCAGTTACCTGCAACAGACCGGGCGTGGCCAGTGGATGCCTGCAGTGTGGATCGGCGTGTTCCTGGCGGCAGCGCTGGCGCTGCTGGTGGGCGGCGGCCTGGAGTTGGTCAGTGCGGAATTCCCGCAAAAGCAGCAGGAATTGTTTGAAGGTGTCGTCGGTCTGGTGGCCGTGGGCATCCTCAGTTCCATGGTGTTCTGGATGCGCAAAGTGGCGCGCTCGATTAAACACTCGCTGCATGAATCCCTCGATCATGCGCTGGCCGGCTCCAGGCATCAGGTGTTCGCCTTGATCGCCATGGTGTTCTTCGCCGTGGCCCGCGAAGGGCTGGAGACGGTGTTCTTCCTGTTGGCCGTGTTCCAGCAAAGCGAAGGTCCGGGCGCTCCGGTGGGCGCCCTGCTTGGCCTGGCGCTGGCCATTGTTGTGGGTTTGCTGATTTATTCCGGCAGCATGCGCCTGAACCTCAGTGCGTTTTTCCGCTGGACCGGCCTGTTCATCCTGGTGGTCGCGGCCGGCATTCTCGCCAATTCGGTGCAAGCCCTGCATGAAGCCGGCGTGTGGAATCACTGGCAGACCGTGCTATTCGACTTCAGCGCTGCGTTGCCCATGGACAGCCCGCTCGGTTCGGTACTGGCCGGTATGTTCGGTTACCAGGAGGCGCCGACCGTGAGCACCCTGGGCGCCTATCTGATTTACCTGGTGGTGGCCCTGGTGATGTTCTTCCTGCCCGCGGCCCCTACCCAGCCCGTTGCCAATACCTCTTCAGTTTCCAGCCAGTAAGGACCGTCTCTTGTCCAACCCAACCCCTCAATCGGCCCCGCCGTCCCGCGCCCTGCGCTGGGGCGTGGCCGGCTCGGTGGTGGTGATGATCGCCGCCGGAGGCCTGTTCTACTACGCCTCGCAATTGGCCGCCGGCAAGCGCCAGACCAACCACAATGAAATCGCGGTGACCATCCACGGCCACGCCTGCGAACCCAACGCCCTGACGGTACCAGCAGGACATGCCAGCTTTCGCATCATCAACCGCTCCGACCGCGCGGTGGAGTGGGAAATCCTCGACGGCGTGCTGGTGGTCGAAGAGCGGGAAAACATCGCCCCAGGCCTGAGCCAAGTGATCAACGCCAACCTGCTGCCCGGCGACTACGCCATTACCTGTGGCCTGCTGAGCAACCCTCGCGGCACCTTGCATGTCACGCCCACGGCAGAGTCTGACGCCCAGGCCAAGGCCAAGCCGTCGATGGTGGCCTTTATCGGCCCGTTGTCGGAGTTTCGCGTGTACCTGAGCAGCCAAGGCGGTGCGCTGGTCAAGGCCGTAACGGTCCTGCAACAGGCCATCGCCGCCGGCGACCTGGCCCAGGCCCAGGCGCTGTATGTACCGGCGCGCGAGGCGTATCAGCGCCTGGCGCCGGCGTCTCAGCGTCTGGCCGAATTGGATAACGCGATCAATGCCCGCGCAGATTATTTTGAACAGCGCGAGCAGGACCCTGCCTTCAGCGGCTTCCACCGCCTCGAATACAGCCTGTTCCAGCAACACAGCCTTGATGGCCTCGCGCCGGTCGCCCAACGCCTGGTTACCGACGTCACCACGCTCAAGCAGCAATTACTGGCCCAGTCCCTGCCCCCGGAGCAACTGGTGAGCATCGTGGTCCGCAACCTCAACAGCCTGGCGGACGTGCGGGCGGCGAGCGGTGAAGAGGAACGCTACAGCCACATCGACTTGAACGGCTTTGCCGCCAATCTGCAGGTCGCGCGCAAGGTGGTCGACCTGATGCGCCCGTTGCTGGTCAAGTCCGCCGCCGACCTGTTGCCCGCTATCGACAGCGCGCTCAACGCCTTCGACAGCGAACTCGACGGGCTCAAGGTGAATGACCGCTACCCCAGCTACGACAAGGTTACAGCCGATCAGCGCAAGCAGATCGGCGACAAGGCCAAGGCACTGGCCGTTGCACTCGATGGAATCGACCCCGCCCTTGGCCTTTCCGGCCTGCAGTGAAGACGACCGCATACATGAGTGATACAGAACAGTTTGACCTCCAACGTCGCCGCGTCCTGTTGGGCATGGCGGCCACCGGCGCTGCGATTGCCGGCAGCAGCCTGACCTGCCCGGCGATGGCGGCTGAGCAAGTCACCACCGCACCACGCAGTGACAAGACCCAGGACCACCAGGCGTTTTTCGGCAAGCACCAAAGCGGCATCGTCACCCCGCGCCCGGCCTGCGGCATGGTCGTGGCGTTCGATGTACTGGCCAGCGACCGCCAAGACCTGGAACGTCTGTTCCGCACCCTCAACGAGCGCATCGCATTTCTGATGACCGGCGGCACCGTGCCCCAGGTCGACCCGAAATTGCCGCCCACCGATTCCGGCATCCTTGGCCCTGTGGTCACACCGGATAACCTGACCATTACAGTATCGGTCGGTGAGTCGTTGTTCGACGGACGCTTCGGCCTTGCCGCCGCCAAGCCCAAGCGCCTGAGTCGCATGGTCGGCTTTCCCAACGATGCACTGGAACCGGCGCAGTGTCACGGCGACCTGAGCCTGCAGTTCAGCTCCAACACCCCAGACACCAATATCCACGCGCTGCGCGACATCGTCAAAAACCTGCCCGACCTGCTGCTGGTGCGCTGGAAGCAAGAAGGCAGCGTGCCGCCCCAGGCACCGGCCAAGCCCGGCGAACCGGCACAGAGTGCGCGCAACTTCCTGGGCTTTCGCGATGGCTCGGCCAACCCCAACTCCAACGATGACAAGGCCATGGACCAGATCGTCTGGGTACAGCCCACCAGCGACGAGCCGGCCTGGGCCGCTCATGGCAGTTACCAGGCCGTGCGCATCATCCGTAACTTTGTCGAGCGCTGGGATCGCACCCCGCTGCAAGAACAGGAAAGCATCATCGGCCGTATCAAACCCACGGGCGCGCCCATGGACGGCCAGCACGAAACCCAGGTCCCGGACTACCGCAAGGACCCGCAAGGCAAGTTGACCAAGCTTGATGCTCACATCCGCCTGGCCAACCCGCGCACCCCGCAGACCCAGGCCAACCTGATCCTGCGGCGGCCGTTCAACTACTCCAACGGCGTCAACAAAAACGGTCAACTGGACATGGGCTTGTTGTTCATCTGCTACCAGGCTGACCTGGAGAAAGGCTTTATCAGCGTGCAAACCCGGCTCAACGGCGAACCGCTGGAGGAGTACCTCAAGCCAGTGGGTGGCGGGTATTTCTTTACCTTGCCGGGTGTCACCGGGCCCAAGGATTTCATCGGACGCACGCTGCTCGCCGCAACGCACCCTCACCCCCCTGCCAAGACCTAAAACACCCCACAGCGGAATGCATCCCATGAAGAAGTCGTCTATCGCGTTGTTGTTACTCAGCCTTTCGCCACTGGCAAGCTTCGCCGCTACTGCGCCGTTGGACCTGGTGGGCCCGGTGTCGGATTACAAAATCTACGTCACCGAAGAAATCGCTGAGCTGGTCACCCAGACCCAGGCGTTTACTGACGCCATCAATAAAGGCGACCTGGCCACCGCCAAGAAGCTCTACGCGCCGACTCGCGTGCACTATGAGTCCATCGAGCCGATCGCCGAGCTGTTCAGCGACCTCGACGCGTCCATCGACTCACGCGTCGACGATCACGAGAAAGGCGTCAAGGCCGAAGACTTCACCGGTTTCCACCGCATCGAGTACAGCCTGTTCTCCGAGAACACCACCCAGGGTCTCGCCGCCCTGGCCGATAAACTCAACAAGGACGTGCTGGACCTGAAAACCCGGGTTGACGGCCTGACCTTCCCGCCTGAAAAAGTCGTCGGCGGCGCCGCAGCGCTGCTTGAGGAAGTCGCCGCCACCAAGATTTCCGGTGAGGAAGACCGCTACAGCCATACCGACCTGTACGACTTTCAAGGCAACATCGACGGTGCAAAGAAAATCGTCGACCTGTTCCGTGGCCAGATCGACCACCAAGACAAGGCATTTTTGGCCAAGGTCGATAAAAACTTCGCCGCCGTGGACAAGATCCTGGCCAAATACAAGACCTCGGATGGCGGCTTCGAGACCTACGACAAAGTCAAGGAAAACGACCGTAAGGCTTTAGTGGGCCCGGTCAATACACTGGCGGAAGATTTGTCCACTTTGCGTGGGAAGTTGGGACTCAACTGATCGAAAGCGCCCCCCGTACGTCACGGCGAGGGCGCTGCCTGAAGTGTTTCAGGTCGTCATGCGGGCAGTGCTTCAAACCCATCCAGCGGCGTGCCGGTCGGCAACCCGGTCTTTGGATGGGTCGCGTACCAACGTCCATCGGTCTGTACCGCGTACACCGGTATCGAATGATTGTGTCCGTTATGAGCACCAGGCTGAACCGCCTGCTCCTGGACATTGTGCGGCGCCTGCAACTGGTTTGATACACCCAGGCAAGTGCGCAGTTTTTCTTCCACCACGCCAAGCTTTAAAAGCACTGAGGGGTTCGATGCCCTGCCTAACGCTTTAGGCAGCGCGACGAGCCCTTTCCCTCCAGCGGCCATCAAATCTGCCGCGCCATCCAGTGGGTTCAAGAAGCCACTGACCACCTCAACCCCCTTTTCCAGTACGCGAAACGCCTTGACGCCGAAGGGAGCCACAGCTTTTGTGGACTTGACGAGCGGTTTCAAGGTTCCAAATGCCCCACCTGCGAATGCCCCGGCGGTGTCGATGATCAGCCCGCGCATCCCTTCAACGATGTTGCCTTTGGTCAGGTCAATGACGGCCCCGACAAACGGGATCATGCTCAACAAAATACTGTCGTTGCGTCGCAATATTTCGCGCTTTTGTTCCAGCGGCAACATGCCATGCGCGACCTTCAGCACGCTGGCACGATGATGGATAAAATTGCCCTGCATGATCCGATCGACAATTGACTGGGTGCGGGGCGACGAAAAACTGTTAGGCACCTGGTTGGATGCCTCGCCCTGTACAGAGACCGGCGTAGCGTGCAGGGTCTCGCCCAGTTTATCAATAATGACACCTGGCGAGGTCACACCGGGCCTGGGCAAGGCATTGGAGCTGTAAGCGGCAAAATCAAATGGTTCCACCGCGCCCAGCCGCATGGGGAGCTCTGACACCGCCCAAGGCCCATACGTCTTCGGCACCGTTTGAAAGGTCCCTCCGAGGGCCAAATCACGCGGCAGGTCTTCGCGCTTGACGATCAACAGCTTGTCCGGGAACACCTCGAAGTAGCTGATTACCCCGTTGTAATTACAGCGTATCAGCGTGCCCTTTCGCCCTCTGCGCTCCTCCACCTGCTCCGGTGTTACATCTATCTCAGGCACGCTATCGGTTGCCTCGCGCAAGGCAAACAGGTCCACGTCCCCCCACTCCAAGGCTTGGCGATCAGCCAACGGCAGTTGGGCGATCATGCGTCTTGTGGCGATGCTCAAACCCTGCTTGAGTTTGTCCAGGTAGGCATCGACTTCACCAGGCAACTGGGCCTGCACATCCGGTAAATGGGCGATCCTGGCGTTCAACGCTTGCACGTTGGCATCAACGGCTGCCTGGTCGGATGCGCTCAGCCGCGGTATGACAAATGGAGAGGTGCGCCGGGCTGGTTGTGGCGGCTGCTCCCCGGGCGCCAGCAGCATCCACCGGTCCCTTGTAAGGTCGCCGGTCATGTACGCCTCGATCAGCGTACGCGTTCTCGGCTCGGACAGCTTCATGTTGCGGCGTTCATCCGGGTCTGCGATGTATACCCGCATGGCTTTCAACTGTTCCGCGCTCAGGCCTGGAAATACTGTCTGCAAGTTCCTGATCGCCGAGTCTTCTCGTATAGGCAGCGGCAGGTTGAACTGCTCCAACGCATAAACGAGTTGCTCGCACTCCTCATTGAAAGCCGTGATGGCCTGCAGATGGTGCTGCTGTGTGTAGCGGCCATCCACTGGCTTTTCATAAAGCCCGCGCATCAAGCCCCAATCGAGTAACACGTCGATCCCATAATTATCCAATACCGCCGCTTCGCCCGGCGTACTGGTGCTCAGCCGGCTGAGTCCCATAATTTCGGTGTAGCTCATGCGCCGCGAGCAACCAGGCCCACCTTGCCGCTCGGCAAACGTGACCCCCAGGCGAAAGTCGGCCCATTCCACCGAGCCTATCCGCATCGTGGAAGGGATATCCCGGACCAGAAACTCGGGCGCGCTACTGGCCAACAACAGATGCGCGGCCAGCGGTACCGTCTTTGGATCGAGCAAGGTGTTCTGAGCCAGTTGGGTCTCGATTTCAGCGCGTACCGATGCCATCGTCCGTCCACTGTTGGCGGGCTGATAGATGTCATAACCGGCAACGTTTCCAGGGCGCCGAGGCATCTCGGGGTCGATCTGCAGCAGAACCGCCGTGAGTTCCCACTGCTTGGCTTCGAGGGTTGATAAGTCATAAGTACCGGACGTGCCCTGAAAATACAGACTGCGAGCAGCGGCCTTGCCCCATTCCAGAGCTAACGGTTGGTCAAGTATCCGCTCCAGTATCTTGTCGGCGTTGGCACGCACCTCCTGCGGGGTGTGCTCATCGAGTACGCCTTGAAAATCCAAGGCGCGCAATAGACTCGGTTCGCTGCGACCGATGGCATCGTCGCTCAAGAGTTGCGCTATCAAGCGTTTGTCATTTTCAGACAACATGCCCGGTACCCATGGTCGTGCAAGCAATTGCGCGTAATTACCCAGCGCGGGGGCAGGCGCCACCGCAGCTTGCAACCAGCGAATGACATTGCGCACTTCCTTCGCGGTCTTGGGTACGAGGAAGCCGTGAGAAATCAGTACATCACGCACGGCGGCCTTGTCGGCACCGTCTGTGGCAAGCACCGACGTGGCGCCGATCGGCGTCTGCGCATCGGCCAGCGACACCTCTTCGTCGTCGGGTCGATTGCGAACCAGATCAGCCAGGCAACCTGCCAGGTATTGACGCTCGTCCAGCCGGTCGATGGTTTTTCTTGCCGCAAGGCTGCTGCCCTGCAGCCGGCCTTTTGTCTCGGTTGACCAACCGGACCATTCCTCCGCCAACAGATGTCCACGCACCAACGCCAACTCATCGGCATTCGTTGGCGGGGTGATGTCATGCCACTGCAAGACAGCATTGCGAGAAAACCGGTCGGACTGTTCCGGCACATAAGCCACCCCATTACCCGCCCTATCCAGCGCCGTGGCAGCGGCGCGCAATCGGGCCCCGACCTGCCACCAGCCAGAATCGTCGTTCAGAGTGAACGTCTTTCGCGTTCCCACGCGACCGCTTAAGACCAGCCCTGTGATCGAATCCGGTTTTACCACCACGGTGTCCAGGGCCATGCCTTTGCTCATAATCCACGCCTTGACTTCATCAGTATTGAACGCACTGCGCAAAGCGGCAAAGCCTGCGTAGAAAGTGCTGTCGGTGGGGATCTGGACGAGGGAATCCCACGCGTGGCGCGTGGCTGATGTCGCCAGCTCGTTACGCAGGCGGTGATCACCCTCGCTCGACGCCAAGGGCACAGGTTGCAGCGTCCATCGTCGGGGACTATCTACAGCAGGATTTGAGGCTGCTTCGCGCTTGCTGCGAACAACGGGGTCGGGGAAGGCGTTTGCCGCCGGGCTCACAGAATGTAGCGGCGGCGTAAACGCAAGGGTGTCGCGACTAGGGCTGATACTCGACATGTCTGTTTCCTCTGAACCAATCAAGGGCAGAGTTCTCGTCCCTAAGAACCGTCGAGAAACAACGTAGCAACCAACACAAGCTATGCGAGTAGGTAAACTCCTAAGGCGGTGAAAACAGTCCTACAGAATACGGTACAGCAACCGCTCGATGCGCACTCGACTGACCCGGCGCAGGAACTTGCCCACCGCGGGTGGATAATCCACCAGCGTTTGCAACTGTTGGTAGCCCTCGATACGGGTTACGTGCTGGAAGATCTGGGCCAACTCGGTACGCCGCGGCGCTAGCCACTGCCCTTGTGGATCGTCGATCAGCAAGCCGTTTTCCAAATCGAGGCGAAACGCCCGAGGGTTGAGGTTGTTGCCGGTGAGCAAGGTGTAGCGCTCATCCACCCACATGCCCTTTAGATGGTAGGTGTTATCGCCGTCGCGCCATAAGTGCAGGTTCAACTGGCCGCTGTTGATCATCGGCTGATGCCGCTTGGCAAAGCGTCGCAGGCTGATCTCGTACAGGTACGGCAACGCCGCAATCACCTTGAAAGGTTCGGTGGGCGGAATGTAGAAATCGTTGGCGGTCTTGTCGCCCACCACGATGTCGATCTTCACACCGCGTGCCAGAGCGCGGTTGATCTCACGGGTCACCGGCAATGGGAGGTTGAAATACGGCGTGCAAATAGTCAGCTGCTGCTGGGCGCTGGCGATCAATTCGAGGATCACCCGGCTCAACGGGTTGTTCTTGCCGACGCCCAGCAATGGGCTGACCGACAGATGACCGTTGGGAAACTGGCCGGCCGTGGTGTCGTAGGCCGCATGCTTGAGACGGCTGCGCAGGTCGCCGATGTCGTTGCGCAGGCTGCGAGTGGTGGGCGGGTTCGGCAGGTCCAGGCGATGCACGGCCTTGGACGCCACCAGGCCGTGTTCCACCAGATGCTGCATCGAATCGGCCAAAGGTTGGCTATGGATCAGATGGTAACGGTCGAAGCGGTATTTATCGAACTTGTGCAGGTACACATTGTTCAGGCTGGCGCCGCTGTACAGCACGCTGTCATCGATCACGAAACCCTTGAGGTGCAACACGCCGAACAGCTCGCGGGTTTGCACCGGCACGCCGTACACCGGTACTTCGGTGGCGTGGCGCTGAGTCATCGCTTGGTACCAGGCGCTGTTGCCCGGTTGCTTGCCCGCGCCGATCAACCCGCGCTGGGCACGCAGCCAATCAACCATCACCACGATGTCCAGTTCGGGCCGTGCGGCCTTGGCGGCATGCAGCGCGTCGTAGATTTCCTGCCCCGCCTCATCCTGCTGCAAGTACAAGGCAACGATGTAGATACGCCGCGTGGCCTGGGCGATTTTCTCCAACAAGCAGCGACGGTAGGCGTCGGCGCTGGGCAGCACTTCAATGGCCTCGTTGGACAACGGGAAACCGCGCAGCTTGGGCAACAGGGAGCGTTTGAAGAACGACGGCATAGGGCTCGCAATGGGTCGAATCCGAAGAGGCCCAAAGCTTACACCATGAGGCTGCTCAGGTCTCGCAGTGGGCAATTCAAAAAACCGGTTGACCATGAAGAACGATCGTTCTACTGTGCGAAACATGAACGATATCACTCAGAATGAAACCCGCGACATCATCCTCGACGTCACCGAAAAATTGATCTATCGCCACGGCATTGCTGCCACCGGCATGGACTTACTGGTGAAAACCGCCGGGGTGTCGAGAAAGAGTATCTACCGCTACTTCGCCAACAAGGATGAGTTGGTGATTGCTGCCCTTCAACGCCGCGACGAGCGCTGGATGCAGTGGCTGCGCAGCGAAGTGGAACGCAGCGACGACAGCGGCCAGCGCCTGCTGGAGCTGTTCAGCGCGCTCAAGCGCTGGTTCGGCTCGGCGGACTTTCGCGGCTGCGCCTTTATCAACACCAGCGGTGAAACCGGCGACGCCCAAGACCCGGTGCGCCTGTTGGCCAAAGCCCATAAACGCAAACTGTTCAAGTACGCACTTGAACTGTGCCAAGCACATGGCATTCCCGACCCGGAGCAGCAGGCCGCGCAACTGCTGATCCTGATCGATGGTGCCATTACCGTCGCCCTGGTCATGGGTGATTCAACAGCTGCCGATAATGCGCAATGCATGGCGCGGACCTTACTGCAACTTTGAACTCACAGACCAGGCAACTTTCGACCCAACCTTAATTACTTTGAGGAGCCGCCCATGTCAGCCCAAGAAGACGTCCGTCCACCCCTGCCGCCGTTTACCCGCGATTCGGCCATCGAAAAAGTCCGCCTGGCGGAAGACGGCTGGAACTCCCGCGACCCACAACGCGTGTCTCTGGCCTACACCCTGGATACGAACTGGCGCAACCGCGCCGAATTTGCCCATAACCGCGAAGAAGCCAAGCAGTTCCTGAGCCGCAAATGGGCCAAGGAGCTGGATTATCGACTGATCAAGGAATTGTGGGCCTTCACCGATAACCGCATCGCCGTGCGCTATGCCTATGAATGGCACGATGATTCGGGTAACTGGTTTCGCTCG
This sequence comes from Pseudomonas sp. GW823-FHT02F05, assembly GCF_058797315.1. Taxonomy (NCBI): domain Bacteria; kingdom Pseudomonadati; phylum Pseudomonadota; class Gammaproteobacteria; order Pseudomonadales; family Pseudomonadaceae; genus Pseudomonas; species Pseudomonas sp. GW823-FHT02F05. Next base: position 275,896 of record NZ_JBXAJM010000002.1, read on the forward strand.
TACGGCAATGAGAACTGGGAGTTCGACGAGAACGGCTTGATGGCCAACCGCTTTGCCTGCATCAACGATATGCCGATCAAAGAGAGCGAGCGCAAGTTCCATTGGCCGCTGGGGCGGCGCCCGGATGAGCATCCCGGCCTGTCAGAGCTGGGGCTATAACCCCACTCTGCAGACCGAATGAGATCCAATGTGGGAGCTGGCTTGCCTAAGAAAGCGGTGGTGCAGTAACAGATTCAGCGCCTGAAACACCGCCTTCGCAGGCAAGCCAGCTCCCACACTTGGATCGCAGGGCATCAATTGGATCAGCGTCTGCTGTCAGCCCCACGTACGTTTAGTCCTGATTCAGCCCAACCCGATACAACACGCCGTCATCCTCATCGGTCAGCACATACAGAAAGCCATCCGGCCCCTGCCGCACATCGCGAATTCGCGCTTTCAATTCGCCCAACAAGCGTTCTTCGTGGATCACCTTGTCCCCCTCGAACTGCAACCGAATCAGCTCTTGGCTGGCCAGCGCGCCGATAAACAGGTTGTGCTGCCATGCCTTGAATCGGTCGGCGTCGTAGAACGCCATGCCACTGATGCCCGGCGATTTCTCCCAGACATGATGGGGCGCCACTGTGCCCTCTGCCGTTTTGCCCTTGGCTTCCGGAATCGGCAGCAGGGAATAGTTGATGCCATGGGTTGCCAACGGCCAACCGTAGTTCTTGCCGCGCTCGATGATATTGACTTCGTCGCCGCCACGGGGCCCGTGTTCATGTTCCCAGATCGTGCCGCTCCAGGGGTTCAGGGCCAGCCCCTGAGGGTTACGCTGCCCGTAGGACCAGATCTCCGGACGCACGCCGGGTTGACCGACGAAAGGGTTGTCGTCCGGCACGCGCCCATCCGGGTAGATGCGCACCACTTTACCTTGCAGCTTGTCCAGGTCCTGGGCCGTGGGGCGGTCGTTGTTCTCCCCGAGAGTCACGAACAGGTAGCCATCACGGTCGAAGGCCAAGCGCGAGCCAAAGTGGTTGCCAGTAGACAGCTTGGGCTCCTGGCGCAGTATCACCTTGAAGTCCTCCAAGCCGCTCAAGTCGGCCGCCAAACGCCCACGCCCTACGGCTGTGCCGGCCTTTCCACCCTCGCCGCCGCCTTCGGCGTACGACAGGTAAACCAGGCGGTCTTGCTTGAAGTCTGGCGACAGCACCACATCCAGCAACCCACCCTGCCCTTTGGCCCATACCTGCGGCACGCCCTTCAAGGGCGCAGACAGCTTGCCGTCCGGACTCACAAAACGCAGGTTTCCAGGCAGCTCAGTCACCAGGAAACCTTGCTGGTCCGGCAAAAATGCCAGTGCCCACGGATGGTCAAGGCCCTTGGCAACCGGCGTGGCGGTGATGCTGCCTTGCTCACTGGGGAACTGTTGGCTATCGGCGGCATACACCGCGCTCAACGGTAGCAACGCGCTGGCGCACAGGGCGGCTAGCAGGGTTTTACGTACAAACATAAGGCGAGATCCTTAGCGGCGATTGCCGTTGGCATCATAGGTGGGCGCTTTGGGTGCGGTGGCCGGTGGGCTGGGGGCCGCCTCCTGCTTGGGGTAGCGGTTGCCGATGCCGCCGTTTTCCAGCGTCGGCCGCGGGTTTGCCGGGACAGGCTGGATACTGCGTACCGCCGGTGTATTGGGCTGGGTGCCCTGCATGCTATTGGGGTTGGCCCGGTGAATAGGGCCGTAGTCGTTACGCCCTGGCAGGTTTTGCGCCTGGGCCAATGGCGCAAGGGCCAGGCCCAGCGCCAGTGCTGCAAGATGACGTACACAAGGGTTCATGGCCAAACCTCTCTATGCCAAGTACTACGTGCTTTCGATAACACGCTACGCCGTGGGTTCGCGTTGTGACACTAAATAGTTTCTCATCAGGTGTAACACGATCTGTCCGAGCATCTATCCGCCGAAACTTTTGCCGTGCTCTGCGAGTCACCAGCACACAGGCTCTTCGTTGAGGAATAACACCTATGCCACGGGCAATCTGGAAAGGCGCCATCAGTTTCGGCTTGGTTCACATCCCGGTATCGCTGGTCTCGGCGACCTCTTCACAAGGCGTCGACTTCGACTGGCTGGACAAGCGCAGCATGGACCCGGTGGGCTATAAGCGCATCAACAAAACCACCGGCAAGGAAGTCACCAAAGACAATATCGTCAAGGGCGTGGCCTTTGAAAAAGGACGCTATGTGGTGCTCAGCGAAGACGAAATTCGCTCGGCACACCCCAAGTCCACCCAGACCATCGAAATCATCGCCTTCGTCGCCAGCGACCAGATCCCCCTGCAAAACATCGACACGCCCTACTTTCTCGCCCCGGATAAACGCGGCGGCAAGGTCTATGCATTGCTGCGCGAAGCGCTGAAAAAAACCGGCAAGGTCGCCCTGGCCAATGTGGTGCTGCACACCAAGCAGCATCTGGCTGCGTTGATGCCGCTGGAGTCGGCGCTGGTGCTGGTCATGCTGCGCTGGCCCGCCGAAGTGCGCAGCCTGGATGAGTTGGAGTTGGGCAGCGATGTGACAAAGCCGACCCTGGCCAAAGGTGAATTGGACATGGCCAAGCGCCTGGTGGAAGACATGAGCGCCGATTGGCAGCCCGATGAGTACCGTGACAGCTTCCAGGACAAGATCAGGGCGCTGGTGGCGAAGAAGGCCAAGGCCGGCAAGATCGAAGATGTGGAAACGGCCGAAGGCGGCGAAGAGCGAAAATCCGCGGATGTCATCGACCTGACGGAACTGCTCAAACGCAGCCTGGCGGGTAAACCTGCGGCGAAAAAGAGCGCCGCGAAAAAGTCCAATAACAAGGCCTCTTGAGCCTGCCATTGACGGGAGAACGACATGGCAAAGCCCCTGAGCGAGTACAACCGCAAGCGCGATTTCAAGATCACCGCCGAACCCGCAGGCAGCTCACCCGCCAGCAAACGTACCGCTTCGGCCCTGAGCTTTGTGATTCAAAAGCATGATGCGCGCAACCTGCATTACGACTTTCGCCTGGAACTGGATGGCGTGCTGTTGAGCTGGGCGGTGCCCAAGGGCCCAAGCCTGGACCCGAGCCAGAAACGCCTGGCGGTGCATGTTGAAGACCACCCACTGAGCTATGGCAGTTTCGAGGGCAGTATCCCCACCGGCCAATACGGTGCGGGGGATGTAATCGTGTGGGACCGAGGCATCTGGCAACCCCACGATGACCCGCGCAAAGCCTACGCGGCGGGTAAACTCAAATTCACCTTGGTGGGTGAGAAACTCTCCGGTGATTGGGCGCTGGTACGTACCCGCCTCAAGGGCAGCGGTGACAAGGAGCAGTGGCTGTTGATCAAGGAAAACGATCAGCAGGCGCGCCCGGCCTCTGAGTTCGATATTGTCGAGGCCGAGCCCGCCAGCGTGCTCAGCGACGCGGTCGTGGGCAAGCCAAAAGCCAAGGCCAAGGCCAAACCCAAGGCCGCGCCAAAAGCCAAAGCGCCCAAGCGCAACGCTGCGCTGCCTGACGAGTTTGCCCCCCAACTGGCAACCTTGGTCGACCGCGCCCCCGAGGGTGATTGGCGCTACGAAATCAAGTTCGACGGCTACCGCATCATGGCGCGCATTCGCGACGGTGAAGTGCGCCTGTTCACCCGCAACGGCCACGACTGGACCGAGCGCCTGCCGCGTCAGTGCAAAGCCTTGCAAGCGCTCAAGCTCAAAGACAGTTGGCTGGATGGCGAAGTGGTCAGCCTCAATGGCGACGGGCTGCCGGATTTCCAGGCGCTGCAAAACGCATTCGATATCGGCCGCAGCCTGGACATCGTCTATTACCTGTTCGATGCACCCTTTTTGAATGGCCGCGACCAGCGCGAAGACCCGGTCGAGGAGCGTCGGGCTGCGCTTAAATCCGCACTGTCCGCCAGCCGAAGCAAACTGCTGCGCTTCTCCGAAGCCTTTGCCGCCAGCCAGCGCGATATTTTCGAGAGCGCCTGTGACCTGTCGCTCGAAGGCGTGATCGGCAAGCGCGCCGGCAGCCCCTACGTGTCGCGGCGCAGTGCCGACTGGATCAAGCTCAAATGCCGCCTGCGCCAGGAGTTCGTGATTGTCGGCTACACCCGCCCCCAAGGTTCGCGCAGCGGCTTTGGGGCGCTGCTGCTGGCGGTCAACGATGACACCGGCCTGGTCTATGCCGGGCGCGTGGGCACGGGCTTTGATCAGGCGGCGCTGAAAACCATCTATGCCAAGCTGACGCCGCTCGAGCGCAAGGACTCGCCACTGCAAAAGCCATTGACCAGTGCCCAGGCCCGCGGCGTGCATTGGGTTGAGCCGAGCCTGGTAGGCGAAGTGCAATTTGCCGAATGGACCCGTGAAGGCGTGGTGCGCCAGGCCGCGTTTGTGAGCCTGCGCACCGACAAGCCAGCCTCGCAGATCATTCATGAACAGCCGCGCGCGGCCAAGTCGGTCAAGGCACCGCAGGCATCGAAAGCCGGTAAAGCGCAGGCAACGGTGAAGAACGTGAAAATCACTCACCCCGAGCGCATTATCGACAAGCACAGCGGCACGCAAAAACAGCAATTGGCACAGTTCTACACCGATATCAGCGAATGGATCCTGCCCTTTCTGCGCGCACGTGCCGTGTCCCTGCTGCGCGCGCCGGAAGGGATCGAAGGTGAGCAGTTCTTCCAGAAACACTCAGAGCGCATGGCAATCCCCCACATCAAGCAATTGGACCCGGCGCTGGATCCAGGCCATGCGCGCCTGATGGAAATAGACAGCGTGGAAGCCCTGGTCGGCGCGGTGCAAATGGGTACGGTCGAGTTTCACACCTGGGGCGCTACCGCAGACAAGATTGAAACGCCCGACCTGTTCGTGCTCGATCTCGATCCGGACCCGACCTTGCCCTGGAAAGCCATGCTGGAAGCGGCCCAACTGACTCTGTCGGTACTTGATGAGCTGGGCTTGCAGGCTTTCGTCAAAACCAGCGGCGGCAAGGGCCTGCACTTGATCGTGCCATTGGCCCGGCGCGATAACTGGGACACCGTCAAGGCATTCGCCAAAGCCATTGCCCAATTCATGACCCGCCAACTGCCCGAACGCTTTACCGCCACCAGTGGCCCCAAGAACCGCGTGGGCAAGATCTTTATCGATTACCTGCGTAACGCCCGCGGCGCCAGTACCGTGGCGGCGTATTCAGTGCGGGCACGCCCGGGCTTGCCAGTGTCGGTGCCGGTGAGTCGAGAGGAGTTGAAAGGATTGCGCGGCGCCCAACAGTGGACAGTGGCGAACCTGCACCAACGGTTGCAGGCCTTGAAGGACGACCCGTGGGTGGGGTATGCCAATCGGCAGAAGATCAGCAAAAAAATGTGGGACAAGTTGGGCGCGCAACCCCCTGGGTGATCCGCGCCCTGAGCCAGGTCAGATAAGAATGAAGATCAGCGCCAGACCGGCAAAGATCGCCCACTTTTCCAGGTAGTAGCGCGTGCGGTTGCGCTTTTTGAGCTCCTTGCCACGCAGGCGAATCTTGTACAGCCGGGTGAAGGCACGGTTGAGGCCGCCGGTCTTGTCACCCTCATCGTTGGGCGAACCTGCGGCCGCCATCACATTGCGGCTGAACCAACGATTGAACGCAGCCGCCCAGCGGTACTTCATCGGCCGTTCGATATCACAGAACAGTATGATGCGGTTCTGTTGGGTGGTGTTTTCCGCGTAGTGAATGTAGGTCTCGTCGAACATCACCGGCTCGCCGTCGCGCCAGTAATAGCTTTCGCCGTCCACGTTGATGTAGCAGCCTGGATCGTTAGGCGTATCCAGCCCCAGGTGATAGCGGTACGAGCCCGCATACGGGTCGCGGTGACGCACCAGCTTGGAGCCCGGTGGCAGCTCGGCGAACATCGCGGCCTTGATCGAGCCGATGCTTTGCACCAGCTCGGTGGTGCGTGGGCACAGCTTCATCGCCGAGGGGTGACTGTCGCCGTACCACTTGAGGTAGAAACGCTTCCAGCCGGTCTTGAAAAACGAGTTGAACCCTACGTCGTTGTATTGCTCCGAGCGTTTGATCTCACCCGCCCGCATCAGATTCTGGCCTTCTTCGCGGATCTCTTCCCAGTGCTCCTGCAATGGGCTCAGGTCTGGAAAGTCGCTGGGCGAAAGGTAGGGACGGCTGGGCTGCTTGGAGAACAGGTACAGGAAACAGTTGATCGGCGCCAGGAACGTCGAGTGATCACTAAGCTGGCGACCCAGCTTGTGTCGCACCCGACCACGCAGGTGTACATACGCAATGGAAGCAACGTAGAGAGCAACAATGATGAGTTTCAAGGGATTCGTCACACGTCAGGGAGAGAACAGGCTGCTCCTGCGGGCCCACAACGGCCGAGGATGGATAAGCAGCACCTGAAATCACAATTCACATACAGGTGACACGGCCGGCGGGATAACCGCCTGCGTGCGACCATTGGCAGTTATTTAGCCACACTTTGTAACCAAAGGTTAACTAAGAATTGTGAAAAGCTGTCTATTGAGTGTGCTGGGGGTAGGAGCAGGCAGGCCCTTGAGCCTGCCTGTTTGAGGGCGTTTGAAGGGTTAAAGCGGCGAATCTTTACCCTCGCGGCGATCCCCTAATGCCGTATAGGGCAAGGCCTGAGTGCGGCTGCGAACGAAGTAGCGGATCAGCGCAATCATCAGGCCCAGCAGCAGACCTCCGACAAGGCTCAACGCGATAACCAGCGGCTTTTTCGGCTTGATCGGCGACAGAGGCTCCTGGGCTCGACGGTCAATGGTCACCAGCTTGAGGTTGCTCATATCGATATTCAAACCACGCAACCTGGCGACTTCAGCGCGAAGCGGCTCGACGTCCTGCAAGAAGATGTCTTCATTGCCACGCTTGCGCAGTACCTCAACCTCGCGGTTGCTTTCCAACAGTTGCAAGTCTTTGCCGATCTCGGCAATGCGCGGGTTGGTGAAATCGTCGCTGGTACGCTGCTGCAATGCAGCGCGTTCGGCTTCCAGCGCCTCGGTCCCCATGAAATACAGCGGGATCTTCTGGTTGTTCACCTCGGTCCGCATGACCTGGCTCGAACCCGTGCGGGTGGAGTCGGCCATAGAGGACGGCGTTGTTGGTGTACGAATGCCCATGGACTTGGCAATGCTGATCGCTTCGGCCAACTCGGCCAAGCGGTTGGTGCGCTCCATCTTCATTTGCAAGCGCAAAGCGCTGAGCTCGTCCTGCAATTGGGCACGCTTGAGCCGGTCAGCTTCCAACAGCTTGGCGATTTTCGATTCTTTATCGGTATCGTAATTGGCGCGGGCAGCGTCGATCTTGCCCTTGAGCTCGCTCAAGCGGTTATTGACGATAACCTTCAGGTCCGCACCCACCTGCTGACGCTCGGCGGCGATGGCGTAATCCACAAAACCGTTGAGGATCGCCACACCATCGACGTCGGTCGGGTATTGCAGCTCCAGACGGATATAACTGCTCAACGAATCGGACTTCTTGGGGTCAGGCAAAATCAGATTGACGGAATTGCGGTTGAACGCCTCAAAGCTCTGCTCAAGGGTTTGCCCCGGTTTCTTGAACGCCTTGAACAACTCCTCATGATCCTTGAAGAACCCCAGGCGCGCATCATAGGAATCCAACTGCGCGCCCACCTTGAGCAGCGCATCGGCAGGCGGCAACTTATATACTTCCGAACGGTTCAAGGCGTCCAACTCGTTGATAGCCGCAGGCCGTAACACACTGCTGACCTCATAGGTCTTGGGTGCCAGGAAGGCATAACCTGCGCCTAATACCCCGGCCAGAAGCGTACACCCGACCACCAGCTTTTTTTGTCGCCAGATGGCGTGAAACAATTCAAATAAATCAATTTCATCAGACGCTGCGGAAGGCGGAAGCGGGGAAGTACGATTCAAAATAAGAACACCTTAAAATAATACTAAAAGGCCATCATTCTCAGAAGTCTGAATGACTTCAAAAATCAGGGACAACGCCCTGGATACGGCAGACCAGTGGCGATGTGACCACTCAGTCCCCTGAAATATCCCACAAACTTAGGGATTATTTCGGTTTCATTTCGGTGAGTAAGCCAAATCACACAGCCATGTCAGACTGATCTGTCTGCAAGCGTAGTCAATCCAACATGAAAAAGCTGTCAAATACCTGTCTTATAAAGAAAAAAATTTCGCCTACAGGTGGAACAGTGTCAGCCTCACTACAATTGAACATTTTTTTGAACAGCAATAAGGAGTTTGCATGTCACCCCTTTCCGCTTCGGACTTTCGCGCACTGCAAGGCACTTGGGAACAAACAGCCCTTGAAGACAGTGGCGTGCTCAACCCCGTGGATGCCCACAGCGCGCCGGGAGCAACGACGACAATTGCGGGGGATCGATTCGAAGTGACCACGGTCAGTGGCGAAATATTGCTGGCGGGTCGGTTCGAGCTGGACGCCAGTACCACGCCCAAAAGCATCACCTGGACGGACGCCATCGGCGAAGATGCAGGCAAGCAACTCCCCGCCAGTTACCGGCTCGACGGCGATGATTTCGTGTTTATCGCAGCGGATGAGGGCATGCCCAGGCCCACCGTGTTCAGCACCGGCCCGGGGCAAACCATGCGCACCTTTGTGCGGCGGTCTTGATCAAATGTGGGAGCTGGCTTGCCTGCGATAGCAGTGGGTCAGTCAACTAATCTGTCACTGATACACCGCTATCGCAGGCAAGCCAGCTCCCACATGTTGGAACGCGGGGCGTCAGGCAGATAGGCGGTGGCTGGCAGGCCGTTACGGGAGCAAGCTCCCTCGCCACAGGTGGACATATAAGACGTGGCTATCCGATTTGATCACGGCATTTTCACAAGGCCTTCACTTTTCGACCTATAAGGTCAGGCCTACCTACTCCAGTGAATCACTTGGCCCGCCCTCTCCTCGCGGGCCTTTTTTTGCGTGCGCAAACCTTGATTAGCCATTACGCCTGATCGCTGTCATGGTAAAGCACAGGGGCAGTTGCGCGGCCTGATGCTCATATTGATCGTAGAGTTCTTCCCGGTTGGAATGCGGGTATTCCTGCAAATGAGCGATCTGCATCTGCGCTGCGATAGCCCCGCTGACCACACTGCCCAGGGTATGTACATACCAATAGGAGGTCGGCCCGGGCCGCTCATCCTTCCCTTCATAGACAATTGCCTCCTGCAGCACAAAGGGTTCACGCTGGAAGTAAGAACTGGCAGGCAGCATAGGTTTGGCCCCACAGGGGTCAAACATCTCAAGAAAGGGATGGGTTTCGTACATGACCAACGTACCGCCGGGCTTCAGCACACTGGCAACCTGGCGCATGAACAACGCTACATCCGGCATCCAGCCCAGCACGCCGATGGTCACCAGGGCAATATCGAACCGTGCCTGCAAACGCTCGGGCAAATGGTGGATATCGGTCTCAATGAACTCAGGGCTGTGTGGCGAGGCCTCGGCCAACTCCCGCGCCTGTTCAAGAAACGCCCGGGATTGATCAACCCCCACCACCGAACGGGCGCCCAAGCCATACAACGAAAGGCTTTCGCGCCCGTTGTTGCAGCACAATTGCACCACGTCCTTGCCCACCACGCCGACCTCTTGCAGCAAGGTGGTGATGGTCGGGTCAAGGCAGGAAAAATCAGGCTCGGCTACCGAGTCCAGCAGTGCCGCCCAGGTCGCGGTGTCTTTATGCAACCCGGCGGATTCGTCCCAGGCATTTCTATTGCTGGCAATCGCCTCTTGCGCTGAGGGCATGTCCATTGCTTCTCCAGAAATTCATTCCAGTGGGCTTCGGAAAGTAAATTAAATGCGCGCAGGAGGAAACCCTGGCCCACCGCGAAACTTATCGCCCAGCCCACCGGTCATTATCCCAACGCGCGCTCAGCCCCTGAACGCCGCTCTTGAAGGTCGCACCGTGGCCCGTCATTCAGACCTGCGCATCGCTTTATCCCTGGACAGCCTGAACTTCTTTCTTGCCGATGTGCGCGACGGTCTCGGACCGTACCTGGCGATCTATCTGTTGGCCGTCCATCAATGGGAGCCGGCCAGCATTGGCGTGGTCATGACCCTCGCAGGCATCGCTGCCTTGCTGACCCAAGGCCCCGCGGGTGCGCTGATCGACCGCACTCGCAGCAAACGCGCGGTGGTTGCCATTGCCGCGCTATTGGTGACGGGCAGTTGCCTGATGCTGCCCTTCGTCAGTTCATTTGGCTGGGTGGCGCTGACCCAAGCTGCCAGCGCCGTAGCTGCCTCTGTCTTTGCTCCGGCAATTTCCGCCATTTCGCTGGGGATCACCGGGCCGCGTGCCTTCACCCGGCGTACCGGGCGCAACGAGACTTTCAACCATGCCGGCAATGCCGTGGCCGCATTGCTGGCCGGCGGGCTGGCCTACCTGTTCGGGCCGGTGGTGGTGTTCTACCTGATGGCGTTCATGGCCGTCGCCAGTGTCATTGCGGTCAGTTGCGTGCCGGCAAAGGCGATTGACCATGAGGTCGCCCGTGGTTTTGATCCGGCCCATCACACCGACCACGAACAGCCCTCGGGGCTTAACGCGCTGCTCACCAACCAACCGCTGCTACTGTTCGCCATCTGCTGCGCACTGTTTCACCTGGCCAATGCCGCGATGCTGCCGTTGGTCAGTCAGAAACTGGCGCAGATCAATCTGCAGATGGCTACCCCGCTGACTTCAGCCTGCATTGTCGCCGCACAGTTGGTGATGGTGCCGATGGCCTGGCTGGTCGGGCTCAAGGCCGATATCTGGGGGCGCAAGCCACTGCTGCTTGCCGGTTTCCTGATACTGCCGTTGCGTGGCGTGCTCTATACCCTATCCAGCGACCCATATTGGTTGGTAGCCGTGCAGATGCTCGACGGTATCGGCGCTGGTATTTTCGGCGCCCTGTTCCCGGTAATCGTCAAGGACCTTACCCAAGGCACTGGCCGCTTCAACGTCAGCCTGGGCGCCCTCTCCACCGTATTCGGCCTGGGCGCGGCACTCAGTAACAGCCTGGCCGGTTTCGTGGTGCAGCAGGCTGGCTACAACGCGGCCTTCCTGACGTTGGCAGCGGTTGCAGCCGCTGCCTTGATGCTGTTGTGGCTGGCTATGCCTGAGACATTGGCAAAACCATCCTTCGCTCGCCATACAACTGTCGCCTGACATATGCGACAATGCGCGCCAAATTCCAACACACATCCCCAATTTTGTGTTCAGCGACCGGGTTTCGCGCCTTGATGTCGCTGTTGACGCATGCCTGAAGGCACCTGCCGTCACGCTCGCAACCCATTGATAGGTAAAGTAATTGATCTCCACAGCTAACATCACCATGCAGTTCGGCGCCAAGCCGCTCTTCGAGAACGTCTCGGTCAAGTTCGGCGCCGGCAACCGCTATGGTCTGATCGGTGCCAACGGTTGCGGCAAGTCGACCTTCATGAAAATCCTCGGTGGCGACCTCGACCCGTCCGGCGGCCAGGTCATGCTGGAGCCGAATGTGCGCTTGGGTAAACTGCGCCAGGACCAGTTCGCCTACGAAGAATTCACCGTGCTCGACACCGTGATCATGGGCCACGAGGAGCTGTGGAAGGTCAAGGCCGAACGCGACCGCATCTACTCGCTGCCGGAAATGAGCGAAGAAGACGGCATGGCCGTGGCCGAGCTGGAAACCGAGTTCGCCGAGATGGACGGCTACACCGCCGAATCCCGCGCCGGCGAGCTGCTGCTGGGCCTGGGTATTCCCCTGGAACAGCATTTCGGCCCGATGAGCGAAGTGTCCCCCGGCTGGAAGCTGCGCGTACTGCTGGCCCAGGCGCTGTTCTCCGACCCGGAAGTGCTGTTGCTCGACGAACCGACCAACCACTTGGACATCAACACTATCCGCTGGCTGGAAAACATCCTGACCCAGCGCTCCAGCCTGATGATCATCATCTCTCACGACCGTCACTTCCTGAACAGCGTGTGCACCCACATGGCTGACCTGGACTACGGCGAGCTGCGCCTGTTCCCGGGCAACTACGACGAGTACATGACCGTGGCGACCCAGTCCCGCGAGCAATTGCTGTCGGACAACGCCAAGAAGAAAGCGCAGATTTCCGAACTGCAATCCTTCGTCAGCCGCTTCTCGGCCAACGCCTCGAAAGCCAAGCAGGCGACCTCCCGTGCCAAGGCGATCGACAAGATCCAGCTGGCCGAAGTCAAGCCGTCGAGCCGTGTGAGCCCGTTCATCCGTTTCGAGCAGAACAAAAAGCTGCACCGCCAGGCGGTCATGGTCGAAAAAATGGCCAAAGGTTTCGACGGCAAGCCGTTGTTCAAGGACTTCAGCTTCCAGGTTGAAGCGGGCGAGCGCGTGGCGATCATCGGCCCCAACGGTATCGGCAAGACCACCCTGCTGCGCACCCTGGTCAACGAACTGACCCCGGACGCCGGCAGCATCAAGTGGACCGACGCCGCCGAACTGGGCTACTACGCCCAGGACCACGCCCACGACTTCGAAGACGACGTGAGCCTGTTCGACTGGATGGGCCAGTGGACCCAAGGCGAGCAAATGATTCGCGGCACCCTGGGTCGTATGTTGTTCTCCAACGACGAGATCCAGAAGTCGGTCAAAGTGATCTCCGGTGGTGAACAAGGTCGCATGCTGTTCGGCAAGCTGATCCTGCAAAAGCCCAACGTGCTGATCATGGACGAACCGACCAACCACTTGGACATGGAATCCATCGAGGCGCTCAACCTGGCGCTGGAGAACTACCCGGGCACGCTGATCTTCGTCAGCCACGACCGCGAGTTCGTATCGTCCCTGGCCACCCGCATCATCGAGTTGAGCCCAAGCGGCGTGATCGACTTCAGCGGCACCTATGACGACTACCTGCGTAGCCAGGGTGTGGTGTTCTAAGAACAGCACTTAGCTGCAAGCAAAAGCCCTGTCCCTGTGACAGGGCTTTTTTGCATACGCTCTACTACTGTAGGAGCGAGCTTGCTCGCGAAAAACCTGAGGACGCCGCGCAGAATCAGGCAACCCGCGTTATCGTTGACGTTCTTCGCGAGCAAGCTCGCTCCTACAGTAATGCGGGATATGCCATGATGCTTTACCGCCCGCCAGCGATTGAGTACTCATGCCTGCCGCCCCCTCCTCCCTGTCGATCACCCTGCAGATCGTTTCCATCGTTTTCTACACCTTCATTGCCTTTATCTGCATCGGCCTGCCGATAGCGGTGATTCCAGGCTATGTGCACGAGCAACTGGGTTTCAGCGCCGTGGTGGCCGGGGTGACCATCGGTTCGCAGTACCTGGCCACGCTGCTCAGCCGTCCGATGGCCGGGCGGATGTCGGATAACGTCGGTACCAAACGCGCGATCGTGCTGGGCCTGGCCGGCATTCTGATCAGCGGTGTACTGACCTTTATCGCCACGCTGCTGGAAAGTCTGCCGAGCTTGAGCCTGGGTATTCTGATCGCCGGTCGCCTGTTACTCGGCGTGGCCCAGGGCCTGATTGGCGTGGGGACCATCAGTTGGTGCATGGGCGCGGTGGGCGCCGAGCACATCGCACGCTCGATTTCCTGGAATGGCATCGCCTCCTACGGCGCGATTGCGATTGGTGCGCCACTTGGCGTGGTGATGGTGGCTGATTACGGCTACACCAGCCTCGGTCTTGCCCTGACGGTGTTGGCGGCGTTGGGCCTGGTGCTGATCCGCAATAAACCGTCGGTGCCGGTGGTACGTGGCGAGCGGCTGCCGTTCTGGGCGGTGTTCGGGCGTATCGCACCATTCGGCGCCAGCCTGTGCCTGGCTTCGATTGGCTACGGCACGTTGACGACCTTTATCACCCTGTATTACCTGAATCGTGGCTGGGCCGGTGCGGCGTATTGCCTGACGGTATTTGGTGTGTGCTTTATTCTCTCGCGCCTGGTGTTTATCTCAGCCATCAGCCGGTTTGGCGGGTTCACCGCCGCCATCGCCTGCATGCTCATCGAAACCCTGGGCCTGACGCTGCTGTGGCTGGCACCGTCTACCAGCGTGGCCTTGATCGGCGCAGGGTTGACCGGTTTTGGTTTGTCACTGGTTTACCCGGCGCTCGGCGTGGAAGCTATCAAGCAAGTGCCGGACAGCAGCCGCGGCGCGGGGCTGAGTGCGTATGCGGTATTTTTCGACCTGGCCCTGGCGATCGCCGGGCCGTTGATGGGCGCCGTGGCGTTGAATCTTGGCTACGGCTGGATATTCTTCTGCGCCGCGTTGCTGTCGGTCAGCGCGCTCGCCCTGACCGTACTGCTCAGGCGCCGCGCCTACTGATCAGCCGTCTGCAGGCCGGCACGCGTTGCCTCACCGAGGGTGCGACTGAAAAAGCGCCCGGCCTCGGAGACCATATCGCGGTGAATCCCTTCACGGTCGACACCATCGGCATCGGTGCAGATGCCCGGCATTGTCGCCAGTTGATCACTGTCGCACGGGGCCATGAATACAAAGTGCCCTGCCCCGGCCAACAGCTTGAAGTCCGGCGGCTCTGGCAGTTTGCGCGCCAGGGCGGCGGCGTTTTTGTCCACTGCCACCAACTGGTCGCCATCGCCACTGTAGAGCAGCACTGGCACATGCACGTCCGCCAGGGTATGGCGGCCAAACATCAAGCTCAGCGGCGCCATCAGCATCAACGCATGGATGCGCGGGTCAGCCTGGGGTTGCAAGTCGTCGCGATCAACCACCAACTCGCCCTTGGTGGTGCACGCGTCGCGGTCTTCGGGGCGTTCCTGGCAGTAGCGGCGCAGACGTTCGAAATCCGGCTTGGCGCCCGCCAGGATCAATGCCGTTTCGCCACCGGCGGAATAACCGATGACGCCGATCTGATCGACATCGACAAAGGGCGACAGCATCGGATCGGCCAGGGTGGCGGTGATCGCCTGGGATATCTGGATCGGCCGGCCATACAGATTACTCACGGTGCCCAGGCGGCTGTGGTCCTTATAGTTGTCGCCGGGATGCAGCACCGCCACCACTACGAACCCCTTACGCACCAGTGACGTAGCCAGATCGTGCAGGGCCAGGGGCGTGCCGGTGTTGCCGTGAGATAGCATCAGCATCGGAAAACGGCCGATAGCAACCTTGGCATCTTCACTGGCCGCGACCTGATAGGCGCCCAGCGGCGTGGTGCGTTCGGTATCGGTGGAAGGGTAAAACGCGATGGCCTTCATCGGCTGCGAATCCAGCGGGTCGAGCACACTCATGCGATGAAACCCCACACTCCAATGGGGGTGCGGTGCCGGCGCGGCGTGCACTGAAACCAGGCCGCCCAACAGCGAAAGTACCAAAACAGCACAAAGACGCATCATGGGGACGTCCACCTTTGCTGCACAAGAACCGGCCTGTCGAATAAAAAGTCCAGGGTATCGAAGGGATGTGTGCATAACCTGGGCCACAACGAAAAAACTCCGTACTCCGCTCGCGTTCAGGCGATCAGAATACAGAGTTTAGGCGCTCGGTTTCAGAATGAAACCGAGGACAGGGCAAATTTACATAAGCCTTACGCAGCGGCGAACAGTTGCTCGTTGATGCGCACGTTGGCGTCGCTCATGGCTTTGCTGCGCACTTCATCACCGTAGGCCAGGCCTTCAGCGCGCACGATCTCAATGTCGGTGATGCCCAGGAAGCCGAACAGCAGCTTCAAGTAGCCTTCGTGGGCAGCGCCCGAAGCCTGGTCGGCATGCATGCCGCCGGCGGTGGAGACAATAATGACTTTTTTGTTGCCGCACAGGCCTTCAGGGCCGGCTTCGGAGTAACGGAAGGTCTGGCCGGCCACTGCGATGCGGTCGATCCAGGCTTTCAATTGGGTTGGGATGGTGAAGTTGTACATCGGCGCACCGACTACCACCGCATCGGCGGCGAGAAACTCAGCCAGCGACGATGCACTCAGTTCAGCCTCGTGCTTTTGCGCCGCATCGCGCAGTTCGGCAGCAGTGCCCAATGCGCCCAGGGTCGCGCCGGAGAAATGGTTGATGCCTTCGCTGGCGAGGTCGCGGTAGGTCACTTCCACACCCGGCTGGGCAGCTTGCCATGCCTTGACCACACCGGCGCTGAGCTGACGGGAGGCCGAGTTGTCGCCGAGGATGCTGGAATCGATGTGCAACAGTTTCATGATGGATCTCCGAGGTGGGATCGACAGTGGCGATCAGATGGTGGTGATGCTACGCATGAAACCAATGATCGATAAGCCAGCTGAAATGCGATAGTTTGTCCCACTGACAGGACAATAGGCCCACCATGCAAGACCTCAACGACCTCTACTATTTCGCCAAAGTCGTCGAAGCCGGCGGTTTTGCTGCGGCTGGCCGGCTACTTGGCATTCCCAAATCCAGGCTTTCACGGCGCATTGCCGAACTGGAAGACCGCCTGGGTGCACGCTTGCTGCAACGCACCACCCGGCAACTGACGCTCACCGCCGTCGGCGAACGCTACCTGCGCCACTGCCAGGCCATGCTGCTTGAAGCGGAAATGGCCGACGAGGCCGTGGCCAGTATGTCCAGCGAACCACGGGGGCGCTTGCGGGTCAGTTGCCCGGTGGGCCTGGCCCAGCAGATCCTGCCGGAGCTGGTAGCCGGTTTTCTGGCCGCGCACCCGTTGGTGCAGTTGGACATGACCCTGGTGAATCGCCGCGTCGACCTGGTGGCCGAAGGCATTGATGTAGCGCTGCGCGTACGCGAACTGGGCGACGAAGACCCGTTGCTGGTCACCAAACGCCTGCGCCAGGCGCATACCGTGCTGGTGGCCAGCCCCGTTTTCATGCGTGAGCGGCGGGTCGAAACCCTGGAAGACCTCAAGCAGTTGCCAATCCTTGGCGCACTCGAGGCGGACCGAATGGTGCACCAACGCATCATCGACCCCCAGGGCAACATGCATGAGCTAGTGATGGAGGCGCGCCTGGGCATCGAAGACTTTATCGTGCGCAAGGCCAGCGCAATGATGGGCGTGGGCTTTACGGTGCTGCCAATGATGTACTGCGAAGAAGAACTGGCCAGCGGCCGGCTGGTGCAATTGCTACCGCAGTGGTCATTGCCAGGCGGCTGGCTGCAGGCGGTCTACCCGCACCGGCGCGGCGTGCTGCCGGCCATCCGGGCCTGGATCGACTACCTGGAAGAAGGCTTCAAAGGCTGTGGAGATCGGCTGTTATGAGCATGACGGAAGAACAAGTCACACGTTTCTGCCTGAGCCTGCCAGGCGCACGGGAAGACTATAAATGGGGTGGCGTGCGGGTGTTCTCGATTGCTGGCAACAAGATGTTCGCCTTGCAGAACCTGCGCGGTGAGTCGCTGGCCTTCAAGGTCGACAAAGAACTGTTCCTGGGTCACGTCGACCGCCCGGGCATTCACCCGGCGCCTTACCTGGCGAGGGCGCAGTGGGTCATCATGAACACACCCTACCCTTTGGGCGCAGAGGAACTGCGCGGCCTGTTGCAGCGCTCCCACCAGTTGGTGGTGAGCAAGCTGCCCAAGCGCACGCAGATTGGCTTGCGGCTAGAGGATTGACAGCAAGGTGCCGCCGAGGAACAGCTGGTCCAGCCAGAACACCTGGTGCAACAGCACAATCACCCAGAACAGCACCTGGTAAGACACCTTGCGCGTCTTGTGCCGGAACACCTGCTGGGCGATCAACGCCCCCGGCCAACCGCCCGCCAGTTCCACCGCATGCAGGATGTTTTCCGGGGTGCGCCAGCCTTCGGTCTGCGCCTTGCGCTTATCGCTCCAGTACAAGAAGAACGCCACCACGCTGACCACGCCATAGGCCATCAACGGAATTACCGTTTCGCCGCGGTACCACAGCAACGCAGAGCCCAGCAGCGGCGCGGCACACAGCAGTACAAAGATCAGCGCCTTCAGGCGTGGGTGCTGGATAGTCATGGCTTGACCGCAGTCCAGTCGATCCAGCCGAACTGCCAGGTCGCCAGGATCACCAGGCCGAACGCAATGCGGTACCAGGCAAACGCCGCGTAGCTGTGGCTGGCGATGAACTTGAGCAGGGCCTTGACCGCAATCATGGCGAAGATGAACGAGGTGACAAAGCCAATGGCGAACACCGGCAGGTCCGCGGGCTGGAACAGGTCACGGTATTTATAGCCCGAGTACACCGCCGCACCGACCATGGTCGGCATCGCCAGGAAGAACGAGAACTCGGTAGCTGTCTTGCGCGACAGGCCGAACAACAGGCCGCCGATGATCGTTGCACCGGAGCGCGAAGTGCCCGGGATCATCGCCAGACACTGGGCCAGGCCGACCTTGAGGGCGTCTTTCCAGGTGATGTCGTCGACGGTTTCAGCCCGCACTGCATGTTGGCGGCGCTCGGCCCACAACATGATCACGCCACCCACTACCAGGGCAGTCGCTACAGTGATCGGGTTAAACAGATAGTGCTTGATCAGGTCGGCAAAAATCACCCCCAATACCACCGCCGGCAACACGGCGATGATCAGGTTGACGGTAAAGCGCCGGGCCTTGGGCTGGGTCGGCAGGCCGATGACCACGTCAAAGATCTTGCGCCGAAACTCCCAGACTACCGCCAGGATCGCGCCCAGCTGGATGATGATATTGAAGGCTTCGAAACGCTCGCCGCCAAAATTGATCAGGTCGGCGACGATGATCTGGTGGCCAGTGCTGGAGATCGGCAAGAACTCCGTAAGCCCCTCGACGATGCCGAGAATCAATGCCTGTATGGCGGTCCAAAAATCCATGCTGTCTCCAAAGGTCATGCGCGTGGCATGCCTCATAGTCTTTTTTAAGTTCACTGACGACGAGCGCACACAAGCGCCCGCGGTTGATTCTCAACGCCGGTCTGCAAAAATTCCGTGAAAAATCAGGCAGTACTCAGGTTTTTCGATTCCGGGCCGAAAGCCTATCAGACACGCCGGAAATCTCGAAGCAGCACCACAATTATAAAGAGCAGGGAGTGACAGGACGATGAACAGTTTGCGCAGCATGTCGATCAGCCGCCGCCTTTGGCTGATCCTGATAGTCGCCGTGTTGATGCTGCTGGCCTTGGGGCTGTTGATGCTCAACCAGATCCACGGCGACCTCTACCAGGCCAAGCGCCAGCAGACCCAGCACGTGGTACAGACCGCCAGTGGCGTACTCAGCTATTACCAGAACCTGGAAAAAACCGGCGTACTGACCCGCGACGCCGCGCAACAACAGGCCTTGAGCGCGGTGCGCGGCCTGCGTTACGACCACGATGATTACTTCTGGATCAACGACCTCACCCCCGTGATGATCATGCACGCGGCCAACCCCAAGCTCGACGGTCAGAACCTCTCGGCAATTCGCGACCCGGACGGTTTCGCCGTGTTCAACGAATTCGTGAGCCTGGCCAAGGCCAAGGGCGCCGGCATCGTCAACTACCGCTGGCCGAAACCCGGCGCCGAAGCGCCGGTAGAGAAAACCTCGTACATCCAACTGTTCGAACCCTGGGGCTGGATTATCGGCTCCGGCGTCTACGTCGACGATGTACAGGCTGAATTCAGGGGCCAGGTGTGGAAAGCCTCGGCCATTGGCCTGGGCATTGCGTTGATGATGGCCGTGCTGGTGGTGTTGATCGCTCGCAGCATCGTGCAGCCGTTGCAGGCGGCGGTGAATGCCATGGGCAATATCGCCAGCGGCGAAAGCGACCTGACCCACAGCCTCGACACCCACGGTCGTGACGAACTGACCGCACTGGCCCAGCACTTCAATAGCTTCACCGCCAAGCTGCGCCAGGTTGTCGGCCAGTTGCAGGTGTGCGCGAACGCCCTGGGCCAGTCGTCCACCGAGCTGGGCCACAACGCCAGCCAGGCCCATGACCGCAGCCAGCAGCAATCGCAGCAGATGGAACTGGTGGCCACCGCCATCAATGAAGTCACCTACGGCGTGCAGGACGTAGCGAAGAATGCCGAACACGCCGCCAGCGAAATGCGCGATGCCCAGGCCCAGGCACAACAGGGCCAGGTCAACATCGACGGCAGCTTGCAGCAGATCGACCAGCTCTCCACCACCATCAGCCAGGCTGTGGAGGTGATCCGCACACTCTCCAGCGAAAGCACGCAGATCGGCGGGGTACTGGAGGTGATCCGCTCCATCGCCGACCAGACCAACCTGCTCGCCCTCAACGCCGCCATCGAAGCCGCCCGCGCCGGGGAGCAAGGCCGTGGGTTTGCGGTGGTTGCCGATGAGGTGCGACTGCTGGCCCAGCGCACGCAGAAATCCACCGCCGAGATCCAGGTAATGATCGAGCGCCTGCAAGGTCACTCGGAAGCGGCGGTCAAGGTCATCAGCGACAGCCACAGCGCCTCGCAACTGACCATCGAGCAAGCCGGCCAGGCCGGTGCAAGCCTCACCGCCATCGGCCAGGCACTGCACAACCTCAACGGCCTGAACGCCTCGATTGCCAGCGCCACCCTGCAGCAGGCCCATGTGGTGGAAGACATCAACCAGAACGTCACCCAAGCGGCCGGGCTGTCCCACAGCACGGCGCTGGCGGCGGAGCAATCGAGCGTGGCGAGTGCGCAGTTGCGTGGCTTGAGTGAGCAGCTTGATGGGTTGCTGCGCCAATTCCGAATCTAGCGCTGATTAGCCTTTTGTAGGAGCGAGCTTGCTCGCGAAAAACCCATAGGCACCGCGGTTATTCAGACAATACGCGGTAACGTTGACGATCTTCGCGAGCAAGCTCGCTCCTGCAGAGGGCAATGACGCATTGCTGTGTTTGAGGATCGGTGAGCTCTGGGTACAATCACCGCCCTCTCCCACTCTCCCAAGGATCCACCATGTCCGGGCTTGAACTGTTCGCCGCCGCCCTGGGGGTGATCGCTGTCTGGCTGACGGTCAAACAAAACCCCTGGTGCTGGCCCATCGGCCTGGTGATGGTGTTGCTCTACACCTGGGTGTTTTTCGAGGTCAAGCTCTACTCGGACATGCTGCTGCAAGTGGTCTACGCGGCGCTGCAAGTTTACGGTTGGTGGCAGTGGACCCGCGCTGGCGAGGTCAAGCAAGGCCGCCAGGTCACCAGCCTGAAAGCGCCGGCAATCATGGCCAGCCTGGCTGTGGGCGCCGTCGGCAGTCTGCTGCTGGGCGCCGCCATGGCCCACTGGACTGACGCCGCCCAGCCCTGGCTCGACGCCGCCCTCACCGGCTTCAGCCTGGTCGCGCAGATGTGGATGGCGCAAAAACGCGTGCAGTGCTGGCCGTTGTGGATTGTGGTGGATGTGATCTTCGTCGGCCTGTTCCTCTACAAAGGCCTCTATCTCACGGCTGCACTCTATGCATTGTTTACCGTGATTGCCGTGCAAGGCTGGCGCGAATGGCGCGCCGACCCGGCGTTACGCGCATGAAAGTGGTGGTATTGGCGGGCCCCGAATCCAGCGGCAAGAGCTGGCTGGCGGCGCAGTTGCACGCGCGCTTCGGCGGGTTGATGGTGGGGGAATATGTGCGGCACTTCATCGATCAGCATCAGCGCGACACCACCCTGGCGGATATCCCGGCCATTGCCCAGGGCCAGTTGGCCTGGGAGGACGCCGCCCGCGCCAACCGCCCCGCCTTGCTGATCCTCGACACCCACCTGCTGACCAACAAGCTCTGGAGCCAGACCCTGTTCGGCGACTATCCCGGCTGGCTTGATGACGAGCTACTGGCGCGGCATTACGACCTGCACTTGCTGCTCTCACCCGAGGATGTGGAATGGAGTGCCGACGGCCAGCGCTGCCAGCCGGAACTGGCGGATCGCCGGGCGTTTTTTCAGGCCAGCCTGGAGTGGATGCAGGAGCATCGACAGCCACTGGTGGTGATTGGCGGAGATTGGGAGCAGCGCCGCCAGGCGGCATTTACCGCCGTCAAGCAGTTGCTCGCCTTCCCCCTGTAGGAGCGAGCTTGCTCGCGAAAAACCGGAGTGCGCCGCTGTGAATCAGGCACCCCGCGTTATCGTTAACGATCTTCGCGAGCAAGCTCGCTCCTACACCAACGGTGTGAAGCCTTAGTAACCCAACGACAACCCCGTATTGCGTCGCGGGTCATTGGCCCCATAGAAGCGGTTGTTACCCACCGGCTTGCCATCCAGAGCAGGCGCACCGACCAGGATCGCCGCCAAATGGTTGGCATCTTGCGGACCAGCAAACTTATGGCCCCAGCTCTCGAGAATCTTCTGGGTATCCGGGCTCACGGCAAACGTCTCAAGGTTGGTGGTCTCAGGCATCCACTGCTGGTGGAAGCGCGGCGCGTCCACGGCTTCCTGGATATTCATCTTGTAGTCGATGACATTCAGGATGGTCAGCAAGGTGGCAGTGATGATGCGGCTGCCCCCCGGTGTACCGACGACCATCACCGCCTTGCCGTCCTTGGTGACGATGGTCGGGCTCATCGACGACAGCGGCGCCTTGCCCGGTGCGATGGCGTTGGCTTCGCCCTGCACCAGCCCGTACATGTTCGGCACGCCGACCTTGACGGTGAAGTCGTCCATTTCATCGTTGAGAATCACCCCGGTCTTGCTCGCCATCACCCCGGCGCCAAACCAGTCGTTGAGGGTATAGGTCACCGAGACCGCGTTGCCCCATTTGTCGACGATGGAATAGTGGGTGGTGTTATTGCCTTCATGGGGCGATACACCCGGTTTGATTGCCTGGGAATCACCGGCCTTTTGCGGTTCGATCGCCGCACGTAGCTTGGCCGCGTAGTTCTTGTCCAGCAGATGCTCGATGGGGTTCTTCACGAAGTCCGGGTCACCGAGATAGCTGTTGCGGTCCACGTAGGCGTGGCGCATCGCTTCGATCTGGTAGTGCAGGCCCTGTGCCGAGTGATAGCCCAGGTCGGCCATTGGGTAGCCTTCGAGGATGTTCATGATCTGGCAGATCACCACACCGCCGGAGCTGGGTGGCGGCGCCGAGACCACATGGTAGCCACGGTAGTCGCATTCGATGGGGGCCAGTTCGCGGGTTTTGTAGGCGTCGAGGTCGGCCTGGGTGATGATGCCTTTGCCGGCCTGGCTGGAATCCACTACCGCCTTGGCGACCCAGCCTTTATAGAAACCGTCGGTGCCCTTGGCCGAGATTTCCTTGAGGGTCTTGGCCAGGTCCTTCTGCACCAGCTTCTGGCCTACCTGCATCGGCTCGCCGTTATGCAGGAAGATGCCACGCATATCCTGGTCTTTTTCGAACTCACCGGTGGCGGTGTGCAACAGGTCGATATCGCCCTGCTCCAGCGCAAAGCCGTTTTCCGCCAGCTTGATCGCCGGGGCAATCACTTGGGCGCGCTTGAGGGTGCCGTATTTGCTCAGGGCCAGCTCCATGCCGGACACCGTGCCCGGTACGCCGACCGCCAAATGGCCTTTGGCGCTGAGGCCCTCGACCACATTGCCGGCCTTGTCGAGGTACATATCGGCCGTCGCCGCCAACGGGGCTTTTTCGCGGAAGTCGAGGAAGGTCTTGCGCCCGTCCGCCAGTTGCACCGTCATGAAACCGCCACCGCCCAGGTTGCCCGCCGCCGGGTACACCACCGCCAGTGCGTAACCCACTGCCACCGCCGCATCGACCGCGTTGCCGCCGGCCTTGAGCACATCGACCCCCACATGGGTTGCCAGGTGCTGGGCCGTGACCACCATGCCATTTTCACCCGCAACCGGGGCTTGGGAAGCTGCATGCACCCCGTTGATCGTTAATACCAGCGCGGTAGCAATCAAGGTGTGACTCAAGGGTTGGTATTTCATCCATGGCTACTCTGATTATTGAGATGCACCAAAATAGCCCCTCGCTGATTCAATCCCCAGCGCAATGGCGTTTTTATTACAGAACTTGTCGGTCATGGAACGCACACCGCTGTGCAAGGCGGCAATCAGCTCTGGCCTATAAAATTAATGGCGCTAGAATCGGCGCCATTCTTTCGCCGCCGCCCTGATACGAGCCTGTCCATGAGCTTTGATTTCGACACGATCCACCCACGCTTCGATACCGGCAGTACCAAGTGGAGCCGTTACCCGCAAGATGTTCTGCCGATGTGGATCGCCGACATGGACATCGCCGCGCCGCCCGCCATTTTGCGCGCCCTGCACGCGCGCCTGGACCAGCAGATTCTCGGCTACAGCGTGGCCGGCCCGGACGTGCGCGACGCCATCGTCGCTGACCTGTGGGCCAAGTACGCCTGGCGCGTGCAGCCCGAAGAACTGTTGTTCCTGCCCGGCGTCGAGCCTGGCTTCAATATGGCCCTGCACGCATTCGTCCAGCCCGGCCAGGCGGTGGTGCTGCAAACCCCCAACTACCGGCCGATTCGCCTGGCGCCGGGCAACTGGAATCTGCCACGTATCGAAATGCCGTTCGAGTTGCTCAACGGCGAATACGTCACGCCTATGCCTGCGATGCGCCAGGCATTGAGCGGTGCCGGTGCGTTGCTGCTGAGTAATCCGCACAACCCCATCGGCAAGGTATTTCCCAGGGAGGAACTGACGGCGGTAGCCAATGCCTGCCTGGAAGCTGGCGCGCTGATCATCAGCGACGAGATCCACGCAGAGCTGTGCTTCGACGGCCGTCGCCATATCCCCACCGCCAGCCTCAGCCCCGAGATTGCCCAGCGCACCATCACCCTGATGTCGGCGAGCAAGGCTTATAACGTGGCCGGCTTGAAGACCTGCTTTGCGGTGGTCCAGAACGCCGAAGTGCGCGAGCGTTTCAATAACGCGCGCTGCGGCATGGTCGACAGCGTCAGCCCCCTGGGCCTGGAAGCCACCCGAGCCGCCTACAGCCAATGCGGCGACTGGCTCGCTGCGCTGTTGCAGTACCTGCAGGCCAACCGTGACTACCTGCTCGATGCAGTAAAGACTCGCTTGCCTGGTGTGGTGATGCATGCACCACAGGGCACCTTCCTGGCGTGGCTCGATTGCAGCGCTCTTGGCCTGGATGACCCGCAGCAGTTTTTCCTGGAGCAGGCCAAGGTCGGCCTGAGTTCAGGGATCGAATTTGGCGATGACAGCCAGCAGTTCGTGCGCCTGAACTTCGGTTGCCCACGGGCGATGCTGGAGGAAGGTATACAGCGCATGGAACGTGCCTTGCGCCAGCGCTAACCTGCCCGACGAGGCATTCGTGGGAGGGGCAGGCAATCCCCTCCCACATTATTCATTCACAACTTGGCGATGGACACTTCAGTCGATTTCACGAAGGCAATCACTTCACTGCCCACCTTCAATTCCAGATCACGCACCGAACGTGTGGTAATCACCGACGTCACAATGCCAGACGCGGTTTGCACATCGATTTCCGACACCACTTCCCCCAGTAGAATCTCCTTGATCACGCCTTTGAACTGGTTGCGCACGTTGATCGCTTTGATGGTCATGTCGGCTTTCCTTTTGGCTGTTGGGTCAATCCGCACGAATGCGCAGGCCCTCAAATTGCGCCTCGATAGAAAAGATTAAAAGAAATAAATATCTATTTATCTATTCTATAAAGATATATGAAGTAAATATTCTTCGCCTCCCATCTGCCCGGCGCCCAACGTTCGGCAGCGACTTATAACCGCACATCTTGTGCGTTGACCAACCTTGTTACACACCATATAGTGTGCCCACAAACAAAACAGACCACTACATAGTGTGCAGAATCGGTATTTGCCGACCACACTCAGCGCAGTATTTCAATGCCTGGTAGCCTGCAAATCGCACATTTTTTGGACGGGTTGAACACCGTCAGAACGGATCAGAAGGGAGTATTTCAATGCTGAGTTGGGATGAAGTCGACAACGAAGACACCGGTGCAGCGGTGATCAAAGGCGCCAACGCCGGCCACGCCACCGAAGCCAACATGGACCGCCTCGACGGTGCCGGCGCCGCTGCCGCCGTGGAAGCCCGCGCCGTCACCGCCAACGACTCCGCCGCCATCGTGCGCGCCAAGGCCGCCCTGGACAAACTCGACGTCGCCGAAGGCCTCGCCGAACTCGAAGGCGCCTCCGCCCGCGTCGCCGTTGACGAAAAGCGCATGATCAACTGCCGCGCCGACCTCAACCAACTCGTGCCATTCAAGTACGACTGGGCCTGGCAGAAGTACCTCGACGGCTGCGCCAACCACTGGATGCCGCAAGAGGTCAACATGACCGCCGACATCGCCCTGTGGAAAAACCCCGAAGGCCTGACCGACGACGAACGCCGTATCGTCATGCGCAACCTGGGCTTCTTCTCCACCGCCGACTCCCTGGTGGCCAACAACCTGGTGCTGGCCGTGTACCGCCTGATCACCAACCCGGAGTGCCGCCAGTACATCCTGCGCCAGGCCTTCGAAGAAGCGATCCACACCCACGCCTACCAGTACTGCATCGAATCGCTGGCCATGGATGAAGGTGAGATCTTCAACATGTACCACGAGATTCCATCGGTCGCCAAAAAGGCCGCCTGGGGCCTCAAATACACCCGCTCGATCTCCGATCCGAAGTTCGAAACCGGCACCGTCGACACCGACAAAGAACTGCTGCGCAACCTGGTCGCCTACTACTGCGTGCTGGAAGGCATCTTCTTCTACTGCGGCTTCACCCAGATTCTGTCCATGGGCCGCCGCAACAAAATGACCGGCGTGGCCGAGCAGTTCCAGTACATCCTGCGCGATGAGTCGATGCACCTGAACTTCGGTATCGACGTGATCAACCAGATCAAAATCGAAAACCCGCACTTGTGGGACGCCGAGATGAAGGAAGAAGCGACCCAGATGATCCTGCAAGGGACGCAGCTGGAGATCGAATATGCTCGGGATACCATGCCTCGTGGGGTGTTGGGTATGAATGCGGCGATGATGGAAGACTATCTGAAGTTCATCGCTAACCGTCGCCTGTCGCAGATCGGCTTGAAGGAAGAGTACCCAGGCACGACTAACCCGTTCCCGTGGATGAGCGAGATCATGGACTTGAAGAAAGAGAAGAACTTCTTCGAGACCCGTGTGATCGAGTATCAGACCGGCGGCGCGTTGAGCTGGGACTGAATCAACACGAACCAATAAATGTGGGAGCGGGCTTGCCCGCGATAGCGCTGTATCAGTCACGGATGTACCCACTGACACACAGCTATCGCGGGCAAGCCCGCTCCCACATTGGCTATTGATGATCCATAGACTTTGCAAGCAAGCCTTTATGCCCAACCAAACCATCAAAACCCCTTGCGTCGGCCTGTGCTCCACCGTCTACGGTGACCTGGTCTGTCGGGGCTGCAAGCGCTATCACCACGAGGTGATCCAGTGGAATGGCTATAACGCCGAGGAAAAGCAGGCGGTGTGGCTGCGTCTGGAACAACTGCTGGTACAGGTAATGGTCAGCAAGCTGGAAGTGTTCGACCCGCACTGCCTGCGACAGCAGTTGGAAGCGCGCAAGATTCGTTTTATGCCGCACCAGTCGCCGTATTGCTGGGCATACCAGTTGATTGCGCGGGGTGCGCGGGTGATTTCCAGGCTGGATGCCTATGGTTTGACGCTGTTACCGGAGTTTCGTGAACGCCACCTGGCGGATTTGCGCGATGCGATAGATCGAGAGTTCTTTTTGCTGTCCGAGGCACATTACGAACGCTATATCGCCCCGGTTTTCTTGAAAGAGTCATTCGGGCCGGCGCTGATTGCCACGCGCTGACCCAAATCGCAAACACTGCGGGAACTGGCCATAGGTAGTTACATTACTGCGGTACAACGCTGGACCTGTGGCGAGGGAGCTTGCTCCCGTGACGGCCCTGACAGCCGACGATGATCCAACTCACGCTCCGCGATCCAAGGTAGATAAGCGTCGACCATCAGGCCGTCATCGCAGGCAAGCCAGTTCCCACCCAATTGTGTTTAAAATGCCGCCCGCCCGATGACTGACGCTTAACGATGAACCCAGACGCACTCGCTACCCTGCACGCCCACTTGCTCACTGCCCTGGCTGACGCGCCCGCGGAAACCCGGCGCCTGTTCCATGGCCGTGGCCGTTGCTGGCCGGGCCTGGAACAACTGACGGTGGACTGGCTGCAAGGGGTGGTGCTGGTTGCTTTGTTCAAAGAAACCGAGCACCTGGATGCCCTGAAGCACACGCTGTTGCAGATCGAGTGGAGCCGTTTCGGCGTGCACACCGTGGCCCTGCAACACCGCTACCTGCCGCAAAGCACCACCGAATGGCTGGTGGGCAACGCCATCGACGAACTGACCATCACCGAGGGCGGCCTGCGCTACCTGATCGACCTGGGTAAAAAACAGAACAGTGGGTTGTTCCTGGACATGCGTTACGGGCGCAACTGGGTGCGCGAACAGGCCCAGGGCCAGCGTGTGCTGAATTTGTTTGCCTATACCTGCGGTTTTTCCGTGGCCGCCATCGAAGGCGGCGCCGACCATGTGGTGAACCTGGACATGGCCCGTGGGGCCCTCAGCCGTGGCCGCGACAACCATCGCCTGAATGGGCACGACCTGAGCCGGGTGAGTTTCCTCGGCCACGATCTGTTCAAGTCCTGGGCCAAGGTGACGAACAACGGTCCTTACGACCTGGTGATCATCGACCCGCCCTCCTTCCAGAAAGGCAGTTTCCTGCTGACCAAGGATTACCAGCGCGTGCTGCGCCGCCTGCCGGACTTGCTCAGTGCCCACGGCACCGTATTGGCATGCATGAACGATCCGGCCTTCGGCGAAGACTTCCTGATCGACGGCGTGACCCGCGAAGCACCGGGCCTGCGGTTTGTACAGCGGCTGGAAAACCCACCGGAATTTCCTGACATTGATCCGCAGAGTGGACTAAAGGCACTGGTGTTCCGTCAGGGCTGATGCCGAAACATCCTACGCTTGCTACGCTAACGGATACGCCGGGCGGTGAACCTTATCCTCCCCTTCCCGGTCGATACCTGCATTCCCTGGCCAGACTCGACGGCGCTACGTTGTCGGCTGCCCCGTTTGACCTTTTGGAGAACCGCCCGTGATATCGACCCTGCATGTAGCCAGACTCAAAGCCTGGGGCGCCCACGGCTTTACCGCCACCGGTGTGGTACTGGCCTTTTTGGCCACCCTGGCGCTGCTGGAAAACTCCCCCAAGGCGTGCCTGCTATGGCTGGGCCTGGCACTGGTGGTGGATGGCGTCGACGGCTCGCTGGCGCGACGGGTGAATGTCAGCACGGTGCTGCCCAGCTTTGACGGCTCGGTGCTGGACCTGGTGATCGACTACCTCACCTACGTGTTCATTCCTGCACTGTTTATCTACCGCTACATCGACCTGCCTGATTTCACCCACCTGTTTGCGGTTTCGGTGATTCTGGTGTCGTCGCTGTTCTGCTTTTGCAACGTGAACATGAAGAGCAAGGACAACTACTTCGTCGGCTTCCCTGCCGCCTGGAACGTCGTTGCCCTGTGCGTCTATATCATCCAGCCGGATGCCTGGGTCACCTTGCTGACCGTGATCGGCCTGGCGCTGTTGACCGTCACGCCGATGAAGTTCCTGCACCCGTTCCGGGTCAAGCGCTTCATGCCGATCAACATCGCGGTGACCACCATCTGGCTGCTGTGCAGCTTCCTGATGGTGGTGGATTACCCGAACACCAACCCTTGGACATTTGGCTTATGGTCGCTGATGTCGGCGTACTTCCTGGGTATCTGCATCTGGCGCACGGCCGTGGAATGGCTGGGCGCGCACAAATAACAAGCGGGCTCGGTAAAAAATGTGGGAGGGGGCTTGCCCCCTCCCACATTTGAGTCACATCGCAGTAAGATGCTGGCCTTCTGCGGCCCTCCAACAATAAGCCCTGCCCATGCCTTTCGAACTCAGCGTTGACCTCACCACCCTGGCCATCCTGGCCGTTGTCGCTTTTATCGCCGGTTTTATCGACGCCATCGCCGGCGGTGGCGGTTTGTTGACCACGCCCGCCCTGCTCACCGCTGGTATGCCGCCGCACCTGGTGCTGGGCACCAACAAGCTCAGCTCCACCTTCGGCTCGGCCACCGCCAGTTTTACCTTCTACCGGCGCAAGCTGTTCCACCCACGCCAATGGGTGCACGCCATCGTCGGTACCTTGATCGGCGCACTGACCGGCGCGGTCGTCGCCCATTACTTGCCTGCCGAAACCCTGAACAAAATGCTCCCGGTGATCGTCTTCGCCTGCGGTGTGTACCTGCTGTTCGGTGGCACGCCCAAGGCGCCACTGGACGCGGAGGCACCGATCAAAAAGAAATGGCAAGCCACCCAGGGCTTTGGCCTGGGTTTCTACGACGGCGTGGCGGGGCCCGGCACGGGGGCGTTCTGGACGGTCAGCACGATGCTGCTGCACCCCATCGACCTGGTGAAGGCCAGCGGCGTAGCGCGCAGCATGAACTTCGTCAGCAACGCGGCGGCGCTGACGGTGTTTATCATCAATGGTTCGGTGGACTGGATTGTCGGCCTGGCGATGGGGGTATCGGTGATGTGTGGCGCGTTCTTTGGCGCACGCAGCGCGATCAGCGGCGGCGCCAAATTCATTCGCCCGGTGTTTATCACCGTGGTCCTGGGCCTGACCGTGCGCCTAGCCTGGCAGCACTGGTTCAGCGTGGCCTAAACGGCGGGCCACGTAGAGGTCGATGAGGTAACGCGCAATCGAGCGTGACGCCGGCAACGGCGGCAGCTCGTGGATATTGAACCACTGCGCGTCCTCGATCTCGTCGGCCTGGGGCACAATATCGCCACCGGCGTATTCGGCGTGAAAGCCCAGCATCATCGAGTGAGGGAACGGCCAGCATTGGCTGCCCATGTACTGGATGTTCTTGACCTCCAGCTGCACCTCTTCACGCACTTCACGGATCAGGCAGTCTTCGGCGGACTCACCCGGCTCGGCAAAACCGGCCAGGGTGCTGTAGACCCCGGTGACGAAACGCGGCGAACGCGCCAGCAGGATGTCATCGCCACGGGTCACCAGCACGATCATGCTCGGTGAGATCCGTGGGTAGCTGCGCAGGTCACAGGCCTGGCAATACATCGCCCGCTCCCTCGGCACCTGTACCATCGCCTGGCCACAACTGCCACAAAAACGGTGTTCCCGCGCCCAGGTACCGATCTGCGCGGCGTAGCCCAGCACCTTGTACAGGGTGTGATCACCTTGCAGCATAAAGCCGCGCAAGCCCTGCCAACTGCACCCTGGCACATCAGCCGGCGAGTCGAGTTCCAACAGGTACACCGGCTCGCCGTCGAGGTGGCCGATGCCGTGTTCGGCAAACACCGGCAGGTCCTGGCGCTTGAGCCATTCGCGCGGGAACAGCGGGCCGTTGGTGTCGTGTAAGAAGCCTTCGCGGCTGCGGGCGACGGCCCAGCCGCCGGGGGCGTCGTTGTCCAGCAGCGTTGTGGTAATCCAGCCTGGGGTCATGTCAGTCAATCCACGAATTCGGGTTTCTGCTTACTCATATGGGCCGCAATGGCCACGCGCAGGTCGTTGGATTGCAACATAGCCGAGTTCCAGGTGGCAACGTATTCCAGGCCGTCATTGACTGTGTGGTCACGCATGTAGCTGATCATGGCCTTGGTGCCGGTCACGGCAATCGGCGACTTGGCGGCGATTTGATGGGCCAGGTCCATGACACCCGCCAGCAGGCTTTCATGATCGCCAAACACGCGATTGACCAGGCCGATGCTGCGCGCTTCTTCGGCGCCGAATTGACGACCGGTATAGGCCAGTTCACGCAGCATGCCGTCGCCGATGATGCGCGGCAGGCGTTGTAAGGTGCCGACGTCGGCGGCCATGCCGATGTCGATTTCCTTGATCGAGAATTGCGCGTCCTCGGCTGCATAACGCATGTCGCACGCGCTGATCAGGTCGATGGCGCCGCCAATGCAGTAGCCCTGGATCGCCGCCAGCACGGGCTTGCGGCAAGTGTCCACGGCGTTGAACGAAGCTTGCAGCTCGAGAATCTTGCGGCGCAGCAGGCGCGCATTGCGACCCACGTCCTTGCCAAAATCATTGGCGATCGAGGCCAGCATCATCAGGTCGATGCCCGAGGAAAAATGCTTGCCCGCGCCGCTGAGCACCACGGCACGCACGGCGTCGGTCTCGTCGACCCATTGGAAGATGTCGATGATTTCGGTCCAGAACGCCGCGTTCATGGCGTTGATCTTTTCCGGGCGATTGATCTGCACATGGGCAACGTTGCCGCTGAGTTCGACAACGAAGGCTTGGTATTCGGACATGGCAGTGATCCCTGACTGGCGATTGAGAAAGGCCAGACTATATCAAGGGTGCGCCACGGCGCATCGGCCAAAAACGGGACTGACCACGGTGAGGGAAAAGACGCTGGATAAAACCCGATGCACAGGCCATCCTTTGCGCTTTAAGCCGCGCTGTGCGCGGCGCTCGACGTTTTAAGGAAATGCCATGCACGCCCAACCCCTCGCTCCCGCCGATTTCGAATTCATTGACGCCACCTTGCTCAAATACGGCGAAGACCACTCGGTGCTGAACATGGCCGAACTCGACGGTTATTTCACCGCCCTGGTTTCCAGCCCGGCCAAGGTGGATGTGGCCGAGTGGTTCCCGGCAATCTGGGGTGGGCAAAACCCTGAATGGGACAACATGGACGAGGCCCAGGCTTTTCTTGAGCTGTGTGTACGCCATATGAATACCCTGGCCGCACAATTGGCCACTGACTCCCAGGCATTCAAAGCCCGTTTCGATGAAACCGAACATCAAGGCCAGGCGGTGACCCTTGCCGAGGAATGGTGCTTTGGTTATGTGCGCGGCGTGACAATCGCCAACTGGCCGCCATTGCCCGCTGTACAAGCCGGGCAACTGGAGCGGATTTCCTGCTGCGCCGAACAGGACAATTTCGAACTGCCGGCAGACCTGGATGTAAACGCCCATCAACTGCAGGTCAGCGAAATCGAACCGGCTGCGCGGGCGCTGCATGACTACTGGCTGAGCCAGCGCTAAGGCAGTAGGAGCGAGCTTGCTCGCGAAAAACTTCCAGGCGCCGCGTTCATTCAGGAAGCACGCTTATCGTTGACGTTTTCGCGAGCAAGCTCGCTCCTACATTAGGGACGCAGCGCATGCCAATAAATCACGCAGATCACCCACTCACTCGACAAGCATGGCGTGTTTGCCTGATGATTCGGGTCCGCACGTCGGCCACTCCACGCCACCTTGCCTTGACCAGGAGCCTTGTACCTTGAGTTCGCAGAAAACCGTGACCGTTACACCGCCCAACTTCCCCCTCACTGGCAAGGTCGCGCCCCCCGGCTCCAAATCCATTACCAACCGTGCGCTGTTGCTCGCGGCACTGGCCAAGGGCACCAGCCGTTTGAGCGGTGCGCTCAAAAGTGATGACACGCGCCACATGTCGGTCGCCCTGCGGCAGATGGGCGTCACCATCGACGAGCCGGACGACACCACCTTTGTCGTCACCAGCCAAGGCTCGCTGCAATTGCCGGCCCAGCCGTTGTTCCTCGGCAACGCCGGCACCGCCATGCGCTTTCTCACGGCTGCCGTCGCCACCGTGCAAGGCACCGTGGTACTGGACGGTGACGAGTACATGCAAAAACGCCCGATCGGCCCGCTGCTGGCCACCCTGGGCCAGAACGGCATCCAGGTCGACAGCCCCACCGGTTGCCCACCGGTAACGGTGCATGGCGCGGGCAAGGTCCAGGCCAGGCGTTTTGAGATTGACGGAGGCTTGTCCAGCCAGTACGTATCGGCCCTGCTGATGCTGGCGGCGTGCGGCGAAGCGCCGATTGAAGTGGCGCTGACCGGCAAGGACATCGGCGCCCGTGGCTATGTGGACCTGACCCTCGATTGCATGCGTGCGTTCGGGGCCCAAGTAGACATCGTGGACGACACCACCTGGCGCGTGGCCCCCACGGGCTATACCGCCCATGATTACCTGATCGAACCCGACGCTTCCGCCGCCACTTACCTGTGGGCCGCAGAAGTACTGACCGGTGGCCGTATCGATATTGGTGTAGCCGCGCAGGACTTCACCCAGCCCGACGCCAAGGCACAGGCCGTGATCGCGCAATTCCCGAACATGCAGGCCACGGTGGTGGGTTCACAAATGCAGGATGCGATCCCGACCCTGGCGGTGCTCGCCGCATTCAACAATACCCCGGTGCGCTTTACTGAACTGGCGAACCTGCGCGTCAAGGAATGTGACCGCGTGCAGGCGCTGCACGATGGCCTCAACGAAATTCGCCCGGGCCTGGCGACCATCGAGGGCGATGACCTGCTGGTCGCCAGCGACCCCGCCCTGGCTGGCACCGCCTGCACCGCACTGATCGACACCCACGCCGACCATCGCATCGCCATGTGCTTTGCCCTGGCCGGGCTGAAAGTCTCGGGCATTCGCATTCAAGACCCGGACTGCGTAGCCAAGACCTACCCTGACTACTGGAAAGCGCTGGCCAGCCTGGGCGTTCACTTAAGCTACTGACACACAAACCTGTAGGAGCGAGCTTGCTCGCGAAAAACGTTAACCAAAACGCGTGTTTGCTGAATGAATGCGGCGCCTGTGAGTTTTTCGCGAGCGAGCTCGCTCCTACAACTGAACCTTGCCGGGAGCGTCAATGACCCTTCGCCAACCCTGCCCACCCGGCGCCTGTGTCTGCAACCGTGAACAACTGCTGGAAGCTCCCGGCGCTGATCTGCGCATTCTGCAACTGACGCGACAGCAGGAAAAAATCCTGCTGGAGCGCCTGGAAAATCTCAAGAGCCTGCAAGACCTCGAACACCTGCAACAGCGGATGTACGACCAACTCGGCATCCGCGTACACATCGCGCCCGGGCATACCGAGGTCAAAAGCATGCGCGGGATCCAGATCGTCATCGACGAACTGCCGGGCATGTGCCGCAAGACCCGCCAGTCGATCCCCGCCTCCATTCGCCGTGGCCTGGAGAAAAACCCAGAGATTGCCTACCGCTTGCTCGACGCCCACGACCTGTTTCGCGACGCTTGAATTATCCCGCGATGGCCTCACGCTCAAACAACCTGTGCCCCACGGTCCGGGCCTTGTGCAAATGCGCCTGGGCCGTGCCACTTTCCGAGTCCAACAACAACTCGGAAGTGAGTACCCGCGCCCCGCAATAATCAAAGATGCCGTAGTCGATCTGGGTATTCATGGCCTTGGCATAACCGTGTCGATCGAAGGCGCTTTCGTCAGCCGCCCCCAGGGCCAGCACATGCACGTGCAAATGCCTGAGTTTCTTCTGCACCGGTGTATCGGGGCCGTAATCAATCGCCCAGCCATTGACGAATACGCGGTCGACCCAACCCTTGAGCAACGCCGGCATCGACCACCAGTAGATGGGGAACGCCAGCACCAGCGCGTCGGCGCGGTCTATGCGGGCCTGTTCGGCCACCACGTCGGCTGGCGGCGTCGCCCGAGTACGGTGCACCCGATGGTCGGCCGCGCTGTAGCGTGGGTCGAACCCTTCAGCGGCAAGGTCGGCTATTTCAAAGGTGTGGCCAGAGGCGCTCAAGCCTGCACCCACCTCGGCGGCCACGCTATGGGTAAGGGATTGTGGGTCGTGATGGGCAACAACGATCAGTGCGTGCATGACTTTGACTCCATTTCGGATTAATCTACTTTTAGTAAGTTACGTCGAATAAGTTACTTTTGGTATATAAGCATGTCAAGCAGTGAATCCCCTGCCCCACGTCGTCGTTTGTCCCGTGAAGATCGCCTGCGCCAGTTACTCGACGTGGCCTGGCAATTGGTGCGTGACGAGGGCTCCGACGCCCTGACCCTGGGCCGCCTGGCCGAGCTGGCGGGCGTCACCAAACCGGTGGTGTACGACCACTTCGCTACACGCGCGGGTTTGCTGGCCGCGCTGTATGCAGACTTCGACGTGCGCCAGGACCAGGTGTTTGCCGATGCCATCGCCACCAGCAAGGCGACTCTTGAGGACCGCGCGTGGGTTATCGCGTCGTCGTATGTCGATTGTGTGTTGTTGCAAGGTCGGGAAATCCCCGGGGTGATTGCCGCCTTGAGCGGTTCGCCGGAGTTGGAAGCGTCCAAGCGCGAATACGAGGCGATCTTTCTCGATAAATGCCGAGACGCGCTGTCGCCCTTCACCCACGGCGGCAGTATTTCCCAGGCCGGGTTGCGCGCCATGCTCGGCGCGGCGGAAGCCCTGTCCCATGCGGCGGCCAATGGCGAGATCAGCCGCGAGGAAGCTCAGCAGGAACTGCTGGAGACTATCCTCGGGATGGTCAGGCGCGTCAGGCCGTAGGCAGACGGCCCTGGACGAACAGTTGCGCCTTGCGCGTCAACTGGTCCAGGTGCCGATCACGCTGTTTCTCTGCGTCGACCATGGCGCGCTTGCCGTGTTTTTGCAGCAGGTAGGTGTGGATCTGCCGCACTTCGAGCGAGCTGTAGATTGAAGCCACATCCAACACGCCCATCAGCCCATCGGTGCCGTAGTTGCGGGTGTTCATCACGACCTGGGTGCCACGCGCACCGCGTACCTGGAAACCCATGGCTTCGAACACCGCAACCTTCTCTACCGCACAGGCCAGTTCGGCGTGGGGATAACGCGCCAACACCTCGTCCATCAGGCTGCGTGCCACACCCTGGCGACGAAAGCGGGCGTGTACCGCCATAAACGCGATGCCACACGCGTGCGGATCATCCTTCACCGGCAGGTACAGGCAAAAGCCCACCACCGTCTCGTCTTCCATTGCCACGACCAACTCGACGGCGATGCCCTTTTCGCCATTCAACGCCTCAAGGTACAGGTGTACCTCAAACCCGATGGCGTACTGGTAGATGTTGTAGAGCAGGTTGCTCGGTGCCAGCGCTACGCTGCTGATATCGGTGAGGTTGTCCACCACCATCTGCAGGATCTGGCTGTTGACCGGTTCGGGGCACGGCGTGGTGTAGCGGGTAAGGCTGAACATGCAAATTCCTGGGGTTTCGCGTCAAGGCAGCGGCGATTGTACCTGTTGCGCGCCGCTCATGGCCCGCACACCTCGCGCAAACATGCGCGCAGCCAGCGATGGGCCAGGTCGGCGTCCTGCCGCGGGTGCCACAGCATCGCCACGGTAAATGGCGGCAATGTCACCGGCAGCTCAAAGCAGTACAAGCCTCGAGGCGGCACTGTGATATAGCGCTCAGGCACGCTGGCGATCAGGTCGGTATCACGCGCCAGGGCGATGGCCGTGTTGAAACCGGCGACCACGATGCCGACCTGCCGAACCAGACCTTGCGCCTCAAGGGCCTCGTCGATCTGGCCACGGTCCTGCCCACGCCGCGACACGTAGACATGTTGTCCCTGGGCGAAACGCGCTGCGCTAAGAGGGCCGCGGCTCAGAGCATGGCCCTCGCGCACCACGCCCACCAGGCGGTCACGGAACAGCGCCTGGGTCAGCACCTCCGGGCTGGCGCCGGCATCGACCACACCGGTTTCCAGGTCGACGACACCGTCGCGCAGCAACGTACTGTGCTTGTCGCTCTTGTGCACGAAACGCAATCGCACCCCTGGGGCGTCCTGGGCGATACGCGCCAGCAAGGCGGGGCCGAAGCGTTCGACGAACTCCTCGCTAGTGCGCAGGGTGAAGGTGCGCACCACCTCACCCAAGTCCAGGGTGTTTGCCGGGCGCAATACCGCATGGGCGTCCTGCACCAATTGGCTGACCTGTTCACGCAATTGCAACGCCCGGGGCGTCGGTACCAGGCCGCGCCCGGCACGTACCAGCAGCGGATCGCCAGTGGCTGCACGCAAACGCGCCAGGGCCCGGCTCATGGCCGAAGGGCTCAGGCGCAGGCGCTGGGCGGCGCGAGCGACGCTGCCTTCGGCAAGCAACACGTCCAGGGTGATGAGTAAATTGAGGTCGGGCATGGGGTCTCCTTATCAGGCGTTGGATGCAGCTATAACCTGCAACCCCTGCGTCTTCCGCCATCTTAAGCGACGCCGTAGATTTGCGACAGGTGCATTCACTCAAGGAAACGCGCATGCAAACCTCCACACGCGGCGGCCTGGTGGCCTTGTCGCTGTCCATGTTGCTGGCCGCCCTGGGCACCAGCATCGCGAATGTCGGCCTGCCCAGCCTGGCGCACGCCTTCGGGGCATCGTTTCAGGCCGTGCAGTGGGTGGTGCTCGCCTACCTGCTGGCCATCACCGCCGTGATTGTCAGCGCCGGGCGCCTGGGCGACCGTCTGGGGCGCCGGCGCTTGCTGCTGGCCGGGTTGCTGGTGTTTGCCCTGGCCTGCGCCGGTTGTGCCGCCGCGCCAACCCTGTCCTGGCTGATCGGCGCACGGGCATTCCAGGGCCTGGGCGCGGCGATCATGATGGCGATGACCCTGGGCATGGTCGGTGACACGGTCACGAAAGCGAATACGGGCCGGGTCATGGGCCTGCTCGGCACTATGTCGGCACTCGGCACGGCCATGGGGCCGAGTGTCGGCGGAGTATTGCTCAGCCTGTGGAGCTGGCGCGCGCTGTTTCTGATCGGCCTGCCCTTGGCGGGTGTGGCTGCCGCCCTCGCCTACCGTTATTTGCCGGCGGATGCTAACGCCCGCGAAGCTTCGCCAGGCGATACACTCTGGGCGCCCCTGCGCGATGCGCCGTTGCGCGCCGGCCTGGTCATGAGCGTTCTGGTGTCGGCGGTGATCATGGCCACGTTTGTGGTGGGCCCGTTCTACCTGTCCCGTGGCCTGGGCCTCGATCCCGCCTGGATGGGCTTGGCCATGGCCGTCGGGCCAACGGTCGCGGCGGTTACCGGTGTACCGGCGGGTTACCTGACCGATCGCCTCGGCAGTCAACGCCTGACCCTCGTGGGGCTGAGCGTGATGCTGTGCGGGGCTATGTTGCTGTCGCAGGCGCCCGGGCTTGGTGTTTATCTCGCGGCGCTGATCGTGTTGACAGCCGGCTACAGCCTGTTCCAGGCGGCCAACAACACGGCGGTAATGAGCGATATACAGGCGACACGCCGAGGCACAGTGTCCGGCCTGCTGAATCTGTCGCGTAACCTGGGCCTGATTTTCGGCGCATCGGCCCTCGGCGCGGTGTTCGCCCACACCACCCCGGATGTCAGCCATGCCGCGCCCCAGGCGGTGGCAGCCGGCCTGCACGCCACCTTCGCCATGGCGGTAGGTTTGCTGTTACTGGCTGTGCTGATCGCCTGGAGACGCGCACATTCCCTGGCCAGCGCGAAGCAGACAAACGTTGACAAGCTAAAATCGTAACGACTATTGTCTGACAACCTGATCACCAAGGTTTTCCCATGCTTGAGCTCCAGCGCCCCGATTCGCTTGTCGTACGGGTTGTCAGCGCCATTCGCGCAGAAATCGAATCCGGCCAACTGGCCCCGGAGTCGCGCCTGCCGACCGAACAGCAACTGGCCGAACAACTCAACGTCAGCCGCTCCGTGGTGCGTGAAGCCATTGCCCAGCTCAAGGCCGACGGTGTGCTCACCGCCCGCCGTGGCCTGGGCTCGTTTATTTCGCAGACCCCTGCAGGCACGGTGTTTCGGTTTCCACAGCCCAATGGTCGGCGACCTGACCTGGCGCAAATGTTCGAAGTGCGCTTGTGGATCGAAACCCAGGCCGCTTCGATTGCCGCCCAGCGCCGCGACAGCGCCGACCTGCAGCGCATGAAAAGCGCGTTGCAGGCCATGCAGGACAACCGCGACGACTTTGAAGCCGCAGCCCTGGCCGATGTGGAATTCCACCGTGCCATTGCCGACGCCAGCAAGAATGACTACTTCGTGGCCTTCCATGACTTCCTCAGGAGCCAGTTGGCCAGTGCGCGTAAAACCGCGTGGGAAAACTCGGCCTCGCGCTTTGCCACCGGTTCGGCCGACGCGACCCAGGAACATCAACAGCTCTACCAGGCCATTGCCGACGGCGACGCCCAGCGCGCCGCCGCCAGTGCCGAGGCGCACCTGCGTGCCGCGGCGCGACGCCTGCAACTGGAATTACCCACCACGAATTGATCCACCTTGTTTGCAGCGTGTCCGTGGACACGCCATTTTTTTAACAAAAACATTAGTCTGACAACCTGATAAGCAGACTGAAATGTACAGCCTAGGTACCCAGCAATGATTCATGACTTTTGCATTATCGGCGGCGGCATTGTCGGCCTGGCCACCGCCATGGAGCTGCTCAAGCGCCAACCCGGCGCGTCGCTGGTGATCCTGGAAAAAGAGTCGGTACTGGCCAGGCACCAGACCGGCCACAACAGCGGCGTGATCCATGCCGGCATCTACTACGCACCCGGCAGCCTCAAGGCCGATTTGTGCAAGCGCGGCGCCGAAGCCACCAAGCAGTTCTGCCGCGAACACGGGATCAAATTCGAGGTGTGCGGCAAGCTGCTGGTGGCCTCAAGCCCGCTGGAAATGCAACGTATGGAAGCGCTGTACGCCCGTGCCCAGCTCAATGGCATGCAGGTCGAGCGCCTGAATGCCGAACAACTGCGCCAGCGTGAACCGAACATCGTCGGCCTCGGCGGCTTGTTTCTCGATGCCACCGGGATTGTGGATTACCGCCAAGTGTGCGAGACCATGGCCCAGGTGATTCGTCGCAACGGTGGGCAGATCTGCCTGGAACGCACCGTCACTGCCATCCACGAAAACACCGATACGGTCACCGTCAACACCGAGGGCGAGACCTGGCAGGCCCGCCACCTGGTGGTGTGCGCCGGCTTGCAGTCGGACCGCCTGGCACGCCTGGCCGGCATCCGTATCGACCATCAGATCATCCCGTTTCGGGGCGAATACTTCCGCCTGCCCGCCGCCAAGAACAACATCGTCAACCATCTGATCTACCCGATCCCTGACCCGGAGCTGCCCTTCCTCGGCGTGCACCTGACCCGCATGATCGACGGCAGCGTCACCGTCGGCCCGAATGCCGTGCTGGGCCTGGGCCGCGAGAACTACCGCAAGTTTTCGGTGAACTGGCGCGACGTGGCGCAGTACGCCAGCTTCCCGGGTTTCTGGAAAACCCTCTGGCAAAACCTCGGTTCGGGCACCACCGAGATGAAGAACTCCTTGTTCAAGTCCGGCTACCTGGAGCAGTGCCGCAAGTACTGTCCGTCCCTGACCCTCGATGACCTGCTGCCCTACGAGGCCGGTATCCGTGCCCAGGCAGTGATGCGCGACGGCAGCCTGGTGCACGACTTTCTGTTCGCCCAAACCTCACGAATGCTGCATGTGTGCAATGCGCCCTCGCCGGCCGCCACCTCGGCCATGCCCATCGGCGCGATGATCGCCGACCGCCTGTTCCACCCCCAGTAACACCGCACCGCCCGTTCACCCAACAATAACTACAAGACCCAGAAGGAAGTCCAGCATGTCGGCATCCGCCTCCATTCCCGGTACCGAAACGCCCGAACAAACCCGCAAGCGTCTACGCAAAGTAGCCGCCGCCACCATCTTCGGCTCGATGCTGGAGTGGTACGACTTTTACCTGTACGCCACCATGGCGGCGATTGTGTTTTCGAAGATCTTCTTCGATAACAGCGACCCGAAGACTGCCACGCTGATGGCCTTTTCGACCTTTGCCATCGGCTTTATCGCACGCCCTTTCGGCGGCATCCTGTTTGGCTACCTGGGCGACAAGTTCGGGCGCAAGCAAGTGCTGGTGCTGACCTTCTGCCTGATGGGCGTGTGCACCACCTTGATCGGCTTGATCCCCAGCTACGCCTCCATCGGCATATGGGCCCCGATCCTGCTGGTGTTTATCCGCATCATCCAGGGCCTGGGCGCGGGTGCCGAGTTGTCGGGGGCGGCGGTCACGTCCTACGAGCATGCCTCCCAAGGCAAGCGTGGCAGCCAGGGCGCCTGGCCGGCACTGGGCCTGAACCTGGGCCTGTTGCTGTCCTCGCTGACTATTTACCTGCTGACCATCAACGGCAACGAGTTCCTGCTGGCCGGCGGCTGGCGCATTCCGTTTATCTGCAGCATCGTGCTGGTGGGCGTCGGCCTGTGGGTGCGCAACAGCATTCCGGAAACCCCACAGTTCGAAGCGCTGAGCAAGGAAAAAGCCAGAGCCAAGCCATCGCCCCTCAAGGCCTTGTTCAAGAACGACCTCAAGGGCCTCGCCGTGGTGTTTTTTGTCGCGATTGGCTACAACGCCCTGAGCTACATCTTCAAGACCTTCTCCCTGGCGTACCTGACCCAATTCAAAGGCGTGGACGTGCATGTCACCTCGCTGTCGGTGACCATCGCCAGCCTGGTAGCCATCGTCGCCGTGCCCTGCTTCGGCTGGCTGTGTGACAAGTGGAGCAGCAAGGCCGTGTTGATGCTCGGCGGGCTGTGCTCGCTGTTGTTCGCCTACCCGTTCCTGGCCCTGCTCAACAGTGGTGAAAGCCTGATGATTTACCTCGCAATCGGTGTGGGCACCGGTATCCTCGCGCCGATGATGTTTGCGCCCCAGGGCTCGTTCCTGAGCCGGCAGTTCCCGACGCAAACGCGCTCTTCGGGTTTTGGCACCGGGCGGGAAATCGGCACCGCCATTGCCGGTGGCCTGGCACCGCTGGGCGCGCTATCTATGGTAGCGGCCTCGGCCACCCACTCCACCGATGGCGTGGTGGTGATCCTTGCGATTTCTGCCTTGTTGGTGGTGGTGTTTGCCCTTTGCGATCAGGGCGCGAAACACTCGGCATTCAAGAACTGAGCAAAAAAGTTCGGACCAACGGGTGCATGGATGCACCTGGATCGCGCATCATGGGCACTTTCAAGCTCAAGGGTAACGTCCATGCGCGTTCTGTCATTGATGATGGGTCTTGCGACGCTGGCCGCCACTACGGTGTTCTGCGCCAGCGCGATGGCGAATGAAGAAAGTCAGTTAGTCCAACAGATCAACCAATACCGCAGCCAGGTGCAACGCTGCGGTGACCAGGGTTCCCAGGAGCTGCCGCCGCTGACCAGCGATACACGGCTGGTGTTGCCGGCCTCCAATGTCGGCGATTTGCAGCAGTCGCTGGCGCGGGCTGCGTACCCGATGGTGAACGTGCAGGCCATCAGTCTGTCCGGTCCCAAGGATGCCGAGGCTGCGATGAAAGCGGTGCGCGAGAGCTTTTGCCGCGTAGTGCTCGATCCGCAATTTGTCGACATCGGGGTCAGCAACAGCGGCCAGGACTGGCGCATCGTGCTGGCTCGCCCGTTGGTGACCAGCGGCCTGGGCGATTGGCAGACCGAAGGCAGAAAACTGCTCGACCTGATCAACACCGCCCGTGCCGAGCCGCGCCAGTGTGGCACCCAGGCGTTCACCGCCACGGCGCCCCTGTCGTGGAACGACACCCTGGCCGGCGCAGCCAACAGCCATACCCGCAACATGGCCAACGGCAATTTCTTCGACCACCTGGACCCCGACGGCCGTACGCCCGGCGACCGCGCCGAGTTGGCGGGGTATATCGCGAAGAATATTGGTGAAAACATCGCCGCCGGCCTCGACACGCCGCGCAAGGTCGTAGACGGTTGGCTCGCCAGCCCCGGCCACTGCGCCAACCTGATGAACCCGCAATTTCGCGAATTGGGTGCCGCCTACGCCATGGACCCCAAGAGTGACGCGGGCATCTATTGGACGGGCTTATTCGGCACGCAATAAGGTTGAGCGCCGGCCCAACCCGGCCAATAATGACGGCGTGCAAATAGACAATGAAATCAAAGTGCTATCAGGGAGATAATTGCGCTGAACTGAATGCGGTCATTCCGGTCTGTTGCTAGTCGGCCTGACTCTTCAAAGCTAAACAATACGTAGCAAGCAAGGTGTGAACCCCATGATGAATTGGCTGCAAGGCAGCAGCGAAATGGCAGAGCGGGTTCGTCAGCACGATTGGGCCAATACGCCCCTGGGGCCACTTGAACACTGGCCCGATGTGTTGAAGACAACCGTTGCGCTGTGCTTCGCGTCGAGTTTCCCCCAGGCCATCGTCTGGGGGCCTCAGTTGATTACTCTCTACAACGACGCGTTCACGCCGATCCTGGGTAGCAAACCCGACGCCTTGGGCCGCCCGTTCAACGAGATCTGGCACGAGGTGTGGGACGATATCAGCCCTATCGCCGACGCCGCGTTCGATGGGCACGCCACCTATATCGAAAACTTCCCGCTGTTGATCCAACGCAACGAAGCGCCGGAACAAGCCTATTTCACCTTTTGCTACAGCCCGATTCGCAATGCCCAAGGCGTGGTGGTCGGTTTGCTCGACACGGTGACCGAAACAACCGCCACGGTATTCCTGGCCCGTCGCCTGGCAGTGCTGGACGCCATCGGCAACAGCGTGGTCAATGCCACCGACGCCGAAACCATCCTGACGTCTACGACCCGCCTGCTGGCCGAACATCTGCAGGTATCCATCTGTGCCTACGCCGACATGGACGAGGATGAAGATGGCTTTACCATTCGCGGCGACTGGTCGGCGCATGGCTCGCCGAGCATCATCGGGCATTACAGCCTCGCGGCGTTCGGGGAATGCGCGGTCAACTGCCTGCGTGCCGGCGAGCCACTGGTGATACGCAATAATCTGATCGAGTTGCCACCCCATGACGCCGCGAGCTTCCAGGCACTGGGGGTGACAGCCACTATTTGCATGCCGTTGATCAAAGACGGGCGGCTCACCGCGCTGATGGCCGTGCACGACAAACTGCCGCGCTTTTGGTCATCCTATGACATGGCGCTGGTGGGCGAAGTCACCGAGCGTTCCTGGGCGCATATCGAGCGCGTACGCGCCGATGCCGCCGTGCGCGAGGGCCTGGCCGCCTATACAGAGCTCAATGCCAGCCTGGAACAGCGCGTGAATGAGCGTACCCATGCGCTGGCCGAGGCCGAAGCCGCACTGCGCC
The DNA here is from genome assembly GCF_058797315.1 of Pseudomonas sp. GW823-FHT02F05. Taxonomy (NCBI): domain Bacteria; kingdom Pseudomonadati; phylum Pseudomonadota; class Gammaproteobacteria; order Pseudomonadales; family Pseudomonadaceae; genus Pseudomonas; species Pseudomonas sp. GW823-FHT02F05. The sequence goes on from NZ_JBXAJM010000002.1 coordinate 320,559, forward strand.
AGTCACAGAAGCTGGAGGCCATCGGCCAACTGACCGGCGGCGTCGCCCATGACTTCAACAACCTGCTGACCATTATTCGCTCGTCGGTGGACTTCCTGCGCCAGCCCGGCCTGTCCGAGGAGCGTCGGCAACGCTACATGTGCGCGGTGTCCGACACCGTCGAGCGGGCCAGCAAGCTCACCAGCCAACTGCTCGCCTTTGCCCGGCGCCAACCACTGAACCCGCAGGTGTTCGATGTCGGCCAGCGCGTGCAAAATATCGGCGAGATGCTCGAGAGCGTTACCGGTGCACGCATTCATGTGCAGGTTAAATTGCCCGATCAGCCCTGCTATGCGCGCATCGACCCCAGCCAGTTCGAAACCGCACTGATCAACATCGCCCTCAACGCCCGCGATGCGATGGACGGCCAGGGTACCCTGACCCTCAAAGTCGCCAGCGAGCAAACGCTGCCACGTATTCGTGGGGATGCCGAGTCGTGCATGCCCTACATCACCATTTCCCTGGCCGACACCGGCAGCGGGATTCCCAGCGACACCTTCGAGCGCATCTTCGAGCCGTTCTTCACCACCAAGGCCGTGGGCAAAGGCACCGGCCTGGGCCTGTCGCAGGTATTCGGCTTTGCCAAGCAGTCAGGCGGCAATATCGATGTGGCCAGCACCCTCGGCCAAGGCACGGTGTTTACCTTGTATCTGCCGCAAGTCGAAGGCGAAGCGGCGCCGGATCAACACACCCCTGCAGATCTGCCAGCGCCGCAGGAGGCTGCTCATCAACATGTGCTGATCGTTGAGGACAACTTAGAGGTGGGACGCTTCGCCAGCCAGATCCTCAAGGACCTGGGTTACCAGACCACCTGGGCGACCAATGCCGAACAGGCGCTGAACCTCGCTGGCAATGACGTCCAGGGGTTCGACGCGATTTTCTCCGACGTGGTGATGCCCGGCATGACCGGCGTGGCCATGGCCAGGTTGCTGCGCCAGCGCCGCCCCGACCTGCCCGTGGTACTCGTCTCTGGCTACAGTGAGGAACTGGCAGACAGCGGCTACGAAGGCTTTGAGTTCCTCGCCAAGCCCTACTCCGCCGACCAAGTTGCGCGGGTGCTGGCAAAGGCGATGTGCAAGGATCAGTCGACGACCGCTACCTGATTGCGACCCGATGCCTTGGCCTGGTACAGGGCCTTGTCGGCGCTGTTCATCAAGGCGTTCAAATCCAGAGGCTGAGTGCAGGTCGATGCTACGCCCAGGCTTGCGCTCACCCCTTGTACCGGGTCGGCGGGCAAATCATGAATCGTCTGGATCAACTCCTCGGCGATGCTGCGTGCGGTCTCCAACGAGGTATTGGGCAGCAATACCGCAAACTCTTCGCCCCCCAGGCGACCGTAGATATCGGTCTGGCGAAAGGACGCACTGATCACCGCGCCAATCTGGCGCAACACCTGGTCGCCGGCCTGGTGGCCGTAGGTGTCATTGATGGCTTTGAAGTGGTCCATGTCCATCATCAATGCACACAGCGGCTGCTGCTCGCGAAGGCACTGGGCATACAGCAATTGGGCCTGTTCGTAGAACGCCCGACGGTTCATCAGCCCGGTTAACTCATCGGTCTGGGCGGCACGGTTGGAAATATGATGAGCGCGCTCCATTTGCCTCGTCAGACGGAAGGCTTTTTCCAGGGCATCGGACAGCTTGCGCGTCGCACCGACCACAAACGAAGCAAACACCAGCACCGCCAGCGCCACGCCAACCTGCATCGGAGAAGGCTGAAACAGCATCCATACCGTGCAGGGAAGCAACACCAGCGCCATCGAGCCCAGCGTCATGTAGCGATAGGCTGAATAACAGGACACCGCGCTGACCGACATGCCCACGGTAAACAGCATCACCAGCACCTGGGACAAGCGGTCATCGACCGGCATCACCGCCAGAGCACCGCCGCCCCAGATACCCGCCGACAGCATCAGCGTGACCCAGTAGTGGCGCTCCCAACGGGCGGGTGTGCGCCCCACGTCAGGGCAGCGAAACCATTGCACAAACAGATGCAGGCGCACCAATGACGAGCCCGCCAGCAGTACCAGCCACACCAGGATGACCTGCTGATCGAATCGATCCCAGCACAGCCAGCAGAGCATGACGGCGCCCAGGTAGCTGCCGAAGATCGCCGAGAATGATTGACGAAAGAGCTGGTGCAAACGGTCGGTTCGCACCTGCTCTTCGATGGAGTGACCCTGATCTTGCCCGAGGCTATGCATGGGGTTGGCCTGTTTGACCGGCGACGGCAAAGGCGCCATTGTGGCACCTTGCCAGCAAGCCGAACAGCGGCATACGCCGCGCTAGAGCGTTTCAGGCTGTTGAGGTCGCAAAATCAGCACGCCCAGGGGCGGCAGGTTCAACGACAGCGACACCGGTTGCCCATGGCGCGGCTCATCCTGGGTAAACACGGCCCCGCCATTCCCGTAATTGGAGCCCGCGTAGGTATCGGCATCACTGTTGATCACCTCACTCCACCGCCCGCCAAACGGCACACCGACTGCGTAGCCTTCACGGGGCACCGGGGTGAAGTTGGCAACCACCAACACCGGCTTGCCATCCTTGCTCCAGCGCAGCCAGGCGTAGACGCTATTGATCGCGTCATCACCGATCAGCCATTGGAAGCCCTGGGGCGCATCGTCCTGTTCGTGCAGCGCCGGCTCTTCGCGGTACAGGCGGTTCAAATCGCCTACCAGCTTCTGTACCCCACGGTGCTCGGGGTACTGCAGCAAATACCAATCCAGTTGCTGATCGTGGTTCCACTCGCGCCATTGGCCAAATTCGCAGCCCATGAACAGCAACTTCTTGCCGGGGTGCATCCACATGAAACTGAGGTGGGCGCGCAGGTTGGCAAATTTCTGCCAGCGGTCGCCGGGCATCTTGTCGATCAGCGAGTGCTTGCCGTGCACCACCTCATCATGGGAAATCGGCAGGATAAAGCGCTCCGACCAGGCGTACACCAGCCCGAAACTCAGCTCGTTGTGATGATGGGCGCGATACACCGGGTCTTGCTGGATGTAATGCAGGGAGTCGTGCATCCAGCCCATGTTCCATTTGTAATTGAACCCCAGGCCACCCTGTTGGGTAGGCTGGCTGACGCCAGGCCAGGCCGTGGACTCTTCGGCAATCACCAAGGCGCCCGGGGCTTCAAGGGCAACCACGTCGTTCAGGTGCCGCAAGAAGTCGATGGCTTCCAGGTTCTCGCGACCGCCATGGCGGTTGGGCACCCATTCACCGGCCTTGCGCGAATAATCGCGATACAGCATGGAGGCCACTGCGTCCACGCGCAGGCCATCGACGTGGAAATGCTTGAGCCAGTGCAAGGCCGACGCGAGCATGAAACCGTGGACCTCGGTGCGGCCCAGGTTGTAGATCAGCGTGTCCCAGTCCTGGTGAAAGCCTTCCAGGGGGTTGGCGTATTCGTACAGCGCGGTACCGTCAAATTGCGCCAGGCCGTGGGTATCGGTGGGGAAATGCGCGGGTACCCAATCAAGGATCACGCCGATATCGGCCTGATGGCAGGCATTGACGAACCAGGCAAAGTCTTCCGGCGAGCCAAAGCGAGCACTGGGGGCAAACTGGGATAACGCCTGATAGCCCCAGGAGCCACCAAAGGGGTGTTCCATGATCGGCATCAGCTCGATATGGGTGAAGCCCAATTGTTGAACGTAAGGAATCAGCCGCTCAGCCAGTTCGCGCCAGCCATATTGACGGGCAACTTCACCGGCCTCGTCCAGCTCGCACTGCCAGGACCCCACATGCAGCTCGTAGATCGACAACGGCGCAGTGGTTTTCTGCTTGTCTCCCCGCGATTGCATCCACTCATGGTCCTGCCAATCCACTTGCAAAGGTGCGGCGACCTTCGAGGCGGTGTCCGGCGGCAGTTGGGTGGCCAACGCCAAAGGGTCGGCCTTGAGCGGCAAAATGCCGTGGGCACCGAGAATTTCATACTTGTAGGCCGCGCCCGGCTGCAGGCGTGGGATGAAGATTTCCCACACTCCCGATGGATGGCGCAGACGCATCGGGTGGCGGCGCCCGTCCCAGATATTGAAGTCTCCCACCACCGAAACCCGCCGTGCGTTCGGCGCCCAGACGGCAAAGCGCACGCCTTGCACGCCGTCGACGCTGACCACCTGAGCCCCCAGGCAGTTGCCCAGGTCACGGTGATTGCCTTCGGCAAAGAGGTACAGGTCCATTTCCCCCAGCAGCAATTGGCTGAAGCTGTAGGGATCTTCGGTGATCTGCTCACCGCCGGCCCACTGGATTTTAAGCAGGTAGGGCTGGCGAGTGCTGAAGTGCCCGACAAACAGGCCCGGCACCTGGGTGGCGTCGAGGCTGCCAACCGGCTCGCCCGTGTCACGCGCCAATACTTGGACACTCAGGGCCTCCGGCAGGAACGCGCGGATAAACTGGCCGCCCTGCTCGTCATCATGGGGCCCCAGGATCGAAAAGGGGTCGGGGTGCTCGGCGCGCACCAGCGCATCGACGTCCTTGGACGCCGGCAATGCAGTCAACTTGGGCTGCAGCGGTTCTCTCTGTGTAAAACTCATGACGTCTCCCCACCGCGTACAGGTTTAGATATAGGTGTCAGCCCGCTCAGCAAGCCGTGCAGCCCTTGCAGGGGCACCGGCAGCCAGGTCGGGCGGTTTTCTGCTTCGTAGGCCACTTCGTACGCGGCCTTTTCCAGGCTGAACAAGGTCAGCGCTGCGTCTTGGCCGTTGGCATCCTGCCAGTCATGCGCCAGTGTAGACGCAGCGGCCTGGTAAGCCTGGGTAAATGCTACGCGGGCTTCATTCAGGTAGCGGTCGGTCACACGTTTACGCGCAGCGTTCGCTTCTGGCGTGTGATCCACCCCCTGCACATTCAGCGCCATGGCCGCGGCATAATCGAAGGAACGCAGCACACCGCTCACATCTTTATAAGGGCTGTGTTTGCCGCGCCGCTCATGCAGCGGTCGCGCCGGTTCGCCCTCGAAGTCGATCAAGTAGGCATCGCCCTTGACCACCAATACCTGGCCCAGGTGCAAGTCACCGTGGACGCGAATGCGCAACCCGCCCACCGTGGCTTTGGCCAACGCCTGAACATGCGCCGCGATGGCTTTTTTCTGCGCCAGTAATTCACTGACCAACGCCTGGTCGGCGGGGTTCAACTGGCTTTGATTAAGCTTGAGCAACTGCAAGGCGCGGTCGATCTGGGCGCCGACATCCTGGGCCCAGGCTTGGGTGTCTTTGGCTGTGGTGGGTTCGGGTTTGAAAGCCTTGTCGGCGGTTGGCGCACCCAACACCAGGTGCATTTCACCCAGGCGCTGACCGAGCAAACCGGCAAAATCCGCCAGTTCGCCGAGGGCGTTGTAATGCTGTTCCTGTTCAGAGATCGCGTCGGCCAGCTCATCGCGGATCGCCCGCTCCAGGTTGTTCTGGGTCCAGCTCCAGGCATCGCCCTGATTGCTCAGGTAACCCTGGGCAATCATCAGCAGGTTGTCCTGCCCCTGCCCGTCGCGGCGGCTCATAAAGCCCAACAGCGGCGAGATATTCGGGTAGCCGGCGGCGGTCAGGTAGGCACTCATTTCCAGCTCCGGGTGCACACCGGCGCTGACTTTACGAATCAGCTTGAGCACCAGGCTGTCACCGACCACCACCGAGCTGTTGGACTGCTCGGCAGACAAATAACGCACCGGCGATTCACGGGTCAGTTGCAGTGCGGCCAAGTGTTGAGTGGCCTCGAAGCGCAGATCGCCGTCAGGGGTATTGAGCACGGTGCCGGCCTGCATGGCCTGGATCACCTCAAGGATAAAATGCTCAAGGCTGAAGGCATCGGTCACCAAACCTACCTGACGGGTACGTCTCACTCGGGCCAAAGCCAATTGCTGGGGCAAGGCGCTGGTGAACTGGTCTTCGCCAAGGAAGCCCAAGGGCAGTTGGTAGCGGCTGACCTGGCCAGCACTGGTCACTTCGATCTCACTGAGCAACACCGGATGCTGCGGGTCGCCAAAACGCACGCCATAAGCGATGTGCACCGTGTCGATTGCCGTATCTTTGCCGGCAAACCAGCGACGCTTGGGCAGCCAGGCGGGCAGTGAAGTCTGTTCCAGGCTGGTGCGGCAAGGTTCTTCCAGTAACTCTTCCATGCGTTTTTTCAGTACCAAAGTGGTGAAGTCGGGCATGCTTTGCGCCGGTTCCACATGCCAGCTGGGCATCTGGTTTTCCGCTGCCAGCACGAACCAATAGAAACCATAGGGCGCCAGGGTCAGCAGGAAATTCAGCTGACCGATCGGCGGGAAGGCATTACCGCCGAGCATCTCCACCGGCACCATGCCGGCAAAGGCCGACAGGTCCAGCTCCGCCGCCTGGGCGCTGCGCGACACATTGGCTACGCACAGGATGATCTCGGTGTGGCCGTCTTCGCCGGTGTATTCACGGGTGTAAGCCAGGATGCGCCGGTTAGTCGGCGAGAGCATCTTCAGGCTGCCACGGCCAAACGCCTTGGACTGCTTGCGCACTGCGAGCATGCGCCGGGTCCAGTTGAGCAATGAATGCGGGTCCTGGGCCTGGGTCTCAACGTTGACCGACTGGTAGCCGTATTGCGGGTCCATGATCGGCGGCAACACCAGGCTGGCCGGGTCGGCACGGGAAAACCCGCCATTGCGGTCGATAGACCATTGCATGGGCGTGCGCACGCCGTCACGGTCGCCCAGGTAGATGTTGTCGCCCATGCCGATTTCATCGCCGTAGTACAAGGTTGGCGTGCCCGGCATCGACAGCAACAGGCTGTTGAGCAATTCCACCCGCCGACGATCACGCTCCACCAGCGGCGCCAGGCGTCGCCGAATGCCCAGGTTGATACGGGCGCGGCGGTCTGCGGCGTAGTAGTTCCAAAGGTAGTCGCGCTCTTTGTCGGTGACCATTTCCAGGGTCAGCTCATCATGATTGCGCAGGAAAATTGCCCACTGGCAATTGGCGGGAATCTCCGGGGTCTGGCGCAGAATGTCGGTAATGGGGAAGCGATCTTCCTGGGCCAACGCCATGTACATGCGCGGCATCAGCGGGAAGTGGAACGCCATGTGGCATTCATCGCCGTCATCACCCTTTCTGTCACCAAAGTACAGCTGCGTGTCTTCGGGCCACTGGTTGGCTTCGGCCAGCAGCATGCGGTCGGGGTAATGGGCGTCGATCTCGGCGCGGATTTGCTTGAGGACGTCGTGAGTTTCCGCCAGGTTTTCGTTGTTGGTGCCGTCCCGTTCGATCAGGTAGGGAATGGCGTCCAGGCGCAGGCCGTCGATGCCCAGGTCGAGCCAATAGCGCATCACCGACAGCACCGCTTTCATGACCTGCGGGTTATCAAAGTTGAGGTCGGGTTGGTGCGAGTAAAAGCGGTGCCAGAAGTACTGGCCGGCCACCGGGTCCCAGGTCCAGTTGGACTTTTCGGTGTCGAGGAAAATAATGCGTGTGCCGTCGTATTTCTGGTCATCATCCGACCACACGTAGAAGTCCCGTGCGGCCGAGCCTGGCTTGGCCTTGCGCGCGCGCTGGAACCAGGGGTGCTGGTCGGAGGTGTGGTTGATCACCAGTTCAGTGATCACGCGCAGCCCGCGTTGGTGGGCTTGGGCAATAAAGCGCTTGGCGTCGGCCATCGTCCCGTAGTCGCTGTGCACGCCGCGGTATTCGGCAATGTCGTAGCCGTCATCACGCCGGGGAGATGGGTAGAACGGCAGCAGCCAGATGGTGTTCACGCCGAGGTCGGCAATGTAGTCGAGCTTGGCGATCAGCCCGGCAAAGTCACCAATGCCGTCGTTGTTGGAGTCGAAATAGGATTTGACGTGAACCTGGTAGATTACCGCGTCTTTGTACCAGAGCGGGTCTTTGATAAAGGTGGCTGCCTTGGGTTTCTTGGCCATTGCAAACTCCTGAAAATACAAAGTTCTCGAGGATCGTTCCCACGCTCCGCGTAGGAACGCAGCCCCGGACGCTCCGCGTCCCAAGCGCGACGCATAGCGTCAAGCGAGGCGTTCCCACGCAGAGCGTCAAGTGAGACGTTCCCACGCAGAGCGTCAAGTGAGACGTTCCCACGCAGAGCGTCAAGTGAGGCGTTCCCACGCAGAGCGTGGGAACGAGCACTCAGGATGTGCTGATGCGCCAGATCCCGAACGGCATCTGCGGCTCCAGCCGGGTCCATTGGGTCTTGCCGTACCAGGTCCAGCGGTGGCCGTTCATCAAGTCTTCGCCCTGGGTCTGGGCATCGTCGGGCAAGCCCATCTCCCACAGCGGCAATTCAAAGTGGGCTTCCTGGGCGTTGTGCGGGTCGAGGTTGACGGCGACCAGAATGAAATTGCTGCCGTCTTCGCTGCGCTTGCCGAAATACAGAATGTTGTCGTTCCAGGCGTTGTAGAGCTTGAGCCCCAGGTGCGTGTGCAACGCCGGGTTCTGGCGGCGGATGCGGTTGAGCTGGGCGATCTCGGCGATGATGTTGCCCGGCGCGGTGAAGTCCCGAGGTCGGATTTCGTACTTCTCCGAGTCCAGGTATTCCTCTTTGCCCGGCACCGGCGCGGCTTCGCATAACTCGAAACCCGAATACATTCCCCACAGGCCCGAGCCCATCGTGGCCAGCGCAGCGCGGATCAGGAAGCCTGCGCGACCGGACTCATGCAGGAAACCCGGATTGATGTCCGGCGTATTGACGAAGAAGTTCGGGCGGTAGCACTCACGCCAGGGCGACTGGTTCAGTTGGGCAAGGTACTCGCTCAGCTCAGCCTTGGTGTTGCGCCAGGTGAAGTAGGTATAGCTCTGGGAATAGCCGACCTTGCCCAGGCGCGCCATCATCGCCGGTGTGGTGAAAGCTTCGGCGAGGAAGATCACCTCCGGGTACTTGGCACGCACGTCGCTGATCAGCCATTGCCAGAACGGCAGCGGCTTGGTGTGCGGGTTGTCGACGCGAAAGGTCTTCACGCCCTCTTCCACCCAGCCCACCACGATGTCACGCAGCTCGGTCCACAGGCTGGGGATGGCATCGGCCGCATAGAAATCGACGTTGACGATGTCCTGGTACTTTTTCGGCGGATTTTCCGCGTATTTGATCGTGCCGTCCGGGCGCCAGTTGAACCAACCCGGATGCTGTTTGAGCCACGGGTGGTCCTGGGAGCACTGGATGGCGAAATCCAGGGCGATTTCCAGGCCGTGGTCGGCAGCAGCCTTGACCAACCGGCGGAAATCATCGCGAGTGCCCAACTGAGGGTGAATAGCCTCGTGACCGCCCTCCTCACTGCCAATGGCGTAGGGGCTGCCCGGATCATCAGGGCCGGCGGTGAGTGAGTTGTTCTTGCCCTTGCGGTGGCTACGGCCGATGGGGTGGATCGGCGGGAAATAGAGCACGTCGAAGCCCATGTCGTGAATCATCGGCAAGCGTGCGTGCACGTCGTTAAAGGTGCCGTGCCGCGCCGGATCGTCGGTGATCGAGCGGGGAAACAGCTCGTACCAGCTGGCAAATTGTGCGGCTTCACGTTCCACGTCAATCGGGTAGGCGGGGCTGACGCTCAAATAGGCGCGATGGTCGGCCTGGGTCATCAGGTGTGCACTGTCTTCGTGCAGGAACAACGCCACCTGCTCGGTTTCCAACAGGCCGGAAAGCTCATGGTGCAACAGCATCAAGCGGTCACGCAGTTCGTTGTCACTGCGTTCGGCGGCCTGCAGCACCAGGCTACGGCCCTCCTGCAACTCCAGGCTGACGGGCACGCCAGCTTCATGCTTCTTGCGCAGTTCGTAACAGAAGCTGGCAAAGGTATCGATCCAGGCTTCGATGCAGTACTCATGACGGCCTTGGTGGGCCACGGTAAACGCGCCCTCCCAACCGTTGTTGCCGATATCAAGCATGACTACGCTGTGCCAGCTTTCGTCTCCCAGGGCGCGCCAGCGGATCAACACCGCCAGTTTATCGTGGCCATCGGCGAACACTTTGCTGGTGACATGAACCCGCTGGCCCACCACCGCCTTGACGGCAAACTCCCCGTTGTCGATGACCGGCATGGTGCTTTCGATCGCGATCCTGGGTAGCAGCAGCGCCTGCGACAACGGCAGCACGGAGTCTTCTGGAACCAGTGTTTCGGCAGTCATCGAGCAGCTTCCCCTTACGCCCTTTGGACGCTCTTTGCTTGATACGAATTCAGGTACGGCGACGCTATCCTTGAGCTGGGCCGTTTAAAGTCCGAGCCTGGGCGCTGCCCAAAAGTTCAGGTGGATATACCGCCCCTGGGCGGGAATCATTTCCAGCAGGCAATGGTCCACCAACAGAGCAAAGCACAAACGAGGCCATACCCATGAGCATCCCGACACCTCCTGAACCCGAAGATCCGAATATCGACGCCCCCCCATTGCCCCCGCCCGAACCGGAACGCGACCCTGAACAGGAGCCGCCTGAAAACCAGCCGCCACCGGTGCAGGAACCGCCCACGACGATGCCGCCGGTTATTGCCTGACTCACAGACACGCAAGCACTTGCCCGTGAAAGTATCGCGGGCAAGCGCTACTGAGCTTTCCTACTTCAATCACCGACAATACCGAGATCCCCCTCTTGATGAACAAGATAGATTCAGTCTCCCGTACGCTGCCTCGCCCCCTTGCCGGCCGCAGACTATCTTGTCCGTTAAGCGAGTACCTTCTATGCGCACCTCACTACTGCCCCCGTTCTCGGATGTTCACGGCATCCAACAACCGCCAGTCAACGATCATCGGGAAAAACTGAACGATCTGTTCAGGGCCGGCCCAAGCGCAATCATGCGCAGGAAAGAGCCTGACACGCCCGCCTCCGCCCCTTCCGGGGCGCCGCAAACCTTTACCTTGCCCAACCCTGCCCCCTCTGCGGACGTAGAGCCGAAGACGGCCGGTGCCGACGCCACCCAGCTTGCCCAACTTCGTGCGCTGACCAGCCAGCAGAACATTACCAATATGCTGCGCGCGCCCAACTCACACGAGACCTCCGGGCAGGTGACCACGATCCGAAGCCTGTTAAGCAGGGAAAACGTCAAATCCTTGCTGCACGGCCCGGATGCAGACGAAGCGCGCAAACTGATTACCGATGTGAAGGAGCGTTTAGGTCAATCAAGCCTGCAGATGATTCATGACCGATCCTCACATATCGAGGACCCGGGCTTGAGCCTTGAAGAAATTCGCGAGCGCACCTCCACTCTTGATCCCGAGGCAGGTTTCAACTGCGCTATGCAAATCGAGCGTGATCTACGCATTGAGAAGCTTTCTGCCATACAGCGAATGCGGCAAAGTACGCCTCTGGCTTCAGCCCTCTTCGATATCGGCAAAGAGGCGGACCTCGGCAACCCACCCCCTCAACCGGATAATCCACCGCCCCCGGCAGAAAGCCTCAAACACAACAACAAGCTCAGGAATGACAATGGTCAGACCTTCACCTTCCGTAATAGCCGTGAATCAAGTTTCGACGCGCCTGAGCAAGTGATGGATTTTGACCACCACAGAGACAAACTCGATGTATCGGCAATTAGAAATCAACTCGGCAACACGCCATTGAAATTGGTAGGAAACTTCTCGGGAGTCAGTAGTGAGGTACAGATTCACTATAGCCCGGCTCACAATACGAGCGTGGTGATGATTTCCGGCAACCCGGGAGAGTCGCCGTTTGTGGTGAAAGCCTTCGGTGAGGTGAGATACGGCAACCTCATCACGTAACCCGCGTCACTCATCCTTCTCCAGCAGCTTGACGATCCGCGGCATCACACTGAATACCGCCAGGGCCAGCAGCGTACTGAGCACCGCCGTCGATTCACGCCCCATTCCCGCCGCAACCCCAATGGCGGCGGTCATCCACAACCCGGCCGCGGTGGTCAGGCCCTTTACATGCTGGCCCTCTTCGTCTTCCTTGCCCTTGAGGATGGTGCCAGCGCCGAGAAAGCCAATGCCCGCGATGACCCCTTGAACCACACGACTCATGGCATCCGCCTGGCTGCCGGACATCTGCGGCACCAGCACAAATAGCGCGGCGCCCAGCGCCACCAGCATATGGGTGCGCACTCCGGCCGCCTTGCCCTTGTGTTCACGCTCAAACCCCAGGATGCCGCCGAGGATCGCCGCGATCAGCAGGCGCACGGTCACTTGGGTGAGTTGCCGGGCATCGCCAAGGTCTGCGAATTCGGCTTGCAGGGTTTGCCACGCCAGATGCCACCAGGCCTCCATGGATGCGCTCCTTTTTATTATGGATAGATAAAGGATGGACAGCGCAGACCGCCAGTCAGTTGCCTGGAACCCGTGCGCATGGCGGCCGCCTAACGCTGCATAGCCCACAAAACGGAGATTGTCATGACCGTACGCATCGAAAATCATCTGTGCTACTTCACGCTCGACGACAATGGCCAGGAACAAAGCCTGCCAGCCACCCGGGTGACCATCCTGACCGATCACGACAAAGCCATGTCTTATCTGGAACTGGCAGGTTCGCGCATCTACATCACCGAAGCCGAGGCGGACGCGCTGACGGTTGAAGGCGCAACCGATGGCCGTGAGCATGTAAAGGCGGACCAACCTGGTTCGGTGATTTAATTGATCTGCATCATCAGACCCGCTTAACCCCTGCACCCCTATGCCCATGGGGTGCAGCAGATTGACGCACAAGAACGCTTCAAGCTGATCTGATCCGCTTTTTATCACGCCACCTGAGTCTGTTATGCAAACAGTCTGTCGCCCATAGTTCGTCGGCCTGATGGAGGCTGATGAGCGAATGACCATGAGCGAACGAATCCCAACCGTGGAAACCTTTGAGCCCATTCACCCCAAGAAAGTGAAGGCCAAATCCAGCGACAACCTGATCCATACCCGCAGCTTTACCGGCTTGTTTCGCACCCTGCGAGTGGGCGGTGCCGGCCTGCTGTTCCTGGCTTTTTTCGGCACCGTGTGGCTGAACTGGGGTGGGCGCCAAGCCGTACTGTGGGACCTGGCCGAGAGCAAGTTCCACATTTTTGGTGCGACGTTCTGGCCCCAGGACTTCATCCTGCTCTCGGCGCTGTTGATCATCTGCGCCTTCGGCCTCTTCGCGATCACGGTGTTTGCCGGCCGCGTATGGTGCGGCTACACCTGCCCGCAAAGCTCGTTCACCTGGCTGTTCATGTGGTGCGAGAAGGTGACCGAAGGTGAGCGCAACCAGCGCATCAAACTTCAGGCCGCCCCCTGGAGCCTGAATAAGCTGGCGAGGCGCTCGGCCAAGCACACATTGTGGCTGGGTATCAGTGTGTTGACCGGGCTGACGTTTGTGGGCTACTTCACCCCGATCCGCCCCTTGGCCGCCGAACTGTTGACGTGGCAGATCGGTGGGGTGAGCCTGTTCTGGGTGCTGTTTTTCACGGGCGCTACCTACATCAATGCCGGCTGGCTACGCGAAGCGGTGTGCATGCACATGTGCCCCTATGCACGGTTCCAGAGCGTAATGTTTGATAAGGACACCCTGACCATTTCCTACGACACCACCCGCGGCGAGCATCGTGGCCCGCGTAAACGTGACGTGCAGCCAGCCGAGGTTGGCCTTGGCGATTGCATCGATTGCCAGCTGTGCGTTCAGGTTTGCCCCACGGGCATCGACATCCGCGACGGCCTGCAAATGGAATGCATTGGTTGTGCGGCCTGCATCGACGCCTGTGATTCGATCATGGACAAAATGGGCTATGCCCGTGGCTTGGTCAGTTACACCAGTGAGCATCAATTGCAAGGTGGCAAGACCCACCTGCTCAGGCCGCGCCTGATCGGCTACAGTGCCGTGCTGCTGGTGATGATCGCGGCGTTGGTGGTGGCGCTGATTGAACGGCCGATGGTGTCGCTGGATGTGACCAAAGACCGAGGCATGTTCCGTGAAAACAGCCAGGGCTTGATCGAAAACATCTACAGCCTCAAGGTGATCAACAAGACCCAGCAGCGCCAGGACTACCGCCTGGAACTGGTGGATGCCGAGGGGTTCCAGTTGCAAGGCAAGACCCATGTCAGTCTGGCTGCCGGGGAAATTGTCGATATACCGGTGTCGGTAGCGTTGCTGGCGGACACACCGGCCAGCAGCTCTCAAACCCTGCGTTTCAAAGTCACTGATGTGGATGAGCCTTGGATTTATACCGCTGCTGACAGCCGCTTCGTTGCGCCCTTGAATCGCTGAACAACGATAGAGATCAACTGTAGGAGCGAGCTTGCTCGCGAAAAACGTCAACGATAACATGTGTTTCCTGAATGAACGCGGCGACGGTGAG